>NZ_CP004078.1:85000-385000 GCF_000612505.1 Paenibacillus sabinae T27
CGATTGCGCCTCTGTAGCGCGTGAATATGGAGTGCCGATTATCGCGGACGGGGGCATTAAATACTCCGGAGATATTACCAAAGCGATGGCAGCCGGCGCGCATGCCGTCATGCTGGGAAGCCTGTTCGCAGGCACGGAAGAGAGCCCGGGAGAATCCGAAATTTATCAAGGACGCAAATTCAAGGTATATCGCGGCATGGGCAGCATGAGCGCCATGAAGCAGGGCAGTAAGGATCGCTACTTCCAGGACGACGATAAGAAGCTTGTTCCGGAAGGTATTGAAGGCCGTGTCGCCTTTAAAGGCCCTCTGTCCGATACGGTGCATCAGCTGATCGGCGGATTGCGCTCCGGTATGGGATACTGCGGTACGGGGACGTTGAAGGGACTGCGCGAAGAAACCTCCTTCATCCGGATTACCGGAGCGGGGCTTCGCGAAAGCCATCCGCATGATGTGCAAATTACGAAGGAAGCGCCCAACTATTCCCTATAAGAGAACATTATTGAAAATACGGACAGATAGGACGAATTTCGCCCTGTCTGTCTTTTTTTGATTGTACCCCTGTGTTAGAATAGAACAAGCAATTCTAGATGATGTTCAAAAGGGAGAGTTTAAATCCATTGAAGTTCAAGCGTAAATCCAGTGTGAAGCAAATGGCAGTGAAGACAGCAACAGCGGGTCTGCTTTTAAATATGCTTGTGTTATCCCCTATTCCGGCGTTGGCCGAAAGCGTTCAGACGCCGGTTCCGGCAACGGCTGATACAACCGCCACACCGGCTGCGGCTGGAACCCCGGTAACCATTCCTTCGGTTCAATCGCTTGGTTTGAATCTGAAATCGGCCGTGCTGCTTGAGCCGACGACCGGACAAGTCCTTCTGTCGCTGAATGCGGATGTGCCGCTTCCTCCGGCCAGTATGACGAAGATGATGACGGAATATCTCATCGCTGATGCCGTCAAGAACGGCAAGCTGTCCTGGGATCAGAAAGTAACCGTTGCCGAAAATGCCGCCGAGCAGATTGGCTCGCGTATTTTTTTGGCCGCGGGAGATCAACATACCATTGAAGAACTGTACATAGCCATGGCGGTTGGCTCAGCTAATGATGCTACCGTCGCGCTGGCCGAGACGCTTTCCGGTTCGGAACAGGAATTCGTCAAGCTGATGAACGAGACCGCCCAGAAGATGGGGATGAAGACAGCGTATTTTATCAACTCTACCGGGCTTAGCCGTGATGATATGCCTGCCAAGTTCCGTCCGGATACGGATAAGGAAACGGTAATGTCGGCAATGGATGCGGCGATTCTTGCCCAGCATATTGTTACCGATCATCCTGATTTTTCGAAATATACGACCATTCAATCGTACAAATTCCGCGAACGGGATTCGGCACCTATGGTAAACTATAACTGGATGCTGGAAGCGAACAAAAATATCCCTAACTTTAAAGCGTACGCCTATCCCGGCCTGGACGGGCTGAAGACGGGACATACCTCCAGCGCGGGCAACTGCTTTACGGGCACGGCTGTGCGCGACGGCATGCGCCTGATTAGCGTGGTTATGGGAGCCAACTCCGAAGCCCATCGCTTCACGGAGACGAAGAAGGTGCTTGATTTTGGATTTAACAATTTTGAAGTCAAGCAGGTCGTTGCGGCCAAAGCTGTGATTGCCGGCCACGAGACGGTTCCAATTGAGAAAGGCAAGAAGAGCACGGTGCCGGTGGTAACCGACGCAGGTGCGACCTTTGTCGTTCCGAAGGGGACAGCCTCTCCGCAAATCACGTCAACCGTACAGATCAACGATGCATCGACGCTGGTTGCGCCAATCAAGCAAGGAACGAAAGTCGGAAAGGTCACCTATACGTATAAAGTGGACGGAATAGGGACACAGCAGAAGACAGTCAATCTCATCACATCCGAGAACGCGGAAAAAGCCGGCTGGTTCAAGCTTCTCTTCCGGGCGATCGGTAGTTTCTTTAGTGACATTTTTTCGGGAATCAAGAATTTATTCTAAATTTTAAGAATAACGACTTAATTCCGAGTAAATGGCTTGTATATTTAGCCGCCATGCGGTAAAATAAAAAGTTAGATTAAGATAGATTATCGGGAGGCTTGAAGAGATGGAAACAGGAACATCGCGAGTTAAAAGGGGTATGGCAGAAATGCAGAAAGGCGGCGTCATCATGGACGTCATGAATGCGGAACAGGCTAAAATTGCCGAAGCCGCAGGCGCTGTAGCCGTAATGGCTCTGGAGCGTGTGCCATCCGACATTCGTGCGGCAGGCGGCGTGGCCCGTATGGCCGACCCTACCATCGTGGAAGAGGTAATCAAGGTCGTAAGCATCCCCGTTATGGCAAAAGCCCGTATCGGCCATTATGTAGAAGCGAAAGTGCTGGAATCCCTGGGTGTTGACTACCTGGACGAAAGTGAAGTGCTGACGCCGGCGGATGAAGTGTTCCATATCGATAAACGTGAATTCACCGTGCCTTTCGTGTGCGGAGCAAAGGATCTGGGTGAAGCCCTGCGCCGCATCAGCGAAGGCGCGTCCATGATCCGCACCAAAGGCGAGCCGGGAACCGGCAACATCGTAGAAGCGGTTCGTCATATGCGCTATATCAACAGCCAAATCCGCAAGGTTCAAAATTTGTCGAAGGACGAGCTGTATGCTGAAGCCAAAAATCTTGGCGTATCTTACGACCTGCTGCTTGAAGTTCATGAGCTCGGCAAGCTGCCTGTCGTTAACTTCGCTGCAGGCGGCGTAGCAACACCGGCTGATGCCGCGCTGATGATGCACCTGGGAGCGGATGGCGTATTCGTAGGCTCCGGTATTTTCAAATCGGACAACCCGGAGAAATTCGCCCGTGCGATTGTTGAGGCGACGACCCATTACACGGATTACAAGCTGATCGCCGAAGTATCCAAGAACCTTGGCGCAGCGATGAAAGGCATTGATATTGCAACTCTGAGCGCTGCCGAGCGGATGTCCGAGCGCGGCTGGTAATAGAGAGAAGGGTTTTGAAATGAAGATTGGTGTACTGGCGCTTCAGGGCGCCGTAACAGAACATATTGTCAGCATCGGCAAGACGGGTGCCGAGGGAACGCCGATCAAGCGGGTAGAGCAGCTGGATGAAGTGGACGGGCTGATCATTCCCGGAGGCGAGAGCACGACGATCGGCAAGCTGATGCGCAAGTACGGCTTCATCGATGCCATTCGCGAGTTCGCGGGCCAAGGCAAGCCGGTCTTCGGGACATGTGCCGGACTTATTGTGCTGGCGAAGGAAATTGTGGGCGGTGAATCGGCGCATCTGGAGCTGATGGACATTACCGTTCAGCGGAATGCCTTTGGAAGACAGCGGGAGAGCTTTGAATGCGATCTGGATGTCAAAGGAATCGATGAACCGGTCCGTGCCGTATTTATCCGGGCTCCGCTCATTGAGAAAGTCGGTCCGAACGTCGAGGTGTTGTCCGTCTATAACGACGAGATCGTAACCGCGCGCGAAGGCAACCTGCTTGTGTCTTCTTTTCACCCGGAATTAACGGATGATTACCGGCTGCATCAGTACTTTGCGGATATGGTGCAGGCTGCCGGGTCAACCGAACAGTAACCGCATATTTAAACATCCTGACTCTTTCAAAGCCTTCACCGGCTATTTGGAAGAGTTAGGGCTGTTTCAGGAGGGAAATGTCGTGTTAGATGTTAAAATATTGCGCACCGATTATGCCAAGGTAGAGGAGGCGCTCGACAAACGCGGCAAATCGCAGGATTTGATCTCCGGATTTCCGGCGCTGGACCTTCGCCGCCGTGAACTGCTGCAGGAGACGGAAAGCTTGAAGAACCGCCGCAACACCGTCTCGGGCGAAGTCGCCAGGAAAAAGAAGAACGGCGAGTCGGCCGACGAGCTGATTGCCGAAATGCGGAACGTATCGGACCGGATCAAAGAGCTGGACGATGAAGTGCGGGAGCTGGAAAATCAAATTTCCGAGCTGATGCTGAGCATTCCGAACATTCCCCACGAGTCGGTGCCTGTAGGCAAATCCGAGGAAGAGAATGTGGAAGTACGCCGCTGGTCTCAGCCGCGTGAATTCAGCTTTACCCCGAAATCCCATTGGGAGCTGGCACAGAATCTGGACATTCTCGACTTTGAGGCCGCCGCCAAGGTGACGGGCTCGCGTTTTGTCTTTTATAAAGGTCTTGGCGCCCGCCTGGAGCGCGCGGTAATCAACTTTATGATGGACCTGCACAGCGGGGAGCATCAATATGAAGAAATGCTGCCGCCGTATATCGTCAATAAGGACAGTCTGTACGGCACAGGGCAGCTTCCTAAATTCGAAGAGGACCTGTTTAAGCTGCGCGACACGGAGTATTATCTGATTCCAACGGCCGAAGTGCCGGTAACGAACTACTACCGGGAAGAAATTTTGAACGCTTCCGATTTGCCGAAATATTTTGTCGCTTACAGCTCCTGCTTCCGCTCGGAGGCTGGTTCGGCCGGACGGGACACCCGCGGGTTGATCCGCCAGCATCAATTCAACAAGGTCGAGCTGGTCAAGCTTACATCGCCGGAGACCTCTTATGAAGAGCTTGAGAAAATGACGGCCGACGCTGAAAGCGTACTGCAGTTGCTTGAGCTCCCTTACCGCGTGCTGGCGCTCTGTACGGGTGATATGGGCTTTACCGCGGCCAAAACCTATGATCTCGAAGTGTGGCTGCCGGAAAGCGGCATGTACCGCGAAATTTCGTCCTGCTCGAATACCGAGGACTTCCAGGCGCGGCGGGCCAACATCCGTTTCCGCAAGGAACCGAAAGCCAAACCGGAATTCGTGCATACGCTCAATGGCTCGGCTTTGGCGGTAGGACGCACAGTCGCTGCCATTCTGGAGAATTATCAGCAGGAGGACGGCAGCGTGCTTATTCCGGAACGTCTTCAGCCTTATATGGGCAACGTGAAGGCGATACGGCCAAAGACGAACCAGTAAATGGAGTTGCTTCCGCACCGTCTCATATGGTACAATCTCTAATGCATGTGATATTTGCTGCATATGGAGAGGTACCGAAGCGGTCATAACGGGGCGGTCTTGAAAACCGTTAGGGTGCAAGCCCACATGGGTTCGAATCCCATCCTCTCCGCCATATCCTTTATACATTGAATATTTTGAAAGCATAAGCCGTTTCCCTCGGGGAACGGCTTTTTTGCATTCGCTTAAGGCCCCTTTTCAAAGGATGCGAGTGGACAGGAAGCAGAGAATAAAAACCCCGCTTTCTCCGCAATGTATTAGAGAAGGAGGCTGATCACATTTATGGATCAACAATTACAGGTGGACCAGCAGCAGCTCGTATCCGCTTGGCAGGAGCGTCTTCCCTCATTTATGGATGATGGAGACAGCTATTCCGTACAGCCCGACGAAGCCAACCGGAAGAGCCTGCTTATTCATTTTAACGCGGCGGGGCGCCAGAGCTACTCACTGGATTTTCGCTGCACGTACGTAGACAGCCGAGAGGTCGCGGTAGACCTTCTCGACGTCGAGAAGGCCGGACTGCATACCGATGAACGAACCGACGCCGTACAGCAGCTGGCGCAGCGGTATACACGGCAGATCCACGAGTGCGCTCAGGACCTTAAGGGTCTGACGAATCCCTAATCTTAAAGGAGGACGAGAACATGAGTAAACCGAAGACCATTCAGGTTCCCGGAACACAGCCCGCGATAGACGAAATGAAGACGCGTCATAACAGTGACGGTCCGGAGCCGCTTTCCGGCTCCAAGAAAGTGAAGCAGGCGAATCACGTTAGCCATAACAACCCGCAAGGATAACATTTTACTGGAAATGGTTTATCTGGGGAAGCAAATCGTTTATCATAAGATGGGGGGAAGATAGTTCTTTAATTGGGAGAGGAGAGAAAAAATGTTTAAAAAGTGGGGAATTTCCACAGCAGCATTGCTGCTCGCGACAGCCGTAATCCTGCCAGGGTGCGGAACCAAGCAAGCTCCGAAGGAAGCGCTGCAGGGTGCGGCAAGCAAAGCGGCTGCCATGACTTCTTATGAAATGAAGAGCAAGTTCGTTATCAACAACCTGACGATTGATGCGCCAAGCGAACAATCCTCTGCGATGACGACACAGGTGCTGAGCATGCTCAAGAACGCGGACATTTCGATTGATGGTGTGTATCAAGCCGATCCGATGCAGACGGAAATGACACTGGTGCTGAATTTGAAAGGCGATATGACAATGAGCTTTTCCGTTCCGATGGTGATGACGACGGAGAAGCTGTATGTTAAGATTCCGAGCATTCCGTTCCTCCCTATTCCGGAAAATGTCGTAGGCAAGTTCGTGATGCTTGACCTGAAGAAGCTTGCGGAACAGGAAGGCACTGAGTTTAATCCGGGCATGCTGGATACGCAGAAGACCCAGAAGCTGTCCAATGAGGTGCTGGGTACGCTGCTGGCCGAATATGACGAGAGCAAGTATTTTAAAAATATTGATCCCAAAGATGCGAATCTGCCGGAGGGCGTAGATGCCAAGCAGGTGGTTCAATTCCAGATCGCCAATGAGAATGTGAAGGAAGCCGTTACTATCTTTGTCAACAATGCGCTTCCGAAAATTTTGGATATTCTGTCCAAGGAAGAGTACAAGAATTTGCTCCAGATCGACCAGAAGCAGCTAGACGAGGCGAAGGCGGATTTGCAGAACAGCGAGAAGAAGGCGGAGTTTGACAAAAATCTGGCGAAGCTGGATCAGTATCTGACCGTAAATCAGTTCCGCTTCAACACAGCGATCAACAAAGACGAGTTCCCAGTCTATCAGGATTTGGCGCTCGATATCAAGGTTACCAATCCGGATGACGGGACCAAGGTGGGATTGTCGCTGACCGGCAGCAATCAATACAGCAAGATTAATGAAAAACCGGCATTCAAAATCGGTATCCCCCAAGGCAGTGACGTCATTACCGAGGAAGAGCTGCAGCAGCAGTTTGGCTCGCTTGGTTCCTATTAACCAGGGAGAATCGAATACAGGCTCTTAACAAAAGAGTCTGCCCCAGTGAAAAACCCCGCTTAAGCGCTCATACGCTTATAGCGGGGTTTTTACTAATCATTTTGCAGCGGCTGGGTGCGATAGGGTTACATGGGCGGATTTCCCTCAGAGGAAACCTCGTCGGCCAAAAGAGCATAAGTCCGGTGATCCTGCCATTGTCCGTCAATTTTAATAAAGCGGCGTGCGATGCCTTCCGCCTGGAACCCGTTCTTCTCCAAGACCCTTCTGGAAGCGTCATTGTGCAGGAGAATGGCGGCTTGCAGCCGGTGCAGACCCAGCGCCTGAAAGGCATATTCCGCGGCCAGGCCGACAGCGCTCGTCATATAGCCCCGCCCTTGATGCTCATGGTCGATAAAATAGCCGAGATCGGCGAACTGTCCCACCCCGCGTACAATATTGCTGATGGTAATCTGTCCGATCAAATATTCTTCTTCGGAGGAAAAAATTCCGAACATGTACGCCCGGTCCTGCTCCTCATCCTTCATTCGCTCAAGAATGAGCTGCTTCTGGCCTTTCAGAGTAAAAAATTCTTCGTCTCGCTTAGGCTCGTACCGGCTGTGGACAATGCGGTTGCGCAGGCGCAAATCCAGCAGGGCTTCCGCATTCTGAGATCGGATGGGAGCCAGATAAATGCCGGCTGATTGATTCGTTAGAATGAATGACATTACCGTTTATTCCTCCCTGACTTTTTTCTGCAGGCGCTCCTGCCGAAGCCGCCGGAAGAAAGAGGTCAAGAGTCCGGCGCATTCCGCCTGCATAATGCCGGATATGACTTCGGTCTGGTGATTGAACCGCGGCTCCTCCAGCAAATTCATCAGTGTCCCGGCGCAGCCCGCTTTCGGATCAGGCGTGCCGTACACCGTAAGCGGAACTCTGGACTGCACGATGGCTCCCGCGCACATCGGACAAGGCTCGAGTGTGACATATAACGTGCATTCCAGCAGGCGCCAGGAGTTCATCGCGGCGCTTGCTTCGCGAATGGCCACCATTTCCGCATGGGCCGTGGAATCCATCGTCGTTTCACGCAAGTTGTACCCTCTGCCGATAATCTCGCCGTTCCTGACGATAACCGCACCTATAGGAACCTCGCCCAGCGCTTCCGCTTTTCGCGCTTCTGCGATGGCTTCGGCCATCCATCGCTCATGTTCTTCCTGCCGCCCAGGGCTTATCTCATTATCCCAGTTGTCCAAAAGATTCTTCCTTTCCGCTCCGGGTCGGATTGTTCTGCGAACGAGTATTCGTTCTTAACAAGTTGTGTATAACTCTGTGGAAAACCCGGTCGTTATCCACAATATTATACACATACAGGGTGTTGATTTTGTTTATATGTGCATAACCTGTGGACTCTTTTCTATCCTATTGTAGAGAAGTGCCCATTGATTTTCAATGACAAGCCGCCGGAATGCTTCATATAAATGCGGTTAAACGCTTTTCAAATGGAAGGGCAAACGGTATGATTATTATTGAGAACGACAGGAACGGCCAGCCGTCCAAGAGGTGAAAAATTAGCTTGTCCATAAAAACGAAGCTTTCTGCAATTATATTCGGCTCCGTATTGCTTATTCTGGCACTGAATTTAACTCTTAACACCTATGCGACCCGCAATAATCTGTGGAACGAGACCGAGAGAAACATGAAGACGGCGGCTAGTCAGATTGCCGTTTCCGTAGAACAGAGTAATTACAGCTCCAATTATGCGGAACAACTGATCGCGCAAAATTTGCGGATGGCCGCTATTTTGATATCCAATGAGCTGAGCCCTGATATTGCGAACGTAAGCAACGCTGAGTTGAAGGCGCTAGCCGCAAAAGTAGGAGTCTCCAACATATCGCTGCTGGTTAGGACCAAGGACGACATTGTGGTGAAGAAGTCCTCCGATCCCAAAGAACTGGGCTTGCCGACCAAAGGCTGGGGATTCTGGTACACGGCTTTTGTCGATCTGTTCGAAGGGCGGGATGTATCGGTAACCAAAGGGCAGCGCATGGATCATTTTTGGTCCGGTCCCTTTGAGTATTCCTCCTCCAATCCCGAGTATATCGAGAAGTGGGGCTATTACTATGACGGGCGAAGCAATTATCTTATTGATCCGTATATCCGCAGCACGTCGATTAGCGATTATGTAAGAATTATGAGTCCGGAAGAGATTGTGAAGCAGACGATGGAGGTCAACCCTGATATTTTGGAGATCACGGGCATCAATCCCTCCACATTTGGTTCATCCACTATGGCTCCGGATGGAACCGACAGTGTGAATGTCAAGCTGCGCAACCGGCCGATTATGTACGGAACCTACCGGTTCGGAGACCTGGAGCGGGATAAATGGGCGGTGAAAGAAGCACTGGTTAAAAAAGAGCCGGTCATGTTGGACACGACGGCGCGCGGGGTCAGGGTACTGAAGAGTTTTATTCCCGTGACTCTGCCCGATTCGGGCGCCTATGTGATCAGCGTGGTGATCGATTACTCGGTCATTACGTCGGTTATCCGGGATCAACTGTGGAACAACATCCGGATTTCCCTAGTGCTGCTTGCCGTGTTCCTCGTAGGAAGCTACATTGTGGCTGGCTTTATTATCCGGCCTATTCAGGCGATCCTCACCAAGGTGCAGGATGTTTCCCGGGGCAGGTTCGAGCCGCCGCTTGAAGTCAAAAGCCGGGACGAGCTCGGGCAGCTGGCGCTGCGCGTGAATGCCATGACACGGAATCTCGCCCTTCACACAAGCCGTCTTAGGCAGACACTGGATGAGAACCGAGAGGTTAAAGAGCATCTGGAGTCAGTCATCAACGGTACTTCCGATGCGATCCATACTTCGGATATGACCGGCAGAATCATCAGCGTGAACCGCGCTTTTGAAGAGCTGTACGGCTGGAAAGAACGCGAGGTTATTGGAAGGATTATAAATCTCGTTCCGGACTCCGCGGCCAAAGAAGAGGGGACCCGGCTTCAATGGCTGATTCGGGGAGCGCATCTGCCTCCGACGGAGACGGTGCGTCTGAAACGGGACAGTTCGGTCGTCGAGGTTAGCATCAGCACATCTGTCATCCGGGACGAAGAGGGCAAGCCGCTGTCTTTCGTGCATGTCTCGCGCGATATGACGGAGCGGAACCGGATGGAGGAGCTGCTCCGTCAATCCGAGAAGCTGACTACCGTTGGCCAGCTCGCGGCGGGCGTGGCGCATGAAATCCGGAATCCGCTTACGACGCTCCGGGGCTTTTTACAGCTGCAAAAGGAAAAGCAGACGGTTGTCCCCCTGCATGTGGATTTGATGCTCTCCGAGTTGGAGCGGATCAACCTGATTGTCAGCGAATTTTTGATCTTGGCCAAGCCTCAGGCCGTACGATTTCAGCAAAAGGATGTCCGCCACATTCTGCATGATGTGATCTCCCTGCTGGACAGCCAGGCCCATTTGCACAATATCGAGGTCAAGGACCGGTTTGAAACGACCCCGGCGATGGTACACTGTGAAGAGAACCAATTGAAGCAAGTATTCATCAATATTATCAAGAACGGGATTGAATCCATGTCCGCAGGCGGAACGTTAACGCTGGAACAGAAGCGTCTTGAGGATTCCATCGTTATTGTTATTACGGATGAAGGTGAAGGGATCCCGGCGGAGATGCTGCCGAAGCTTGGACAGCCGTTCTTTACGAACAAGGAGACGGGAACGGGACTTGGCCTGATGATCTGCCAGCGGATTATTCAAGCGCACAAAGGATTAATGGAGATTGAAAGTCAGGTCGGCCGGGGGACCTCGGTAACGATTGCGCTGCCGGCCGCCGAAGAGAGCGCGGAGACTGCCAACGCGGAAGTTGGCGCGGGAAAAGAAACGGAGTGACAAGACCAGCATGAGAATTAACAAGTATATCAGCGAGACCGGCTACTGCTCGCGGCGAGAGGCGGATAAGCTGGTGGAAAGCGGCCGGGTGACCATTAACGGCGAACGGGCCGTGCTCGGCAGCCAGGCTGAAGCGGGAGACGAGGTACGGATAGACGGAAAAAGGCTGGAAAGCGAGTCCCAAACCGTTTATATCGCACTTAACAAGCCGGTAGGGATTACGTCAACGACAGAGGGCCACATTAAAGGCAATATTGTCGATTTTGTCGGACATCATGAGCGGATTTTTCCAATCGGACGGCTGGACAAGGACTCGGAAGGGCTGATCCTGCTCACCAATGATGGGGACATCGTCAACAAAATCCTGCGCGCCGAAGGCCGGCATGAGAAGGAGTACATCGTTACCGTGGACCGTCCGATTACGCCTTCCTTTATCACCGGAATGTCCAGCGGGGTGAAGATTCTTGGAGAGAAGACACTGCCCTGCCAGGTTACCCGGATGGCGGAGCGGGTCTTTCGGATTATTCTGACCGAAGGCAAGAACCGGCAGATTCGCCGGATGTGCAGCGCGTTCGGCTATGAAGTGCGGCGGCTGCAGCGCATCCGCATCATGAATATCCGCCTCGGAAACCTTCCGGCAGGCAAGTGGCGCGATCTTACCCCGGCCGAGAAGAAGGAGCTGGGCGAAATGCTAAGGTACAAGCTTCAGTAAAAGATTCCGGCGAATAAGGCGGAACATGAATAAAGAGCTGTTTTCGGCCCGGATGAGGGCAGCGAAAGCAGCTCTTTTTTTGAATAGCAGATTTACAAGGTCTTGCCGTCATTTGGCAGGCAGTGTAGTCTTATTATCCTGATATTTGCGGAGAATGGACACTTCGACCCGGCGGTTCTTCGCCCGTCCGGCGGCGGTTGAGTTATCGGCAATCGGATGGTATTCCCCGTAGCCAATGACGCTGAACTTCTCCGGATTAAGATAAGGATTCACGAGCAGAATTTTCATGAACTGCAGCGCCCGGTTGGCGCTAAGATCCCAGTTGGAGGAGTATTCGCTGTTGGAAATCGGAATGTTGTCGGTATATCCCTGCACGACCACTTCGTAATCGGGGAACTGCTGCAGCATTTGCGAGATCGATCTAGCGAGCTGCCGGGATTCCGGCTTGACGGCAGCTTGGCCGGAGGCGAACAGCGCGTTGTCGCTGATCGTAATCAACAGCTGCGACTGGTTCAGCTTCGTGCTGAGCAGGTCGGTCAGGCCGTTGTTTTTGATATACTGGTCAAACTGCTTCTTCAGCTTCTCCAGCTCCTCCTGCTCCTTCTGACGGAGCTTGGCGAGGTCGGCCTCGGTGGTGTTCTTTTCGGCGATGGTGTTCAACTTAGTGGATTTGCCTGAATCCAAATCGCTATTGGTAGGCGCCATGGATGTATTATCCAGCACACCCGTACCTCCATTGAGAGCAGAGCTGAACGCCTGCGCCATCTCCTCGAATTTCTTCGCATCCGTCGCGCTCATGGCGTACAGTACCAGGAACAGGGCGACGAGCAGCGTCATCAGGTCGGAATAGGGCAGGAGCCAGGATTCGTCGGCGTGCTCCTCATGGTCTTCGTGCCTAGTCTTTTTGCTCACCGGAGCCACCTTCCTTCTGGTTCAGCTTGGCGCGCTCCGCAGGAGTCAGAAACACGGAGAGCTTCTGGTTGATCGCAATGGTGGATACGCCGGACTGGATGGACAGGAGACCCTCAAGCATCATCATCCGGATCTGGATTTCCTGCTTGGACAGCCGCTTCAGCTTGTTGGACATTGGATGCCAAAGGACATAACCGGTAAAAATACCGAGCAGCGTAGCGATAAAGGCCGCCCCGATAGCGTGTGCCAGCTTCTCCATCGCGCTCATGTCCGCAAGGGCGGCGATCAGGCCGATAACGGCCCCAAGCACCCCCAGTGTCGGCGCGTACATACCGGCCTGGGAGAAGATCAGCGCGCCGGATTTATGACGCTCTTCGGTTGCATGGATATCTTCAAGCAGCACATCCCGGACAAACTCCTGGTCGTTGCCGTCGATAATCATCCGCATGCCGCTTCGCAAGAAATCATCCTGAATCTCATCCACCTTCGATTCAAGCGCGAGCAGGCCTTCGCGCCGGGTAATGGAGGCCCACTCCATGAACATGGTGATGACCTCTCCTTTATCGATCAGCTTCTTCCCGCCGATAAACAGAATTTTGAACAACTTCGGCACATTTTTAATTTCCGACATCGGGAAGGCCATGAACAGCGACGCTGCGGTACCTACGATGATAATGGTAAAGGCGGCGGGGTTCTTGAGGGCGATGAGCGGCGCTCCCTTAAGATACATGCCATAAACCACCGCAATTATACCGAGCACTAGGCCAATAATTGATGAAATCTGCATTTGTACACCTCGTCCATGAGTAATAAAGTGATCTCGCGTATGCCGCGTCTATCATCCTTGAATGGGCGGCGCTTATTAGCGGAGAACAACTATGTCTATTCTTATTTATCGACAGCCGGCCCTTTTTTGTTAAGGCATTTAGGCTATAATGGATGAGGAAAGGGTATTCATCTGTTTATGAAGCGGAGTGATAGCGGTGGGTGTAAAGCATGGAAGAGATTACGGAGATATTTTACGAGACCTGACCAAAGCGGTTGAGCTCATACCGGACAGTTATCTTTTTTTCGAAATGGAACCGGACGAATGGCAGGAGCTACCCCGTGAGTCCAAGCTCGAAGTATGGGAAGCGCTGGCGGAGGATCTATTCTTTGCCCTCGGAAATGAGCCGGTAATCCAGGTTGGCAGCGGCGTAGTTATACACGACAAGGAGACGCACCGCATCAACATTTTGGTCGGTGAAGAGGATTTGGAATCGGTTTCGTTGATCTAGGCAGGAAGAAGCAAAAGCAACGCCGGATTTGCCGCATTCTGCCCTCCATGTTAAAATTGATAGTGTCTAAGGTATATTTGCCGGGATTCAAGAATACATTAAACCGAAAATAAGCGTTTTTCCTGGCGCATCCCTTGGACGTAAGACACTGAGGGATGTTTTGTTTAACGGGAAGGCGAATGGAACTTAAACGGCTGCTTTTTTAAGGAGGAAACATAAAGTGTTATTAACTGAGGGAGAACTGCATGAGCAAGTGGGCAGGCTGGAAGGCTGGAAGCTGGACAGCGGGGCCATCGTACGCAAATACATGTTCAACGATTTTATGAAGGGCATTGCATTCGTGGACGAGGTGGCTGCCATCTCGGAGGCGTTCGACCATCATCCGCATATCACAATCGATTATAAAACGGTCATTCTGCGGCTTACGACAAACGAGGAGGGCGGCATTACCGCGCTTGACGTGCGTGAAGCCCATGAGTTTAATGAGGCGTTTGAGAAGACCCGTTAAATAGACGACAAGAGAAGAATGTTATGAAAAATACGCCCCTGTGCCGGGAAGCATGAAGCCTTCCGCGCAGCGGCGTATTGTTGTTTCGGCGCTTATTTTTTTTCGGACAGCCACATGGCGACGTGGGCAATCTCCTCGGGGGCCAGCTTATCCTTGAAGGATGGCATTTGTCCCCGTCCTTTGGTCACGATGCTGTAAATCTGCTCGGCCGTTTTCTCGCCGCCTACCTTTTGCAGATTCGGTCCGACTCCGCCCTGAAGCTGATCGCCGTGGCAGGTGATGCAGTTCGCTTTTACGGTCGCTTCGGCTTTGGCGGGATCGGCTGTAACGCTTGGAATGGCCTCATTGTTCTGCTCGGCGACCTGCTCTTTTCCGGGCAGTGTGAACATCAGGATAACCGCAAAGGCGCAGGCAGCGAAAAATAATCCGCTCATGATCCACTTTTGCATCCCCAATCGTCCTCCCCTGTGTAAGCTGCTTCTCTAATTATAACGGATGATAAAGCGTTATCATAGGGTTTGTGTCAAAAAATTGAACGATGGGCGGCGGGGCTTAGCTTTCAAGGAAGGACTTATCATAGACCATACAGTAAAAAGGTTTTTCACCGCTTGGCGTCCGGCGTTCATAAGTGTCGGTGATCGTAAAGCCGCTTTTGCGGTAGGCCCGGATGGCTCTTTGATTCCAGGTCAGAACTTCAAGATCGATTTCCCGGCTGGGATAGCGCTTCAGCGCCTCCTTTACAATCGCTCCGACAAACAAATGCCCGAGCCCTTGCCCGCACAAATCGGGACGCATGCCGATGCCAAGACGCACCGTGCCTTCCATCGGAAAGAGCTGGGCGAAGCCGCAGAGTTCATTCTCTTCGTTCAAGACCGAGACATACTGCTCCCTCCGAATCCGCGGGTCCCCGAACTCAATGCCGAGCGCCTCCATTTGATCCCAGGACAGCCAGCCGTAAATATTGTAGGGCGCCTTGTAATGCCAACCGCAGATGTCTCTGGCATGCGCAGATGTCATGGGCCCGACATGGAAGATGACGTTGGAGCTAATCATTGATTCAGCGACCTCCTCTCCCCGGTAAGGGAAACCTATATATTAAATTATATACAAAAAAAGGCGATTTCGACGCAAAAACTTTGCAGTCCGGAAAGAGAGCATGGGAGCGCAGGTGATTTCAGGAAGTTATGGCCGAGGGGAAATGGTGTGTTTGACGAATCCAGGAGGGGGTATTATACAAGTAACAGCTTTAATGGTTCTTATAAAAAACAAAAACCCCTTCCCGGGGCTAAAGCCCGAAAGGGGTTCTACGGTCAATCTTACTGTACATCATCATTATCTACGGAATCAACGGCTGCGGTTTGATAGGCACTGGAGGCCATAACCCGTTTGGCGCCAACAAAACGATTGACATAATAGCTGTCGTTCAGGGAGGTAATGGTAACGCCCTTCGAAGACGAAGCATGGGCGAATTTACCGGAGCCGACGTAAATGCCGACATGGGAGACACCTTTACCGGTGGTGTTAAAGAATACAAGATCGCCTGCTCTCAGTTCGCTGCGGGATACCGCATCTCCCATTCTGAATTGGGAGCCCGACTGGTGCGGCAGATCAATGCCAATCTTATTGAATACATACATGGTAAATCCGGAGCAATCGAACCCGCTTGTGCTCGTGCCGCCGGATACATACTTGGTTCCAATGGCGCCGTCAATCACTTTATCCATTTTGGAATCTGCAAAGGCGCTGCCTGCTCCGAGTGTGAGAACGATGGAAAAGCTGATGAATGCTGCTGCCAACTTCTTCTTCAAAAGATTAAACTCCTTCCAAATGCCTGCGAGGTTAGCTTAAGGATTCGGTAGAAGGTCCCCTATGACCCCTCAATGAATAGGAGGTCAATTCACCCAAAGATGGTTCCCCCGCTTCCCTAATGGTTAGGGAACTCGGCACATACGATATAGTGTTCGGATTATGTCCTGTAAATCATGACAAATTTATCGTCAAAACGTTAATATTCATTACAAAAATGTTACTATAAACTCATTGCGCTTATTGTAACAAACCTTTTATTGGATGGCAATCACTTTTAACATAGCAAAATTCGATTTTGTAGCGCTTACATTTATGAATTCGCTTAAATAACCCGGATAAAAACCGCGTTTTTATGCTAAAAAAAATTTTCAGCGCCGATTTTTGCAAAATCTGTTTCAAGCCGCCGAATGAAGTGTAGCTTAACTATATACAGAAAAAAGGGAAAAACCCGGAACGGATGATCTGGATCATATTCCGGGCAGGATGAATCAATCGTAAGCCACCGCCTGGTAGGCTTTGGTGTTCATGACACGTTTGGCGCCGACATAGCGGTTGGCCCAGTAGGATTGGCTGAGCGAGCTGATGGTTACGCCGCGCGAAGAAGAGGAGTTCGCGAATTTGCCGTTGCCGACATAAATGCCGACATGGGAAACGCCGCTGCCGACCGTATTGAAGAATACCAGATCTCCAGAGCGTAGCTTGCTGCGCGATACGGAGGTTCCTACTTTGAATTGCGCTTTGGATGTACGAGGAAGGTTAAGTCCTAATTTGGTGAATACGTATTTGGTAAATCCGGAGCAATCGAAACCGGCTGTGCTCATTCCACCGGTTTTATATGAGGTTCCCAATGTTTTTGCTATAACTGTGTCCATTTTCGAATCTGCGAAAGCGCTTCCCGACCCTAGAGTGAAAGCCATCACAAGGCCCAGCGCTGCGGCTGCGAGTTTTTTCTTGATATGTTGACCTTTCAAAGCTTATGTTCTCCTTCCAATGCCTGCGTGGTTAGCTTAAGGATTCGGTTTGAAGGTTCCCTATGACCTCTCTAGTTACAAGATCAATTCACCCAAAAAAATGGTTCCCCCGCTCCCCGGTGCCCGGGAATTTGGCCTAGTTATGCACCAGAACAATCGACTTGATTTATCATCATACGACAAAATAACAAAATAGTTTTAAATAATTACAAACTTGTTACCTTGGCACATGGCTCATTGTAGCAGAGGATTCAGGGTTTGGCAAATTTATTTCAGAGGACGAAATGTTGGAAAATATCAAAATAAAAAAGAGTTCAGATTCCTGTCACGGAATTTGAACTCTTTTTGCTTGCTTCGGTATATTAAGTTTAGGAAGCCTTCGTTCTGCCGCGCCATAGATGATACTGCGCCGCAAGCCCCCACAAATCGAATAAAGTGGAAGGGAGAGGCGCAAGCTGCCTGATGAGGAAAGCGGGCAGTCCGGGACACAGGAGCCCCGTCACCGCGCATATAAGGAAGATCGACAGTCCCGCAAGTCCGAACAGAATCCGCAGTGCCGCGGCAGGAAGAAAGCATTGCAGGGCGGTCAGCAGAGAAGCGAATAGTCCGGCACCAGTGGTATAACCGAACTGCATATACAGCAGAATCTGGCGAATGATAAACGCGTAGAGCAGCCATCCGAGAATAAACGGCAGCAGCTTCAGGAGCAGCCCCGGCTCCCAGTAGGAGGACAGGATGAGTCTGCGCCCCTCGGGGAGAAGCCAGTATAGGGGAAGCAGGGACAAGGCCCATTCAGCGGCGCTGAAGAGCAGGACGGGCAGCCCGTATTTTTTCATACCGGGAAAAAAGAACAGCCCGCGCTCGCCCCTGCTCTCCTGATGCAGCTCATGCAGGAGTCCGGCTCGTATGAACGGCGTCGCCAGCAGGCGCACGCCCGCCAGAACAAGCAGCGTCCACAGCCAGCGTCGTACGTCGGGCTCGGAAGACAGGCTGAATTGGGCGTCGATATAATACAGCAGCCTGCCTATCGCGCTGCCGCCGGCATTCTCGGAAGGATACCGCAGAAGCGCGGGAACGACGGCGGACCTTACGAAGCGGTACAGAAAATAGCCCCAGAGCAGCCGGTAGATAAACAGCAGAATCAGAATATACAGCTGTTCCTTGACGCTGCCCCAGCCGCGGGTTATATAAGATCTCATTTCATTTCACCTCACCAGACGAAAATTCCGAGCACAGTTTCGATTGCGTTTGTCAGGCTTAGCGTCCAGCGGGATACGGCGGCGGCGGGGAGAGCCGCTTTTCTGAAGTTGTTGATATGCTTGTTCTCCAGCAGGACTTCGTGACCCGGGTCCACCTCGGCCGAAACGAGGGGAGCCGCGGAGGAGAGCCGGAACGAGGCTTTTCCTCCCTCGCCGTCCCAGATCTTGTGCAGCGTGCTGCCGTTAGCAAAGGTGAATTTTATGCTCACGCCGGTATACAGGCTGCCTTTATTGGCGACGGTCGTCAGCGACTCGTAGCCGCCTTTTTTGCTTTTGCTGACGGTGATGTCTTCCACGGTGAAATCGGGTGCGCCGCCGCCATATACGTAACGGTCGAAGTAATCCTGCCACGATTTTTTAGTCACCTTCTCCACGATTTTTTGGAAATCGGCGGTGCCTGGATGATGGAAACGATATTTTCGGGCATAAGAGGACATAATCGTATCCATTGCCTTGGCGCCGACCTGCTGTTCGATATCTTTGAGCACCAGCTTGCCCCGGATATAGACGTTCTGGGTGTAGACGTTCGCATTGCCGTATTTCCAGGTATCTAGAGTTAGCGGCATCGGCTTCGTGACGAGGTTGGCCTGGAGAGGAAGGTTGGGAGCGATTCCGTATTCCTTCTGCATCAGTCTGTCCTCGGCGTAGGAGGTGAAGCTCTCGTCCAGCCAGGCTTCCTCGAACTCGTTGCTGGCCACCATTCCATAGAAGAACTGGTGCCCGATTTCATGAATCACCGTCCGTTCCAGCGAAGTATCGGCAGAGCCGCTCTCCGCACCGAAGGCGGTGATCAAGGTGGGGTACTCCATGCCTCCCGCTCCGTTTCCCGCCTTGGGAGGAACGACGATGGACAGCGTGGTGTACGGATAGGGGCCGTACCATTTGCTGAAAGCGTTGAGCGCGGCCTCGGCGGCCTGGAAATAGCGCTCGGCCAGATTTTTATGCAGAGGGTCCAAATACAGCTTGATCCGCACGCCGGGCACATTCGCTGAGGAGTAGGCTTTTTCCGCATAGACAAAATCGGGAGAAGCGGCCCAGGCGAAATCATGAACGTCATCGGCGTAAAATTGGTATATTTTTCGTCCCCCTGCTATTCTGGGGCTCTTAACGGGAAATCCGGTTGCTCCCACGGTATAATTCGCGGGAACGGAAATGGCCACGCTGTATATCCCGAAATCGCTGTAAAATTCGGAGGTGCCGTGGTACTGGTGCAAATTCCAGCCTTCTTCCCCCCTGCCACGCGCCTCTGCGGGCTCATAGACACTCAGCTTCGGAAACCACTGCCCTGCCATGATAAAATCTCCGGATTCCCCCATGCGGGCAAATATTTTCGGCAAACGCACTTCATACCGCAGCTTGACCGTAACGCTTTCTCCGCCGTTCACCGGCTGCGGCAGATGGATCTTGATCAGCGTCTTGTCATCCGGGTTGCCGTCGTCAGGCTGGACGTACTGCATCCGGTGCATCAGGGAGACGCCGTCGGTCGTTCGCACATCGGTCAGCGTTATCGATCCAAATCCGTCCTGGGGCATGCTGTCGCTGCGCAGCTTGCCGCCGGATTCTTTCATGAAGGTGGTGCTGTCTGATGCAAAGGCATTCGGGTACAGGTGGAAGTACAGATCGCTCACCGGGTTCTTGCCGGGATGGGTCCACGTTACCGTCTCGGCGGCGGTCAGGGTGCTTGTGCCCGGATCGAGCTGCACGCTGATGTGGTACTCTGCCACTCTCCGGCTGAGAGCCGGGGCGGAGCTGGCGGCCGGAGGAACGGGCATAGCGGGTTTGCCTGCCTGTTCCTGGCGGGGACTGGCCGGGGACTTGGCCGTTTCCGGAGCGGCGGCATAGCGGGAGACCGGGGAAGATCCGGATAGCGCCCATATTCCTCCGCCCAGCAGACAGAGGGCGGTCAGGGCGGCGAAGAGATAAGTCGTACGGAATCGTCGCTTCATACTGTAATTCCTCCCGTTGACAAGCTTCTACGGGATGTATATGTTGGCATTCGCCGTATTATTAGCTAAAATTAAATTATTCAAGATGATTACACCAGGGAAGGAAGTGCGGCATGGACAACAAGCAGCCGGATGGCAAGAAGCAGATTGCTTTGAATATTGTGAACGCCAAAAGCAAGCATAAAGGATTCGGAGCGGGCTCGATCAATCTGAACAACGTGTCGCCCGTAATCATCGATGGTGACGAAGCGGTTATCGACGTTGGCGCCATGCACGCCAAGAGCAAGGTGGAGAAGGGGATCAAGTTCTCCGTGGACCGCGAGGATGTGCCGAATGGCAGACAGGTATGGGTCGTATGGGTAGCCGTTGAACACACACCGGAGGGCCGGCATTACGCGGGGCTGACCGCGTGCGAGATGTGGATCGACAGCGAGGCGAAGCGCGGCTGGAAGATCCTTGCCGATCATGTGAACAAGCTGGATTATGCGCTTAAGCGGCGGGTGATTACCGAGGGGCTCGGCGCGCGGGAGAAAGCGGCGCTGAAATCGCTGCTCATCTCGCATAACGAGGATTGGTGGAACGCTTCACCCGAAGAACTGAAGCAAGCTCTCGAAGGCTGAAGTATCTTGGCGCCAAGCTGGACCTTTGACGGGACAGAATAACGATGCCACACTCAAAAAAGGCTTCGCCTTTCCTTAGAATATAAGGAGGCGAAGCCTTTTATATATAGGGCAGAGAGACTGCCGTTTCTACCGGCCGTTGCCGAACTTTCGCTTAAGCTGACTGACTCTTGCCTGACTGATGCCCAGCATCAGGGCAAGCTCCTTCTGATTGGCGGCCGGATGCTCCTGCATCGTTTGCTCCAGGCGGTCGCGGAGCTCTTCCGATTTCGTCTTCTTTTTGCCTGCGATACGTTCGAAAGTGGGTTCAAGCTGTTCCTTCTCCGGCTCAGGTTCGCGATCCTCCAGGCCGGGGTTCGCCAGCTCCTGAAGGCACCGGTTGCAAATGAATTGATCCTTGAAATAGGTGACATTGTCCAGACTCCTGCAGAAGGTGCATTCCGTCGAAGTATATTTCCGCAATACAATAATGTGATCGTCCAAAATGAAAAACTCGATAGGATCCCCTATGTCGATATTTCGCGTCATACGGATTTCTACGGGAACCACAATGCGTCCAAGATTGTCTAAACTTCGGATCATGCCGGTATCCTTCATCCCATGTCCCTCATTTATATCTTCAGATTTGGTTGTATTTAATTATTATAACAGTAAATGTATTTTAAGATAAGGGGAAAGCATGTACGTAAAATAGACCTTCCGCACCAAAGGGGCAGAAGGTCCATTTCGAAGGAAAGCTCATCTCCGAGCGTCAGGTAATGCCAGCTGGTCGCCGGAATAGTCGATCTCGGTATCGGGATACGTCTTAGTTGCTCTCTATTGGCCAGACGAAAGGCTCGGCCTTGCTGTCATGCACCGAGACATACGGGTTATCCCGGATATAGAAGCGCCAGGGAAGAGCCGCATATTCCTCCGCGTAGGCGATGTTAATGCGCGGAGCCCGGACAATCGGAAGACGGCGCGGATCGTCGCCGCTTTCCAGCCGGAGCGGGCCGCCGGGCTGATCGAGACGAAGCCCGTTCAGGCTTCGGTCGATGCGCAGCGCCCTGCAGAGTTTGCCGGGTCCGCCGGACAGGTCGGACGGCCTCCGGATGGCGGTTCCCCGGTTAGCGGCCATATGCCGCGCATCCCGGGGAGACAGCGGCTCCACCGCACGAACCAGCACTGCGTGGGGATTGTTCTCCTCCGCTGTCACGATATTGAAGCAGTGATGCATGCCGTAGATCAGATACACATAAGCGGTTCCTCCGGCACGGAACATGGCATCGGTGCGGTCCGTCCGCCTTCCGCCATAGGCGTGGCTGCCTTTGTCTTCCGCTCCGCCGTAACTCTCGGTCTCCACAATCCGGCAGCGGATCTCCCCGTCCTCCGTGAGGCGGACGAGATGCTGGCCGAGCAGCAGCGGCGCCGCATGAAGCGCGGGCAGGGCAAAGAGGGAGGACAGGGACCGTCCTTCCGGCTTGCGGCAGTCATAGGGGTCCATAGGTACCACGTATAGAGGTCACCTCTCTTATCTAAACAGGTGGAAGCCGTTCTTTCGGCTAGGCTTGATGGGTCCTATCGTACCGGACCTTCACCTGCCGCGCAAGGCGCGGGAGCTAATTGAGCCACCAGCGCTTGATATCGCTCCACCAGGAGCCGTCCTCTCCGGCCACGCCTTTTCCGGTGTCATTTCCCGGCGGACCCTGCTTGCCGCTTCCGTGCAAATCGCAGTAGGCGGTCGGCTCGGTACCGCTGATAAAGGTTTCCAGTACCTTGTCGGGGCAGGCCGCGGTGGCCAGCTTGCCGGATTCGGGGTTGATGTAGACGCTGACGACGCCGTCAGGGATCGGAAAAATCTTCGGCGGCACATTCTCTAGTGCCTTTTCGGTGTACTGAGCAAAAATCGGTGCCGCCCGTCTCCCTTCGGTGGTCGTAATATCGCGTCCTTTGTCATAGCCAACCCAGACGGCGGTAGCCAGCTCCGGCGTAAAGCCGACCATCCAGGCATCGGTATCCGTTGTTCCGGTCTTGCCGGCGACGGGCCGCTTGATCTGCGAAGCTACTCGGTTACCTGTTCCTCCCGTCTCGAACACCCCTTCCATCAGCCGGGTCAGCACATAGGCGGCTGCCGGGGGGACGACGCTTTCTCCTTCCGCCCGGGGCGCTTCATACAGGATGTCCCCCTTGGCGTCCGTTATCTTCAGGATGGCCGTCACCGGCATCTTGTCGCCCCCGCTTGCAATAACCGAGAAAGCTCCGGCCATTTCCAGCGGGCTGACCGGCGAAGCGCCAAGCGCAAGCGAGGGCACGTCTGACAGCGGGCTGACGATGCCCATCTTGCGGGCCATTTCGATGACCTTCTCCGGCCCCACCTTCATGATGGTATTGACGGCGTAAATATTGTCCGAGGCCGCGATCGCCTGCCGCATATTGATCTCGCCGAGGTATTTATCGCCGAAATTCCGGGGCTGGTACGTCTTGCGGTTGTTGTCGTAATGAAACAGGGTCGGCTGGCTGTTGAAGACGGTAAGCCCCGTCATTTTCTTCTCAGACAGCGCGGTTAAATACATAATCGGCTTGAAGGAGGAGCCGGGCTGGCGGGTCTTCGCGAGCGTATGATTGAACTGGTTAGCCCGGTAATTGACGCCTCCGACCATGGCCTTGATATATCCGGTTCGGGGATCAAGGGAGACAAGCGCCGTCTCCAGATCCCCCGCTCCCGCCATCCCTTGCTCGACCGCTTCTTCGGCCGCCCTCTGCATGTCGGGATCAAGCGTCGTGTACACGCTCAGCCCTTCCAACTCCAGCTCGCTTGGGCTG
Organism: Paenibacillus sabinae T27; assembly: GCF_000612505.1. Classification (NCBI taxonomy): domain Bacteria; kingdom Bacillati; phylum Bacillota; class Bacilli; order Caryophanales; family Paenibacillaceae; genus Paenibacillus; species Paenibacillus sabinae. The sequence continues at coordinate 108,675 of NZ_CP004078.1, forward strand.
ATGCCGAGCAGCTTGGCGGCCGAAGCGCCGACATAGTCGCGGAAGTAGGGAGCGGACTGCGAAACCGTCTGCTGTTCCCGCGGCTTGATATTCAGCGTCTCCGCAGTCGCCCGCTCGGCCTCCGCCTGCGTAATTTCACCCGTCTGGACCATGGAGGACAGGATGATTTTCTGGCGTTTCTTGGCGTTCTCCGGGTGATTGTACGGGGAATAGTACGTTGGCCCCTTCGGAATGCCGGCCAGAAGCGCGCTTTCCGCAAGGTCGAGCGAAGCGGCGGACTTCCCGAAATACATCCGGGAGGCCGCCTCTACGCCGTAAGCGCCGTGGCCGTAGTAGATTTCGTTAAGGTACATGCGCAGAATATCATCCTTGCTGTACTTCATCTCCAGCTGCAGCGTATAGAACGCTTCTTTCGCTTTGCGGGTCCACGTCTTTTCATGAGAAAGATACAGATTGCGGGCAAGCTGCTGCGTCAGCGTGCTGGCGCCCTGGGAGCGGCTTCTGTTCTCCAGATTGACGAGTACCGCCCGGCCCATGCTTTTGAAATTGAATCCGGTATGCTCATAGAATTTGCGGTCCTCGACCGCCAGCGTCGCCTGAATCAGAAAAGGGGAGATCTCTTTAAGCCCGACCGGATCATGGCTGCGCCCATCTTGCGAGAAGACGGCCAGGACATTTCCCCGGGAGTCCAGCAGCCTGGAGCGGGCATCGTCCGGAATCGGCGGGAGATCCTTCTTGTATATATAACCGAGCAGCGCTCCGGCGGTGAGAAAGAGCAGAACCGCGGTGCCGGCCAGCAGCCGTAGGGCCATGCGCCAGCGGCTTTTTTTCCGTACAGGCTTATCCGGGGATTCAAACGGCATGATACCATACTCCTTTGCACAAAAATGGATTCTTCTACTCATTATGGGGAAGGAATAGGTTGGATATTCATTAAAGGAGGGGGAATCCGCGCATGGCCTTGGTGACAGCCGGGTAATAGATAATGGGAGGTGCTAACATGATATGGACAAAAAAATTACGAAATAACGCGCTGTTGCTGTTTTCAGCGGTTCTGCTGGCCTTGACCGGCTGGAGCGCGGATATACCTCGGGCAGGGGCGGCGCAGGCGCCTGTCTGCGGCACCGGGGATCACGGACTGCTTCAGGAGCTTCAACAAAAGCATGCAAAAGCGGATGAATCGCCGCTGGCCTTTTCCGATATTCAGTTTTTGGGCGCAAAAACCGGCCGCGGGGCCGGGAACGGCTTCATGATCGGGACGTCGGACGGCGGCTGCACGTTCCAGACGATTTATGAAGGCCAGTGGTCTTTCCGGAAAATCGATTTTCCCGACAACGTCTACGGCTGGGCGCTGGCGTCCGTACAGGATGGACAATCCGGATATTTGATCCGGACGACGGACGGAGGGTCACACTGGAAGCGGCTGTCAAATGGTCCGGTTACGTTTACAAAAATCGATTTTTTAGATCGGCAGCACGGATTTGCCTATGACCGGGCCTTTGCCTATTACACCGCTGATGGCGGGGGGAGCTGGAGCAAAATTCCAACGCCCGCCAATACCCGCGGCGCTGTCTTTACTAGCCGCAGCAGCGGCTGGGTGGTAACGGTCGCTCCGGGCGAGGGCTACCGGATCAGAAGGACGTCCGATGGAGGCAAGAGCTGGTCGCTTCAGCTGAAATCAGCGTTCTCCTATCCGGAATTCGGCGATATTTACGCTAAGGGCAGCCAGGTATGGGCGGTGCTGTACGGGGGAACCGGCATGTCCCAGACGTCCTATTCCTTGTACGCCAGCCCGGACGGCGGCGGGAGCTGGCGTCGCGTCATCGCCCAGTCGACGGCGGGCGGCGGACCGGCGCCCGGTAGCGGCGGAAATCCGCTGCCGAAGGGTCCGGTCTCCGGCAAGCCCGGCAATATGCAGCTGGCCGGCGGCGGCGCCTTCCTGCTCGGCTATTCACCGGCTGGAGAACAGGTCGGCGTAGGCCGCTCTTACACGGGCGGCAGACAGTGGACCAACCTGCCCGGCATTCCGGGATTTGACGGGGTGATTTCTTTTGCCGGAGCCAAGGAGGGCTGGCTTGCCGTCAGAGGGCCGGAGCAGTCTTCGCTGTATGCGACGCAGGACGGCGGCGTCACATGGAAGCAGAAGTTCTCTTTTCATGCGAAATAAGGATTATTCGTACGGAGCATGTTTGGAAGCGGGCGGCATAATCGCGATAGCGTAAGGATGCTGGACATAGAGTGCCTCTTGAATGGGGGGCTTAGGCGCCTGTAATGGCTGCTGGGCCCCTTTTTTATCTCCTATAGATCAATGCTGCCGGTCCGGACGAGTGTGATTTTAAAGAGCGTTATGTTAAAATTCTACATATTGAAATGTTCATTAATATAGCGATTGAATTGGCCCGGTGAACTGATTATAGTAGAACAATGGGATAGAGACGGCCCGCGCGTAAAGATCAGCAGCGAAGAATGGAGGGGCAAGGGTGCCAGACAACCAGCCGCATAAATATGGCGTTTCCATTACGCTCGCCAGCCGATACGATGGGGAGACAAGCGTTCTCAGCGTAGGTGGAGAGGCTGTGCAGAAGGGGAAGCAGCTATACATCCGTTTTGAGGAGCCCGGACAGGGACCGCAGGGCCCTGAAGTCTCCGTGCGGACAACGATCAAGATCCTGGAGGACGAGCTGCGCATCATCCGCCATGGCGGAGTCGAGTCGGAGCAGTCTTTTCAAAGCGGACGGCGCCTGCCCGGATTTTACCGTTCTCCATATACCCAATTCAATCTTTCTACCGAGACAAGCACGCTCGGCATCTCAAGGCAGGGACGTTCTCTGACGGCAGCATGGGAATACGAGTTATATGTGTACGACGAGCCGTCGGGACAGTTTGCCATCAGTTTGCATATACAGGAGGAACCTTAAAGATGAAACAAAGTCAAAATCCGCTTGCCCTGGTTAATGAAAGGGTGATAGAAGCCATCGCCGACGCGATTATCGCGACCGGTCTGGTTCAGCGGGAAGAGCTTCCGGTCATTGTGCTGGAAGTGCCGAAGGACAAAGCCCATGGCGATCTGGCAACCAACGCCGCCATGCAGCTGACCAAGATCGCCAAGCGCAATCCGCGCCAGATCGCCGAGGCGATTGTGGAGCATCTGGATCTTAGCAAGGCTTCGATTGAAAAAGCGGAAATCGCCGGACCGGGATTTATCAACTTTACGTTGTCCAAGTCGTATCTGTATCCGGTCATCGCGCTTTCCCTGGAGCAGGGGGACGATTACGGCCGTACCGATGCCGGTGAGGGGCAGAAGGTGGAAGTCGAATTCGTCAGCGCCAACCCGACGGGCAGCCTGCACCTTGGCCATGCCCGCGGCGCAGCCGTAGGGGATGCGCTTTGCAACGTGCTCGATTTTGCCGGGTACAGCGTTACCCGCGAATACTATATCAACGACGCAGGGAACCAGGTCGCCAACCTGAGCAAGTCGATCGAGGCCCGGTATCTGCAGGAGCTGGGCCAGCCGGCGGAGATGCCGGAGGACGGCTATTTCGGCGAAGACATCAAAGGCTTTGCCAAAGAGCTTGTGGCCGAAAAGGGCGAATCGCTGCTGGAGATGACCCCCGGAGACCGGGCGGCCTTTTTCCGTACTTACGGGCTGGAGAAAGAGCTGGACAAAATCAAACGCGATCTGGGGCGCTTCCGCGTGCCGTTTGACATCTGGTTCAGCGAAACCTCGCTGTATGAGACCGGGGAAGTGCTGCGCGCGCTCGACGAGCTGCGGGACCGCGGCGAAGTGTACGAGCAGGAAGGGGCCACCTGGCTGCACACGACCAAGTACGGCGACGACAAGGACCGCGTGCTGATCAAGAATGACGGCACCTACACGTATCTTACGCCGGACATTGCCTACCACAGAGACAAATACGCGCGCGGATACGACAAAATGATCAATATCTGGGGCGCCGACCATCACGGCTACATTCCGCGGATGAAAGCTGCGATGGCCTCGCTGGGCAACGATCCGGGCAAGCTGGTCGTGCTGATCGCCCAAATGGTCAGCCTGTTCCAGGACGGCGAGAAGGTGAAAATGTCCAAGCGGACCGGCAAGGCCGTCACGATGGAAGACTTGATGGACGAAGTCGGCGTCGACGCGATCCGCTATTTCTTCACTATGCGCAGCATGGATTCCCATCTGGACTTCGACATGGATCTTGCCGTATCGACCTCGAACGAAAATCCGGTGTTCTATGTACAATACGCGCACGCGCGTATTTGCAGCGTATTCCGTCAAGCCGAGGAGCAGGGCATAATCCTGCCCGAACTGTCCGCCATCGACTACTCGAAGCTGACGGCGGAGCATGAATACGCCCTGCTTCGCAAAGTCGGCGAGCTTCCGTTCGAGGTGGCTCTGTCCGCCGAGGGCTACGCGCCGCACCGCCTGATCCGCTATGTGTACGAGCTGGCGGCTCTCTTCCACAGCTATTACAAAGCGGAACGCGTCATCACCGAAGATGCCGCCCAGACGCTGGCGCGGCTCGCACTGCTCGGCTCCGTTCGCCAGTCCATCGCGAACGTGCTGCGCCTTGTCGGCGTAACGGCGCCGGACCGGATGTAGCCGCCTTTTACCAAATGCGGCGGGAACCTGCCGCCTTTGAAACGCATACAAGCTTGAAAAGCCGCTCAAAAGGGCGGCTTTTTTAGTACCCGTCAAATGAAGCTGCTTGCTGCCCCTGCGCTTCATCCCGGCACGCGCGGCACCGAATTTGCGCATTTCTGACGTCTCCCCCGCGACCGCAGCAGGCGCATCGCGTCCAGCGCCCCGCCGCCCAGCGTTGCCCGGCGCTGGCCCTTGCGCAGCAGCAGCGGCGCTGAGGAGCGGCGCAGCATCTGCTTCAGCTCCCGGGGCGTCGTGCCCGGGCGCAGGGCGAGCAGCAGGGCGGCGGCTCCCGTCACATGCGAGGTTGCCATGGAGGTGCCGCTCATTTCCTTGTAGCTGTCCTTCGGCCAGCAGGAAGGAACGTTCTCCCCCGGGCCGTATACATCGATATAAGCCCCGTGGTTGCTGAAGGAGGCGACGCGGCGCTTGCGGTCGATGGCGCCGACGGCGATCGTCTCGCTGTAGCGGGCCGGATAGTCTCCTCCCCGCTTGCCGTCATTGCCCGACGAGGCAATAATCGGAATGCCCGCACGGTAAGCTTTGATGACAACATCGTGAAGCGCTATACTTCGGCTCTTCATTCCGAAGCTCATATTAATGAGGTCGATCCGGTTCTGAACGCACCAATCGATGGCGAGCACGATATCGGATACGAACGCCGAACCGGTATGGTCAAAGGCTTTGACCGGATAAATCAGGGCGCGCGGCGCCACCCCCATCATGCCCCGTGTGCCGCCTGCGGCGGCGAGTGTACCGGCGATATGCGTGCCGTGTCCGTTATCGTCAATCGGCAGCATGCCGCGATGCAGCAGATTGACTCCGGTGGCGAGCGAAGATTTGAGATCGGGATGGAGGAAATCGGCTCCGGTGTCGATGACGCCGATTTTAATATGAACGCCGGTCGATCTCGACCAGGCCTGGGGAGCGTGAATTGCACGGACGCCCCAGGGCAGAGAGCGCGGAGGCTTATACGCTGAGACGGGAGGGGCTTGTGAATGGATTTGAATACGCAAATCTTCTTCGACGGCAATCGCTTCCCCATATCTTTGCATCAGCTTCACGGCTCCGGCCGCCGGCACAAAAAAAGCCCGGATCAGCGGAGACGCTTTGACCCTTCGCAGTCCGGGCCGGCGGGACTTCAGGGATTTCCACTGCGACAGCGCCCCGGCATACTGACGGGGATCGTGAAAAGTAACGATTCTCCGTTCTGCGTTCCCGGGAGCGGCAGCCGCTTCTTCAAGCACCAATTTCCAAAATTCGTGAAGGTCCATTGTTTGGCTATCCCCTCCTGCTGCCGTGCTTCCATATTTTATGAGGAGGGGGAGAAGCCCGCGTGGGAGCCTGCCTTTTTTTCCAGAAATAGGCCGTCTGTCGTGTCAAAAAGGAGGCCGATACATAAAATAGTGTAAGAGGGAAGGCCCTCTTTGAAACAAACGCCGAGCCGACCCTTGGCGTGGATACAGTCAGGTGCGGAGGAACTTCCTCCGCCTTTTTATTTCATACATAGCGCCAGGCAGCTAAGCGGCAGCAGGTTCCTTCCCGGGTTCTTGTTTTTTCGCCGCTGGCAGACAAGGCTTTGCACATTCCGTTTTTGACCAGACTTTTGCCTGTCCGGATTTTCGGGAAAACTGCTTGAAACGGTTGATCTTGGCCTTTCGGAACAAGGGGCCGGGGGATGCGCCGATTTGACTTGCATTTTGTTCTCAAATAGGTTTTACTTAGGTTTGTCAATGAATGTTAACGAAATAACGGCCGAATCAAGCCATAGCGTGAACAATGCGTGAGAGGAAGTGTCCCGAAGTGAGTACGCCACTTAATTTGAAGCTGGATCCTGAAAAAATCAAAGAAATGCCGATGGTGGACCTGGCGTTTCTGATTCTGAAAGCGGCCAATACGCCGTTCTATTACCGTGATCTGATGGCCGAAGTGGCCAAGCTGCGCGGAATGACCGAAGAAGAGATTAACGATACGATTGCCCAGTTATATACCGAAATTAATATCGACGGGCGTTTTGCCTGTGTCGGAACCAACCTGTGGGGTCTGAAACGCTGGTATCCGCTGGAGCGCTCCGACGATCCGATCGGCAACTCCAAGCGTCCGCGCATCATCAATGATGAAGACGACGATCTGGACGATGAAGATTTCGCCGAGGAAGAGGATTCCTATTCCGGCGATGATGATGACTTCGACGTGATCGACGAAGACCGTGACGATCTGTACTCCGATGATGACAGCGAGGATGAAGTCGACGAAGAAGTCGTTATGGATGATGAAGACCTCGATGATGAGGATCTGGACGAAGAAGACTCCGAGGAAGAGAGCGAAGACGACGACCAGGAAGAGGAAGAAGACGACAAATATTAAGACGTTTTTTGGTCCAATATTTCTTGCTTGACATCAATAAAGCCTAGAGAGTAAACTATTTGATGGGCTTTTGATGAAATTAAATTCTATATTTTTAAAAATAAAAAGTGCCCCCGGTTCTGCGGGTGTCACTTTTTTGTTTTTTAGATATATGTTGGTGCCGGAATACGCTGTGATAACGATCAGTCGAAAGTGGCGGACAGGCTTCCCCGAGACATTTGGGCGATTTTGATTTTCTCCGTTTTGCCGCTCTGGAAACGGGTTACGATAACATCATACATCGCCTGATTTTACGGATATTATTTAGGAGGGTTATGCATTGACAAAGTATATTTTTGTAACGGGTGGCGTAGTGTCCTCCCTGGGCAAGGGAATTACGGCCGCTTCGCTCGGCAGGCTGCTTAAAAACAGGGGTCTTAAGGTAACGATTCAGAAATTCGATCCGTACATTAATGTGGACCCGGGAACGATGAGTCCCTACCAGCACGGTGAGGTATTTGTTACGGATGACGGAGCGGAGACCGACCTTGACCTCGGGCACTACGAGCGTTTCATTGACATCAACCTGTCCAAGAACAGCAACGTCACGACAGGCAAAGTGTATTCTTCGGTGATCAGCAAGGAAAGGCGCGGCGAGTACCTGGGGGGCACGGTGCAGGTCATTCCCCATATTACGAACGAGATCAAAGAACGGGTATTCCGCGCGGGCCGCGAGACCGGCTCGGACGTTGTCATTACCGAGATCGGCGGCACCGTCGGCGACATCGAGAGTTTGCCTTTCCTTGAAGCCATCCGTCAAATCAAGAGCGATATCGGCCGTGAAAATGTAATGTATATCCACGTAACCCTCATTCCTTATATTAAGGCTGCGGGCGAAGTGAAGACGAAACCGACCCAGCACAGCGTAAAAGAGCTCCGCAGCATCGGGATTCAGCCGAATGTCATTGTCTGCCGTACGGAATATGAGCTTTCCGCGGACATGAAGGCCAAGATTGCCCTGTTCTGCGACATCGACGCGAATGCGGTTGTGGAATGCCGTGACGCCTCGACGCTCTATGAGGTTCCGCTTAATCTGCGCAACGAAGGTCTTGACGAGATCGTCGTCAACCACCTGAAGCTGACTACGCCGGCGCCGGATATGAGCGAGTGGGAAGCTATGCTTGCCCGCATCAACAAGCTGGAGCGCAACGTCGAGATCGCGATTGTCGGCAAATATGTGGCGCTGCACGACGCTTACCTCAGCGTGGTGGAGTCTCTTTCCCACGCAGGATTCGACGCTAATTCCGAAGTCAACATCCGCTGGGTGAACGCTGAAGAGATCACGAACGAGAATGTGGACGAGGTGCTTCGCGGCGTCGGCGGAATTCTGGTGCCCGGCGGCTTCGGCGATCGGGGCATCGAAGGCAAGATTACCGCGATCCGTTATGCCCGTGAGAAAGGTGTGCCTTTCTTCGGTATTTGCCTCGGTATGCAGGTATCCGTTATTGAATACGGCCGATCAATCCTGGGACTCGCGGGAGCGAACAGCTCGGAGATCGATCCGGCGACGCCGTACCCGGTCATCGACCTGCTTCCCGAACAGAAGGATATCGAGGACCTTGGGGGCACCATGCGTCTGGGACTTTATCCCTGCAAGCTTCAGCCGAATTCCCTGGCGATGTCCTGCTATGGAGATGAACTGGTGTATGAGCGCCACCGTCACCGGTACGAGTTCAACAACTCCTACCGCGATCAAATTGAAAAAGCAGGCCTGCTGATTTCCGGCACTTCCCCGGACGGCCGTTTGGTTGAGATCGTAGAGCTTCCGGGCCATCCGTGGTTCCTGGCGGTTCAGTTCCATCCGGAATTCACTTCCCGTCCAAACCGTCCGCAGCCGCTGTTCCGTGAATTTGTCAAAGCCTCGCTTGCTCACGCGGAGCAATTGTAGGATCGGCTGGCATTTTATATCGGATTCTCCGAAAAATGAAGAGCTTCCCTGACGGGAGGCTCTTTTTTTTATGGTGCGGCGGGATCGGCCATCCCGGAATATGCCCTAATGTCCAGGCCGAATTTTGCGGCTGGAATTTTACTTGGGCCGGGCAACCTGCCTTTGTACTGTTTTATGACGTATAATTACGCATTTTTTACCAGTTAGCAGGAGTTTCCCGGTCAAGCACGAATTATAGTTCTTCGTATGGATTTTTGAGAAGACCGTCGGACGAGGTAAGGTGGATCTGCCACATATCAGGGAGGGTTACGAATGGAGAAAAAGAAAAAGAAAGTGTTAATCGTCGATGACCAAAACGGGATTCGGATCCTGCTTATGGAGGTTTTTAATAGCGAAGGCTACACAACTTTCCAGGCAGCCAACGGAAAAGCGGCTTTGGATATTGTGCGCAGCGACTGCCCCGATTTGGTTCTCCTCGACATGAAAATCCCGGGAATGGACGGACTGGAAATTTGAAAGCATATTAAAGAGATCAACACGGAGATCAAGGTTATCATGATGACGGCGTACGGCGAGCTGGACATGATCAAGGAAGCGACGAAGCTTGGGGCGCTTATGCATTTCACCAAGCCGTTCGATATCGATGAAATGCGCGTTGCGGTCAACATGCATTTACGGACAGGCTCTGTGGACCGCTACAGTTAAAGCCGGGGATTCTGCGATAAGCAGAGTCCCTTTTTTGAGGTCATTCTACCGGCCCTCGATCGATAGTCGCAGGACTATTTTCCGGATGTATGCAACAGGAAGATTTGGGGTAATAAAAAGAAGACCGGATGGTGACACCACCTTGACATCAAGTGGTTGGGCGAATTCCGTCCCGCCGGGACATTTTTTTGTCTAAACTCTTTAGTATTTGAGACAGGTTGTGCTATAATAGGCCTGTATGTGATGTCGGCTTAAAAAAAGCGAGAAACCATTTTTAGGAGGATGAATTATGCCATTGGTATCGATGACAGACATGTTGAACAAAGCTCTTGCAGGAAAATACGCGGTTGGTCAATACAACATTAACAATCTTGAATGGACCCAAGCAATTTTGGGCGCAGCAGAAGAAGAGAAATCCCCAGTTATTCTTGGTGTATCCGAAGGCGCAGCGCGTCATATGGGCGGCTTCAACACCGTCGTTAAAATGGTAGAAGGTCTTATTCAGGACATGAACATTACGGTCCCTGTAACGATTCACCTTGACCATGGATCCAGCTTTGAGAAATGTAAAGCAGCCATCGACGCCGGATTTACTTCCGTTATGATCGACGGATCCCACCATCCGATTGAAGAAAATATCGAAATGACCAAGCAAGTCGTTAACTATGCGCATTCCAAAGGCGCTTCCGTAGAAGCCGAAGTAGGTACGGTTGGCGGACAGGAAGACGACGTTATTGGCGGCATTATGTACGCCAAGCTGGAAGAGTGCGTAGCTATCGTAAAAGAAACTGGCGTTGATGCCTTGGCTCCGGCGCTTGGTTCCGTACATGGACCTTACCTCGGCGAGCCTAACCTTGGATTCAAGGAAATGGAAGAAGTCCGTGACGCCGTTAAAATTCCGCTCGTTCTTCATGGCGGTACCGGTATTCCGAAGCATGACATTGACAAAGCGATCTCCCTCGGAACTTCCAAAATCAACGTAAACACCGAGAACCAAATCGCATTCGCCAAGGTTGTTCGCGAAGTGCTGGCAGCTAAACCGGACGCTTATGACCCTCGTACATTCATCGCACCAGGCCGCGAAGCTATCAAACAAACCGTTATCGGAAAAATCCGCGAATTCGGTTCCAACAACAAAGCTTAATCGTGTATAATGGGCTAGTCAGCTTTAATCGGTTATAATGAATGGAATAGCATGATTTGGAGAGCACACCGCTTAGCCGGTGTCTTTCCATTTAAATACGGAAATTTTTCCTTTCGGATGAATACGATGCGGGCAGCGGGGCTGCGTTTCAGCAGCCCTGCTGTGCTTTCCGCCGTCTTACGAGCTATTATGATCGAAAGCAGCTGCAATACATCTAGGGGGAACCATATAATCAATGGAAAAATTAATGATTGGCGGTGGGCGTCCGCTGCAAGGCATGGTGACGATCAGCGGTGCAAAGAACAGTGCGATTGCGCTCATACCTGCGGCGATTTTGGCTGAATCGGAAGTTGTTCTGGATAACTTGCCCTCCCTTAGCGATGTGGCCGTCTATTCTGAAATTCTGCAAGAGCTTGGCGCCAAAGTAGTCTGGTCGGACAGCCAGATGAGAATCGATCCTTCCCAAATTATATCCATTCCTATGCCCAACGGTCCTGTCAAGAAGCTTCGGGCTTCTTATTACATGATGGGAGCGCTTCTGGGACGCTTCAAAGAAGCGACCATCGGACTTCCCGGAGGCTGCAATTTCGAACCGAGACCAATCGATCAGCATATCAAGGGATTTGAGGCGCTGGGGGCGACCGTCACCAACGAACATGGTGCCATTCACCTCTATGCCAAAGAGCTGCGCGGAGCAAAGATTTACCTTGACGTATCCAGCGTCGGCGCGACAATTAACATTATGCTTGCGGCTTCCCGGGCCAAAGGCTCTACCATTATCGAAAACGCGGCCAAAGAGCCTGAGATTATAGATGTAGCCACTTTGCTTAATTCCATGGGCGCCATTATTAAAGGTGCCGGAACCGAAACGATACGAATTGAAGGCGTGCCGGAAATGCACGGATGCCGACACTCCATTATCCCCGACCGGATTCAGGCGGGTACCTACATGATCGCTGCGGCTGCTACACGCGGCAATGTACTTATTGACAATGTAATTCCCAAGCATCTGGAGGCGCTGACGGCCAAGCTGTTGGAAATGGGCGTCGAAGTCGAGGAACTCGATGAGAGTATCCGGGTTATCGGTAAGGCGGTCTACGAACCGGCCGATGTCAAGGCGCTCGTCTATCCCGGCTTCGCTACCGATCTGCAATCGCCGATGACCACGATGCTGACTCAGGCGAAGGGCGTAAGCGTGCTTAGCGACTTCGTCTACAGCAACCGCTTCAAGCATGTGCCGGAGCTGCTGCGCATGGGGGCGAAGATACGCGTTGAAGGAAGATCGGCCATTATTGAGGGTAACAAACTCAATGCGGCCAAAGTCAGAGCGGCCGACCTTAGGGCCGGCGCCGCGCTTGTCATTGCCGGACTGACCGTTGAAGACGGCATTACGGAAGTAACGGGGGTCGAGTATATCGACCGCGGTTACGACAATCTCGTACCCAATCTCCGTGAGCTGGGGGCCGAGGTTTGGCGGGAGGAAGAGTAGTCCTCAAGCACTTTAATTTCTGAAGCGGAACGCAAGGAGGTTCGCCGATAGTGAAGATACATGACTTATCGGCGGGCTGTCATGCGGTTCGTTAAGGATTTATTCCCCGATTTTTCAAAAAGATTTGCAAAAATCTGCATATCTTCCTCCATTTTGGGTAATGCTATCCTAATGAGGATTTTTGCTGTACAACCGAAACAATCCAAGTGAAATCAAGTATTGCATTACAACCGGCAACGATATGCTGTTGTTCAACCGATTCCTCGCTTCCGATTCAGGAATATGCCGCAAGCGTCGAGCCCTGCGGTTATCCACCGGCACCCGGCCCGTCCAGTTGCCGCTCACCCACCCTCTGCATTATGTCATCTAACTTTCTGACAAATTTGTGTCACAGTTGGCTTTTTTAATGTGCAACCTCACGCATTTTGAACTTATATAAATTGAATAGGTGGTTATTATATGGATCTTCAAATTTCCGACTTGGAAGAAATGAAGCTGACCGAGCTATACAAGCTGGCCAAGAAATACCAGATTCCTTATTATGGGCAGATGAAGAAGAGAGAATTGATTTTTGCCATTCTGCGTGCCCAGGCAGAGCAGAGCGGTCTGATGTTTATGGAGGGTGTGCTCGAAATTTTGCCGGAGGGCTACGGTTTTCTCAGACCGATCAACTACCTGCCGAGCGCGGAGGATATTTATATTTCGGCTTCGCAAATTCGTAAATTTGATCTCCGTACCGGAGATTTGGTATCCGGCAAGTGTCGAACGCCCAAGGAGAACGAGCGTTATTTCGGACTGCTGCAAGTCAATGCCGTCAATGGTGAGAATCCGGCCACTGCGGCCGAACGTCTTCACTTCCCGGCCCTTACGCCGTTATATCCTCAAGATAAGCTTTCGCTTGAAGCAACGCCTACCCATTTGTCCACCCGCATTATGGACCTGCTCGCGCCCGTTGGCCTGGGACAGCGCGGTTTGATTGTCGCTCCGCCCAAAGCCGGCAAGACGCTCCTGCTCAAGGAAATTGCCAACAGCATCTCCTCGAACAACCCTGAGATTGAACTGTTTGTCCTGCTGATTGACGAACGCCCCGAGGAAGTGACCGATATGCAGCGTTCCGTCAAAGGCGAAGTCATCGCCTCGACATTCGACGAGCTTCCCGAAAATCATATCAAGGTGGCGGAGCTGGTGCTTCAGCGGGCGCTTCGTCTCGTTGAGCATAAAAAAGACGTGGTCATTCTGCTGGACAGCATTACCCGGCTTGCGCGCGCCTATAATCTCGTTGTCCCTCCTTCCGGCCGTACGCTTAGCGGCGGGATCGACCCGGCGGCGTTCCACCGGCCGAAACGCTTTTTCGGCTCGGCGCGCAATGTCGAGGAAGGCGGCAGTCTGACGATTCTCGCGACGGCGCTCATTGATACCGGCTCGCGGATGGACGATATTATTTATGAAGAGTTCAAGGGCACAGGCAATATGGAGCTGCATCTTGACCGGAAGCTCGCGGAACGCCGCATTTTTCCGGCTATCGATATTCGCCGCTCCGGCACGCGCCGCGAAGAAGTGCTGCTAAGCAAGGAAGAGCTGGATACGATTTGGACGATTCGCAAGAACATGAACGATTCCTACGATTTTGTGGAGAACTTTATTAAGAAGCTTCGCAACACCAAGACAAACGCCGAGTTCCTGGCTTCATTCGATACATCCGAGAACAAGGAATCGGCTAGCGGGACCGCGAACAGCGGCGGGACGTCGAACAGCGGCGCCTCCGCGCGGCGCCCGATGCGCGCCAAGGCAGCTTCGGTCACAACTACAACCTAAGAGAATCAAGAGGAGAATAACATGCATTTGGTATATGCCGACGGGCAAGGAAACGTATACGATCATCCCGAGCTGCATGGACTCGCCCGCAGCGGGGATATGATTGTCGAACTGTTGGAAGAAGAACTGATTCCGCTGCCGGAAGGGGCGACGCTTTCTCTTCTGCCGAATACGAGAGCCGTCGGAATGAACCCGGCCACCGGAGAGATGCTGCGGCTGCCGGAAGGCTCGCAGGCGGTAGGAGCGCTGCTTCCGCAGGGCTATACCCGCCTCTGTCTGCCGGGATATGTCAAGACGGATAAGTCCTACAAGCTGCCGCTGTTCGGTTATACGGCCGTCGTATGGAAAGACGGGGGCTTCTATGTGGCCGCAGAGAAGACGGATGACCCTTTCAAGTGGAATCCGCTTAACTGCGACCGCGCTGCGGTTCGCAGCGGGGTGGCCGCCTTGACCGCCAAATATCCGGAGAACCGGCTGTACGGGCATCTTTCGAACTGTGCGCTCGGCTATGAGTGCCTGACGTCCTCGAATACCTTTCTGAGCCGCTGGGAAGGCGGCGTGCCCGTGTCGTATTCATGCAACGCCGGCTGCTTCGGCTGCATTTCCGAGCAGCCGGATGACAGCGGCTTTGTCTCGCCGCAGACGCGGATGAATTTCCGGCCGAGAGTGGACGAGATTGTACAGGTGATGCTGGAGCATCTGAAGACGCCGGAATCCATTATCAGCTTCGGCCAGGGCTGCGAAGGCGAGCCGTCAACGCAGGCGAAGCTGATTATAGAGGCGATCCGGGAAGTCCGGTCGATTACAGATATGGGGTACATCAACATCAATACCAACGCCGGCCTGAGTGATCATATCCGCGGGATTGTCGACGCCGGACTGGATTTGATGCGCGTCAGCACGATCAGCGCGCTGGACGATCACTACAACGCCTATTACAAGCCGCGCGGCTATTCTCTGGCTAGTGTGGAGAAGTCGCTGAAATATGCATCCTCCCAGGGCGTGTACGCCTCGATCAACTATCTTGTATTTCCGGGAGTCACCGACCGGGAAGAAGAGGTTGAGGCCATGGTCGAATTTGTCAGACGCACCGGGCTCAAGCTGATCCAGATGCGCAATCTTAATATTGACCCCGAGAGCTATCTTGAGCTGATTCCTCCGCCGCAGGGTGAGGTTCTGGGTATGAAGACGATGCTCGATATTTTCCGTGAGGAATTGCCCGAAGTAGTTATCGGCTCGTACACGCATGTTCCTCCTACAGGAGAAGCCCGGACGAAAAGAGCGATTGCCCGCTTGTAGCCTTAAAGAGACGACGTAATTCGCGAGTGGTTCTCTATTG
Organism: Paenibacillus sabinae T27; assembly: GCF_000612505.1. Classification (NCBI taxonomy): domain Bacteria; kingdom Bacillati; phylum Bacillota; class Bacilli; order Caryophanales; family Paenibacillaceae; genus Paenibacillus; species Paenibacillus sabinae. The sequence continues at coordinate 124,106 of NZ_CP004078.1, forward strand.
CCTCTCTGCTTATTTCGTGCTAAACTACATCTATGTGTCTTATATCAACTCTGGGTCCGCCTGAGGCTCAGGGCAAAAGAGGTGAAATTTAAATGCAAACTGCAATTCAGCCGAAATATAATCTCGTAACCGTAACTTGCGCCTGTGGCAACACATTCGAAGCTGGTTCCGTGAAACAGGAGCTGCGCGTCGAAATTTGCTCCGCATGCCATCCGTTCTTCACTGGCAAGCAGAAGTTCCTGGATGCCGGCGGCCGCGTCGACAGATTCAAGAAGAAATACGGTATCTAATCCGGTCTGCTGCAAGTCGGCAAGAATCGGTGGAAAGCCCTCCGCCTTTTGGCGGGGGGCTTCGTTTTTTTACTACACAATATATTTCATATGCTGCCCGGGAAGAATAACTGTCATAATAAAGGCGGCAGCTTCGGGTTTCTTATCCAGTTGATTTTTGCCCCGGCGTAGGCTATACTTATCTTCGCCGTGCTAGACGGGGAGGTAGCGGTGCCCTGTAACTCGCAATCCGCTATAGCGAGGTTGAATTCCTGTTAGAGGTGCTGTCGATGTGAGGCTTGGTCCCTACGCGCTGTGTTGACGGTTGGGTCCTCCGCAATGAGCGCTTGTGAACCTGGTCAGGTCCGGAAGGAAGCAGCCATAAGCAAGTTTGCTCCTGTGCCGGAGGGCAGCCTGGCCCGAGCAGCCGCGTAGGGTTGCCGCTCGGATCGCAGTCATCAATAACAGGTGCGCGGTTTATACTTAGCAATCTATCAAGCATCTTTGCGACAAGCGGAGATGCTTTTTGTTTTTGGTCTTGGGACGGAGAATATAGTATAATTAATGAAGCGATTAACGCCCGGGAAGCGGCGGTTGAAAGAGGGTAATGCTCTAGTGGAACACATCGCGTTGTACCGTGCCTGGCGGCCTCAAGCGTTTCAGGACATGGTCGGACAACAGCACATTATCCAGACGCTTCAGAACGCGATTCGCGAGCAGCGGGTTTCCCATGCCTATCTGTTCAGCGGCCCCCGGGGCACCGGCAAGACAAGCGCCGCCAAGGTATTGGCCAAAGCGGTCAACTGCGAGCGGGGTCCGGGCCCGGAGCCGTGCAATGAATGTCCGTCCTGCTTGCGGATTGCTTCGGGCGCGGTGATGGATGTGCAGGAAATCGACGCTGCGTCCAATCGGGGCGTGGAGGAAATCCGCGACCTGCGGGATAAAGTGAAGTATGCACCCACCGAGGTGCGGCGCAAAGTGTATATTATTGACGAAGTGCATATGCTGACTACGGAGGCCTTCAACGCTCTTCTGAAGACGCTTGAGGAGCCGCCCGCGCATGTGATGTTTATTTTGGCGACAACAGAGCCTCATAAGCTGCCGGCGACGATTATTTCGCGCTGCCAGCGCTTTGATTTCCGCCGGGTTTCGCTCGAGGAACAGACGGCCCGCCTGAGAGTGATCTGTGAGAAGGAGGGCATTTCCGCCGAGGACGACGCGCTGCAGTACATTGCCCGCTTGTCCGACGGGGGGATGCGCGACGCGCTAAGCGTGCTGGATCAGATCTCCTCTTTTACTGATGGCCATGTGACCTATCAGCAGGTGCTGGGCATGACCGGCGGCATACCGGCGGAGCAATTCGCCCGGCTGGCCAAAGCCATCTTGGAGAGCGATATGGGTGGGCTGCTCGAGTTGGTCGAACAGCTGATGCATGAGGGGAAGAGCGCCGACAAATGCCTGGAGAACCTGCTTTATTACTTCCGCGATCTGCTTATGATCAAAATGGTGCCGGGCTCTGCCAGCTTGACAGACAGAGTGCTGAATCCGGCGGAATTTCAGGATATGGCACAGGCTTTCTCGCGTGATCGGCTGTTCGAAATCGTAGATACGCTGAATCGTTATTTGAGCGAGATGAAATACGCTACACATCCCCAGACGCTGTTTGAGGTGGCGCTGATGAAGCTGTGCAGTCCGAAGGAGAGCAATGATACTCCCGTGACGCAGGCACGCTTGAGCGGCGCATCACCTGCCGATCAAGGGGAACTGGATGTGCTCAAACGGCAGATTGCCGCCTTGGAGAAGAAGCTGGAACAGGCGCTTCAGTCCGGCGGGATTGCCGCCAATGGCCGGGAGAGCGGCGCGCCGAAGCCTGCAGCCGGGCGATCTTCTTCCGCCCCGCGCATTTCTTCCGTCTCCAAGCTTCCGCCGCAAATGGATAAATTCATAGCGGGTAAGGACAGCGGGGATTTTGGGGCGGTGTATAAGCAGTGGGGTCAGGTGCTTCAGTCCGTTAAGGAAGAGAAGGTGACGGTCCACGCCTGGTTTGTCGACGGCGAACCCGTATCGGTGACCGATGACGCGGTGCTGGTTGCCTTCAAGAATACGATTCACCGGGAAACGACCGAGAAGCCGGCCAATAAGCAGGTTATCGAACGCGTTCTGGAGACCCGGCTCGGCAAGCCCTACCGGCTGGTGACGGTCATGCTCCGCGATTGGAGCGAAGCCTCCGTTAATTCGCCGAAGCCTCCGGATCAGGAGGAGCTGCGTCTGGAGCATGAGCACGAGGCCGGAGAGGCTCCCAAGGAACCCTGGATTGACGAGGCCATTCAGCTGTTTGGTGAGGACCTCGTTGTCATAAAAGATTAATCCGCAAGTATACCCTATGCGCCTCTCGCGCAGTTATTAAGGAGACGATCACGAATGAACAATATGAATCAAATGATGAAGCAAGTCAAAAAAATGCAGGAACAGATGCTGAAAGCCCAGGAAGAGCTTGGCAGCAAGACGGTGGAAGGTTCTTCCGGCGGCGGGGTTGTAACCGTACAGGTTAACGGACACAAGAAGGTGCTGTCCATTGAGATCAAGCCGGAAGCGGTAGATCCGGAAGATGTGGAAATGCTGCAGGACTTGGTTCTTACGGCCGTAAACGACGCTCTGGCCAAGGCGGAAGAGCTGGCTAGTTCGGACATGGGCAAATTCACCGGTGGCATGAAGATCCCGGGTCTGTTCTAACAACGTGAAGGCTTAAGTTAATCATAAAGGAGATATCCTATTGTATTACCCCGAACCGCTTGCCAAGCTGATCGATGCTTTTACGCGTTTGCCGGGAATCGGCCCCAAGACGGCCGCCCGGCTTGCCTTTCATGTGCTGAACATGAAGGAAGACGAGGTGATTGATTTTGCCAAAGCGCTCGTCAGCGTGAAACGCAATCTCCACTATTGCTCGGTCTGCTGCAACATTACCGATACCGACCCGTGCCGGATCTGTCAGGATAAGACGCGCGACGCTTCGGTAATTTGCGTGGTGCAGGATTCCAAAGATCTTGTCGCCATGGAGCGGACCAAAGAATTTAATGGGTTCTATCATGTGCTTCAGGGCGCCATTTCGCCAATGGAGGGCGTCGGACCCGATGACATCCGGTTAAAGGAACTGCTGACAAGGCTCAGCGATGAGAGAGTGCAGGAGCTTATTTTGGCGACCAATCCCAACATTGAGGGGGAGGCGACAGCGATGTACATCTCCCGGCTCGTCCGTCCCTTTGAAGTGAAAGTAACAAGGATTGCCCACGGTCTGCCGGTTGGCGGCGATCTCGAATACGCGGATGAGGTGACCTTGTCCAAAGCGCTGGAAGGCCGGCGCGAGCTGTTTTAATCCTATAGAGTCCTATTACGGAAGAAGCCTGCCTAAAGGCTTCTTTTTTGTTTTCCGAGACTTCCCCGATCCCGAGACCTCCCCGCAAAAACAATACCCTTGGCAGCTACTTCATAGTTCTAAGTTTGGCCTTGTCCCGATATGAATGAGAATATGCGGAGATGAAGGGCGTCTTCCCATAAAGTTCATCATAAAGGAGGAATCGGGATGGGTTGGTTGAACGGGTTGCGTAGGCAGAATGGCAAGGAGCAGGAAGAGGCTCAAGAGGAGCATTGGGATGTTTTTACCGAGGTAAGGAAGGCTCATATGGAGTGGGAAAGAGCTCACCTGATGTTTGACGAAGCCGTAGGCCAAGACCAGATCGATTATGCCATTTTTATTTTGGAGGCGGCCGAACGGAAGTACCAAATTCACCTGAAGCATGCCAAAAGAATCGGGTTAAACCGCGATCGGCTGTAATGCCGCTTTGAAGATAAGGGGGAGCAGGAATGAAAATTGTAGCGTCAGGCATACTAATTCTCTCTGCCGTACTGTTGGTGGCTGTTGTATTTAAGAAAAGATTGGGCTGGGGGTGGCTGGGCCTTTTCGGCTCCCACCTGATCCTGGCGGCAATTGGACTCTATATCGTCGATTTCACGCATTTGGCTGGAGGAGTGTACATTCCGTTGAACCCGGCAACGATAGGAACGGTGTCCGTTCTGGGTCTGCCTGGAGTGGCCATGCTCGTAGGTTTAAAAATTACCTTATTTGGGTAGTTGACGCGCATTTGCGTTATGTGATACATTAATACTCGGCTCTTCGGGCCAGATATAAAGCAGCAGGTTATCGAAAAGTGCTTTGAAAAAGAAAAAATAAAAAGTGCTTGACGATAACAACTAGACTGTGATATATTATAAAGGTCGCTGCAAGAGACACGGCGACGAACTGAAAGAGACTTTGATCTTTGAAAACTGAACAACGAGTGAGTATTAAATGAGAAGAAATTCTCGTCAGTTTGTTTGATTGAGCTATCGGCTCTACCTTTTTGGAGAGTTTGATCCTGGCTCAGGACGAACGCTGGCGGCGTGCCTAATACATGCAAGTCGAGCGGAGTTATGATGGAGCTTGCTCCTGATTAACTTAGCGGCGGACGGGTGAGTAACACGTAGGCAACCTGCCCCTTGGACTGGGATAACTACCGGAAACGGTAGCTAATACCGGATAAGACCTTCTGGTGCATACCGGAAGGCGGAAAGGCGGAGCAATCTGTCACCAGGGGATGGGCCTGCGGCGCATTAGCTAGTTGGTGGGGTAACGGCTCACCAAGGCGACGATGCGTAGCCGACCTGAGAGGGTGAACGGCCACACTGGGACTGAGACACGGCCCAGACTCCTACGGGAGGCAGCAGTAGGGAATCTTCCGCAATGGGCGAAAGCCTGACGGAGCAACGCCGCGTGAGTGATGAAGGTTTTCGGATCGTAAAGCTCTGTTGCCAGGGAAGAACGTTTTCTAGAGTAACTGCTAGAGAAGTGACGGTACCTGAGAAGAAAGCCCCGGCTAACTACGTGCCAGCAGCCGCGGTAATACGTAGGGGGCAAGCGTTGTCCGGAATTATTGGGCGTAAAGCGCGCGCAGGCGGCTGTTTAAGTCTGGTGTTTAAACCATGGGCTCAACCTGTGGTCGCACTGGAAACTGGGCAGCTTGAGTGCAGAAGAGGAAAGTGGAATTCCACGTGTAGCGGTGAAATGCGTAGAGATGTGGAGGAACACCAGTGGCGAAGGCGACTTTCTGGGCTGTAACTGACGCTGAGGCGCGAAAGCGTGGGGAGCAAACAGGATTAGATACCCTGGTAGTCCACGCCGTAAACGATGAGTGCTAGGTGTTAGGGGTTTCGATACCCTTGGTGCCGAAGTTAACACAGTAAGCACTCCGCCTGGGGAGTACGGTCGCAAGACTGAAACTCAAAGGAATTGACGGGGACCCGCACAAGCAGTGGAGTATGTGGTTTAATTCGAAGCAACGCGAAGAACCTTACCAGGTCTTGACATCCCTCTGACCGGACTAGAGATAGTCCTTTCCTTCGGGACAGAGGAGACAGGTGGTGCATGGTTGTCGTCAGCTCGTGTCGTGAGATGTTGGGTTAAGTCCCGCAACGAGCGCAACCCTTGACTTTAGTTGCCAGCAGGTGAAGCTGGGCACTCTAGAGTGACTGCCGGTGACAAACCGGAGGAAGGTGGGGATGACGTCAAATCATCATGCCCCTTATGACCTGGGCTACACACGTACTACAATGGCCGGTACAACGGGAAGCGAAACCGCGAGGTGGAGCCAATCTTATAAAGCCGGTCTCAGTTCGGATTGCAGGCTGCAACTCGCCTGCATGAAGTCGGAATTGCTAGTAATCGCGGATCAGCATGCCGCGGTGAATACGTTCCCGGGTCTTGTACACACCGCCCGTCACACCACGAGAGTTTACAACACCCGAAGTCGGTGGGGTAACCCGCAAGGGAGCCAGCCGCCGAAGGTGGGGTAGATGATTGGGGTGAAGTCGTAACAAGGTAGCCGTATCGGAAGGTGCGGCTGGATCACCTCCTTTCTATGGAGAATCGTTTCCCGCAGCGGAAACATTCAAATCTTAAATCTAGCCATTCTGGCTAGTTGCTCACTCGTTGCTCAGTTTTGAGAGAGTCAACCTCTTTCAAGCGTTTGGTGGCGATGGCGGAGGGGTTCCACGCGTACCCATCCCGAACACGACCGTTAAGCCCTCCAGCGCCGATGGTACTTGGACCGAAGGGTCCTGGGAGAGTAGGACGCCGCCAAGCGCAGCCTTATGGTTTTCCATAAGAGTATATGCAAGATTAAGGGCCTTTAGCTCAGCTGGTTAGAGCGCACCCCTGATAAGGGTGAGGTCGGTGGTTCGAGTCCACTAAGGCCCACCACTTAAACTTCATAAAGTAAGTCTCCGGGGTCCCCGAAAAGTAATCGGAATAAACCTCGAAGCCATAACTTCACTTTTTGGGGTGAATTTATGGGGCCATAGCTCAGCTGGGAGAGCGCCTGCCTTGCAAGCAGGAGGTCAGGAGTTCGATCCTCCTTGGCTCCACCATAACAAGCAACAATCTTGATCCTTGAAAACTGGATACCGAAACGAAAATTGCGTTTTAGAACATCTTTTAGCTGAGCTTGTGTCAACAAGTGAAGTAAGAGTGCTTAATTGGTTAAGCTATTAAGAGCACACGGAGGATGCCTAGGCGCCAGGAGCCGACGAAGGACGTGGCGAACAACGAAAAAGCCTCGGGGAGCTGTAAGCAAGCTTTGATCCGGGGGTGTCCGAATGGGGAAACCCGGCTGTGGTAATGCACAGTCACTTCCATCTGAATTCATAGGATGGTTAGAGGCAGACCAGGGGAACTGAAACATCTAAGTACCCTGAGGAAGAGAAAACAAGAGTGATTCCGTCAGTAGCGGCGAGCGAACGCGGAACAGCCTAAACCAGGGAGCTTGCTCCCTGGGGTTGTGGGACGTCTCACATGGAGTTACAAAGGAATAGGGTAAACGAAGAGGTCTGGAAAGGCCCGCCACAGAAGGTAAAAGCCCTGTACTTGAAATTCTGTTCCCTCCGAGACGGATCCCGAGTAGTGCGGGGCACGTGAAACCCCGTATGAATCCGGCAGGACCATCTGCCAAGGCTAAATACTCCCTGGCGACCGATAGTGAAACAGTACCGTGAGGGAAAGGTGAAAAGCACCCCGGAAGGGGAGTGAAACAGTACCTGAAACCGTGTGCTTACAAGAAGTCAGAGCCCATTTTAGGGGTGATGGCGTGCCTTTTGTAGAATGAACCGGCGAGTTACGTTTAACGTGCAAGGTTAAGGCGAGGAGCCGGAGCCGCAGCGAAAGCGAGTCTGAATAGGGCGACTTAGTACGTGGACGTAGACCCGAAACCGTGTGATCTACCCCTGTCCAGGGTGAAGGTGCGGTAACACGCACTGGAGGCCCGAACCCACGAACGTTGAAAAGTTCGGGGATGAGGTGGGGGTAGCGGAGAAATTCCAATCGAACTCGGAGATAGCTGGTTCTCCCCGAAATAGCTTTAGGGCTAGCCTCGGATATGGAGTCGTGGAGGTAGAGCACTGATTGGGTGCGGGGCCCGCAAGGGTTACCAAGCTCAGTCAAACTCCGAATGCCATCGACTTATCGTCCGGGAGTCAGACAGTGAGTGCTAAGATCCATTGTCAAAAGGGAAACAGCCCAGACCATCAGCTAAGGTCCCCAAGTGTGTGTTAAGTGGGAAAGGATGTGGAGTTGCACAGACAACCAGGATGTTGGCTTAGAAGCAGCCACCATTTAAAGAGTGCGTAATAGCTCACTGGTCGAGTGACTCTGCGCCGAAAATGTAACGGGGCTAAACACACCACCGAAGCTATGGCTTGATGCTTTGCATCAGGGGTAGGGGAGCGTTGTATGTGGGTTGAAGGTTGATCGTGAGGACAGCTGGACTGCATACAAGTGAGAATGCCGGTATGAGTAACGAAAAGATCAGTGAGAATCTGATCCGCCGAAAGCCCAAGGTTTCCTGAGGAAGGCTCGTCCGCTCAGGGTAAGTCGGGACCTAAGGCGAGGCCGACAGGCGTAGTCGAAGGACAACAGGTTGATATTCCTGTACCACCGTAATCCGTTATGAGCGATGGGGGGACGCAGGAGGGTAGTGACGCGGACTGATGGATGTCCGTCCAAGCAGTGAGGCTGGTGTGTAGGTAAATCCGCACACTTTTAAGGCCAGGCTGTGATGGGGAGCGAAAATTATAGTAGCGAAGGTCATGATCTCACACTGCCAAGAAAAGCCTCTAGCCAGGAGAAGGTGCCCGTACCGCAAACCGACACAGGTAGGCGAGAAGAGAATTCTAAGGCGCGCGGAAGAACTCTCGTTAAGGAACTCGGCAAAATGACCCCGTAACTTCGGGAGAAGGGGTGCCTCGGTAGGGTGAATAGCCCGAGGGGGCCGCAGTGAAAAGGCCCAAGCGACTGTTTAGCAAAAACACAGGTCTGTGCGAAGCCGCAAGGCGAAGTATACGGGCTGACGCCTGCCCGGTGCTGGAAGGTTAAGGGGAGCGGTTAGGGGTTAAACCCGAAGCTGTGAACCGAAGCCCCAGTAAACGGCGGCCGTAACTATAACGGTCCTAAGGTAGCGAAATTCCTTGTCAGGTAAATTCTGACCCGCACGAATGGCGTAACGACTTGGGCGCTGTCTCAACGAGAGATCCGGTGAAATTTTAATACCTGTGAAGATGCAGGTTACCCGCGACAAGACGGAAAGACCCCATGGAGCTTTACTGCAGCTTGATATTGAACTTGGGTACGATCTGTACAGGATAGGTGGGAGCCTTGGAAGCCGGAGCGCCAGCTTCGGTGGAGGCGACGTTGGGATACCACCCTGATCGTATCTAGGTTCTAACCTGGTACCCTAAACGGGTACGGGGACCGTGTCAGGCGGGCAGTTTGACTGGGGCGGTCGCCTCCTAAAGAGTAACGGAGGCGTCCCAAGGTTCCCTCAGAATGGTTGGAAATCATTCGAAGAGTGCAAAGGCAGAAGGGAGCTTGACTGCGAGACCTACAAGTCGAGCAGGGACGAAAGTCGGGCTTAGTGATCCGGTGGTACCGCATGGAAGGGCCATCGCTCAACGGATAAAAGCTACCCTGGGGATAACAGGCTTATCTCCCCCAAGAGTCCACATCGACGGGGAGGTTTGGCACCTCGATGTCGGCTCATCGCATCCTGGGGCTGAAGTAGGTCCCAAGGGTTGGGCTGTTCGCCCATTAAAGCGGTACGCGAGCTGGGTTCAGAACGTCGTGAGACAGTTCGGTCCCTATCTGTCGTGGGCGTAGGAAATTTGAGAGGAGCTGTCCTTAGTACGAGAGGACCGGGATGGACGTACCGCTGGTGCACCAGTTGTTCCGCCAGGAGCATGGCTGGGTAGCTACGTACGGACGGGATAAGCGCTGAAAGCATCTAAGCGTGAAGCCCCCCTCAAGATGAGATTTCCCAATATGTAAGACCCCTTGAAGACGACGAGGTAGATAGGTTGGAGGTGGAAGTGCAGCAATGCATGGAGCTGACCAATACTAATCGGTCGAGGGCTTATCCAAATTAACGCAATATTTCGTTTCGATCCAGTTTTCAGGTGATTAAGGCCTGAATGAATTTGGAAGACCCATCTTTAACGGTTCGGTAATAAGAAGCGTGAAGATTTGTTTGGAGAGATACCCAAGTGGCTATAAGGGGACCCTCTGCTAAGGGGTTAGACTGCGTAAGCGGTGCGAGGGTTCGAATCCCTCTCTCTCCGCCACTTCAAATTCATCTTATAGTATGGCGGCGTAGCTCAGCTGGCTAGAGCGTACGGTTCATACCCGTGAGGTCGGGGGTTCGATCCCCTCCGCCGCTACCATACATACGGAGGCTTAGCTCAGCTGGGAGAGCATCTGCCTTACAAGCAGAGGGTCGGGGGTTCGATCCCCTCAGCCTCCACCATTTGATAATTTCATAATGACATATGACATCATGCCGGTGTAGCTCAATTGGTAGAGCAACTGACTTGTAATCAGTAGGTTGGGGGTTCAAGTCCTCTCGCCGGCACCATTGTCACAAACGCGGAACCGTGGTGTAGAGGCCTAACATGCCTGCCTGTCACGCAGGAGATCGCGGGTTCGAATCCCGTCGGTTCCGCCATTTTTATGTAAATTTATGGCTCGGTAGCTCAGTCGGTAGAGCAGAGGACTGAAAATCCTCGTGTCGGCGGTTCGATTCCGTCCCGAGCCACTTTCATGGAGGCTTAGCGAAGTGGCCAAACGCAGCAGACTGTAAATCTGTTCTCTTACGAGTTCGGTGGTTCGAATCCATCAGCCTCCACCATGATTTGAGCCATTAGCTCAGTTGGTAGAGCACCTGACTTTTAATCAGGGTGTCGAAGGTTCGAGTCCTTCATGGCTCATCCTGTTCAAGAAGTCATCACCATTAGGTGATGGCTTTTTTTGTTTTTTTACATTATTTTAGATAGCTATGAGACCCTTGGTAAATCCGCTGCATTTTAGCTGACTACAAGAACAGACAAAAGCGTGATAAAATAGGCAAAAAGAGCAAAAGTGGTGGAGTATGTTGACAATGGATACTGAGACGTTGCGGCAAAAAATGGAGCACCTCACCGGTAAAAAATCAGGAATCAAGCAATTCGGGAGACAGCAATCGGCTTCCCTTTTTCGCGTTGAACCGAAGGCGGTACAGCAGTCCGTATTATTTGAAGGAAGCGTTTGGATACCCCTTTATGAGAGCGAAGGCCGGATTACCGCTTTGTCGATCGAGACGGAGGGCCTTTCCGAGATGGAGCAGCAGCTCGCACAGTTTGCCGCCGAGAATTATGCTGCCGCGCTCAGAGCCTCGGGCTTTAAGGAAGAAGGGGAAGCGGAGGCGCGGCAGCTTGGCGCATGGTTGAATACGCAGCTTGAGCGAAATCTGGACGATGGCGAAATTTCGGACGAAATCGCTTTAAAGAGCCGCTTGTTCACCGATATGGTTCCTTTTCTGCTTGTTGGAGAAAATACACACAGCTCCGATATCGCCTACCGCTCTCTTTTAAAATTAATCCGGAGTTATTTCGACAATACAACGCTGCTCATCCCTTTGCAGACAAAAGAGTGGCTGATTCTGGCACGCAAGGATCTGCTTACAGGCACGGAAGAGAAGGACGAGCAGGAGGAGAGCGACGATGAGGAGCTTCTGGCACAGGCCTGCATGGGCCTTCATGAACTGATCGCGTCCGAGTGGGTCGGTGTGTTTCATGTGAGCGTTTCCTCTTCAATTATTCCTCTCAAAGGTCTGGCGGGGGTAGTTACGCTGCTGAGGGAAACGATCAGTCTGGGACGTATCTTTGAAGTGGGAGAATATATTCACTTGCCGTGGGCGCTCCAATTGGAAAGGCTGGTCAACAGCATACCCGACGGGCGTCGTCGTCAGCTGCTTGCACAGTTTGGCGATTATACGACGGTGCTGTCTGATAAGGAGATGCTGGTGACACTGGAAACCTTTTTTCAAATGGATTGCAATGTCAGCGAAACGGCGAAGAAATTGTACATTCACCGCAATACCCTGCTCTACCGTCTGGACAAGATCAAGCAGGAGACAGGCGCGGACGTGCGGAGCTTTGGCGACGCGGCCATTGTGAAGCTTACCATGCTATTGTATAAAGTAACGAAAAGGAAATAGGATTTTTGTGAACGTTACAAATAGCCAGCCCTAGTGGACTGGGGTAAGATAAGTACAGGAAATGTTTCCGAACTCTAACCCTTATCCGAGGAGGAAATTCAAATGGCAGGCGTTCGTTTAGAGCATGTATTCAAAAAATATCCGGGTTCCGATAAAGCAACCGTAATTGACGTTAATCTTGATATTAAAGATAAGGAGTTCCTCGTACTGGTCGGCCCTTCCGGCTGCGGTAAATCTACGACTTTGCGGATGATCGCAGGGCTGGAAGAAATCTCCGAAGGCAAGCTGTTTATCGGCGACCGCGTTGTCAACGACGTAGCTCCTAAAGACCGCGATATCGCGATGGTGTTCCAATCCTACGCTTTGTATCCTCATATGAGCGTGTACCAAAACATGGCGTTTGGTCTGAAGCTCCGGAAGGTGAAGAAGGACGAAATCGACAGAAAAGTGCGCGAAGCCGCCAAAATTCTTGATATCGAGCATCTGCTGGAACGTAAACCGAAGGCGCTTTCCGGCGGTCAGCGTCAACGTGTAGCTCTGGGCCGTGCGATCGTCCGCGATCCTCAAGTGTTCCTGATGGACGAACCGCTTTCCAACCTCGATGCCAAGCTGCGCGGACAAATGCGCGCCGAGATCACGAAGCTGGTTAAACGTCTTGAAACCACTTGCATTTACGTAACACATGACCAAACCGAAGCGATGACGATGGGCGACCGCATTGTTGTTATGCAGGACGGCATCATCCAGCAAGCCGCTTCTCCGGAAGAGTTGTACAATAATCCGAAGAACCTGTTCGTAGCCGGATTTATCGGCTCTCCGACAATGAACTTTATTTCGGGCACTTTGTCCGAAGTTAGCGGAGCGGTGCGTTTCACCGCTGATAACCTGGACGTTGAAGTTCCGGGCGGCAAAGCTCAACTGCTTCGCAGCAAAGGTTATATCGGCAAGGAAGTCGTCATGGGCGTACGCCCGGAAGACATCCACGAAGAGCCGGTCTTCCTTGAAGCTTCTCCAAATACAATCTTCTCCGCACTGGTAGACGTAACCGAGAACCTGGGTCATGAAATGCTGCTGTACCTGAGCGGTATCGGCAAAGATTCCGTTATCGCCCGCGTGGACGGACGTTCGACCACCCGCGAAGGCAGCAAGGCGAAGCTTGCAATCGACATGAACAAAGTGCATTTGTTTGATAAACAATCGGAACTGAACATTTTGCTGGGATAAGCGTCAGGTTCAGATTTCTTTGGAAGCCGCCCTTCGGGGCGGCTTTTTTAATATTAATGAAGAGATTCGGCAGCCCCTGTCCGCGCACCCCTTCTGCCCGGTATAATGATTGCATTCACACCCGTTATCCTTTAAGATAGCAGGAGAATTACCTGCCGGGAGGAAGGATTATACAGCCGCTGCCGGTCAAGGGAAGCAGGACAAGCGGGATCAAACCGCAGGCGACGAAAGGAAGAAATAGATATGGCCAAGAAGGTAAAAGTATCGGAATTGGTACAGCATTTTCAACTGGAAGTCATTTCCGGACAAGAAGGCCTGAAAAGGCTGATTACGGTCGACGACCTGAACCGCCCCGGCCTCGAAATGGCCGGATATTTCGAATATTATCCTGAAGACCGGGTTCAACTGATGGGCAAGACGGAGCTTGCCTTCTTCTCCATGCTCCCTGCCGAGGAACGGATCAGCCGGATTCGCGGCATTTGCCACGACGAGACGCCGTGTATCGTGATTACACGCGGGCTGGATGTGCCGCAGGAGCTGATTGATGTCAGCAATGAGAAAGGGCTGCCCGTATTGCGCAGCTCGATGGCGACAACGATTTTTTCCAGCCGCTTGACGAGCTTTCTGGAAGGCCGGCTGGCTCCGACCGCGACCATTCACGGCGTGCTCTGCGACGTATATGGCGTCGGTATGCTGATTACTGGCAGCAGCGGCATCGGCAAGAGCGAGACGGCGCTGGAGCTGGTGAAGCGCGGACATCGGCTGATTGCCGACGACGCCGTTGAGATCCGGCAGACATCGGACAACCAGCTGCACGGGACCGCGCCGGAGCTGATTCGGCATCTGCTCGAAATCCGCGGGGTCGGCATTATCAACGTCATGACGCTGTTCGGCGCTGGAGCGATCCGCAACCACAAGCGGATTACGCTTGTCGTCAAGCTGGAAGCCTGGCAGCAGGATAAGCAGTATGATCGTCTGGGACTGGATGAGGAGACGACGCGCATCATCGACACCGATGTGCCGCTGGTGACCATTCCGGTGCGTCCGGGACGGAACCTTGCCGTTATTATCGAAGTGGCGGCGATGAATTACCGGCTGAAGCAGATGGGCTTCAATGCCGCGCTGCAATTCACCCACAAGCTTACCGCAACCATATCAGAAGATATGGACGATCTGGACTAGGAGGGCGAGGGAATGTTTCCACTGGCGCTTGATCCGATTGCTTTTTCAATCGGCGCTTTAAAGGTGCATTGGTATGGCCTGATTCTGGGACTTGGCGCGTTGACGGGCCTGTTCCTTGTGATCCGGGAGGGAAGAAGATTCGGCATACCGCAGGAATTTTTTATGGATTTGCTGCTTCTCGGCGTCCCTTCGGCGATTATCGGTGCGCGTATTTATTATGTAGCTTTCACTTGGGATGAATATAAGAACAACTTTGTGGATGTATTTAAAATATGGAACGGTGGAATCGCCATCTACGGGGCGCTCATCGGTGCTATTATTTGCGCTATTATTTACTTCCGTTATAAAGGTTATCCTTTTTGGCGGATCGCTGATATTTGCGCCCCCGGGCTGCTGGCTGGACAAATGATTGGCCGATGGGGGAATTTTGTGAACCAGGAAGCCTATGGCGGTCCGGTTCATGAGACTTTTTTGCGGAACAGTCTGCATTTGCCTGATTTTATTGTGAACCAAATGTACATAGAGAAGGATTTGGCGTACCATCATCCGACCTTTTTGTATGAATCGCTGTGGAGCCTGGTCGGCATTGTCCTGCTCATGGTGCTGCGCAGACAGCGGGTTATACGCGCGGGAGAATTGTTTCTGTCGTATTTCATCTGGTATTCGATCGGACGGTTCTTTATTGAAGGGCTGCGGACCGACAGCCTCGCTTTTAAAGGCAGCGATGCTCTCGCCTCGTTTATTAATGGCCTGTGGAGCCCGATGAAGGGATTGGGCTTTGAAGCGGGATATCTTAATCCGAACTACGGAAATATCCGGACTTCGCAGCTGCTGGCCCTGCTTATCGTTATCGCGGCGATCCTGCTTATTATCATCCGCCGGATGACAGGCGCGGCCAAGGCCCATTATTCGGACCCGATTGTGTCCACCAAACAGCAAGCCGCCGACCCGGTACTGACGGAACAGGAGGGGAAACCGGAGCATAACGCTCCCGCTCCTCCGTCTGCCCATAACCATCCGCCTTTGGAAGAGGAAAAAAAGGAGCATTAATCTATGATTGAAGGTATTTTATTTGATTTGGACGGAACGATCGTCAATACGAATGAGCTGATTATCAGCTCTTTTATGTACGCACTGGAGCAGCATTCGCAGCCTGCGCTTACCCGGGAACAGATGATTCCCCATATGGGAACCAGCCTTCTGGATCAATTAAGAGCGTTCACCAGTCTTCAGGATGTCACCGCTCTGGAGGCTTCCTACCGCCTTTTTCAAAACGAGCATCACGACGAGCTGATCCGGTCTTTTCCAAATGTGAACGAAACGCTGGAAGGATTGCGCAGCCGGGGCATCAAGCTTGGGGTCGTTACGACCAAAATCCGTCCAACAACGATTCGGGCGCTGGAGATGTTCGATTTGCTGCAGTACATGGATACGATTGTCACCCTCAACGATGTGACGAATCTGAAGCCTCATCCGGAGCCGGTGCTGACCGGGGTTAACAATCTGGGCCTAAGTCCGGAGAAAACACTGATGGTAGGCGACAGCGTTGTCGATATCCAATCGGCTAAAGCTGCCGGCGTACGGGCTGCAGGAGTGGCATGGTCGCTGAAGGGCGAGGATACGCTCCGTAAATATGAACCCGATTATATTCTTCAGGATATGGCCGACCTGTACGAAATTGTAGGTGAGGGAACGGCCGGACGGTGAGCAGAAAGATAACCCGCTATCCGGTCGAAGGACCTAATTCGCTTTGGCATATCTACCGGACGGTTAGTCCGTTAAAGGGCGTAAAAAACTTTATTTTTATCCAGATTGCGCGCTATTGCCCGATTCTTCCGCTCAAGAACTGGATCTATCGCCGGGTCCTCGGCATGAAGGTGGGGAAGCATACGGCTTTTGGGCTGATGGCGATGGTGGATGTGTTCTTTCCGGAGCTGATCACGGTCGGAGATAATTCGATCATTGGATACAATACGACCATTTTGGCGCATGAGTATCTGATCTGGGAGTATCGTCTGGGCGAGGTGGTCATCGGCGAAAATGTGATGATCGGCGCCAACACGACGATTCTTCCCGGTGTAACGATCGGGGACGGAGCGATTGTGGCCGCAGGCTCGGTTGTGCACAAGGATGTGCCGGCGGGAGCGTTTGTCGGCGGAAATCCGCTGCGCGAGTTGAAGAAAAGCCAATAAATGGGCGGTTTCCAGGGGGCCGGGAGCGGCCCCTTTTGATTACATAAGGACATTTCAGGGATGAGGAAGACTGGCGGCCTGGTAAAGGCGGAAGAACTACAGGAGGAGAACATGGGACAAAAAGAACGTATTCCGCAGTTGGATATTTTTCGGGCGATCTCCATCTTTGCCGTGGTGGCGATTCACGCGACTTCGCGGACGCTTGCGGAAACGCTGAATACGCCGCTGTTTCACCCTTTTTTATTCATCAATAAGTTCAGTCAGTTTGCCGTACCTTCCTTTGTGTTTCTCAGCGGATTTGTGTTGTTCTACAACTATATTGATAGGCCGCTGACCGGCAGGACGCTGGGCAAATTCTACAGCCGAAGGCTGATTTATATTCTCGTGCCTTATGCCATATTCACATTGCTTTATTTTGTGCTCAGGCTCTATGCCGGCAACCAGTGGAGCTTGCCCCCGCAGGAGATGGCAGCCAAGATAGCCAAATACGCGCTGACCGGAACGGCTTATACGCACTTATATTACGTGATTATCATTATCCAGTTCTATGTGCTGTTTCCGCTGCTGCTGTGGGCATTGCAAAAAAGCCGCCGTCTGGCCGCTTGGGCGCCGCTCATCGGTCTTGCGCTGCAGTGGGGGTTCGTGGTCCTCAACAAGTATATGGTTAACCACGGCTATTGGCATGTGTCAAAAGGAAGCCTCGCGATTACGTACTTTTCTTATTTTTTGCTGGGTGCGGCCATCGCGGTGTTCTATTCCTCTCTAAAGCCGTGGCTGATCCCCTGGGAAGATAGGAAACGGAGGGGGCCTTGGCTGCTGTGGGCCGTGCTGTGGGTGGCCTGGCTTGCTGCCGGAATTGCCCATGTCGAGCTGTGGAACCGCAATTATACGCAAAAAACAGTCATTAACAGCTTTTGGTTCGAAGGGGCTGCAAATGCGCACGCGCTGCTGTCCTGTCTGCTGCTGTTTCAGCTTTCCTTCCTGTTGTTCGGTGCGGGCCGGCGGCTGGGGTCCAGACTGCTGATTTCAGCCGGAGTGTGTTCGTTCGGCATTTATCTGGTTCATCCGGCCATGCTCTTTTTCTACCGGAAGATTGAATTTCACGGCGGGTACCTTGCCTATGTACTGGCTATTGCCGGCGGCTGGCTGGCCTCGCTGGTTCTGTCCTGGATCATTGTGGCGCTTGCTTTCCGGTTCATCCGGCCCGCGTGGATTCTGTTCGGCTCGGCCCCGGGGCGCCCGGCGAGACAGATGCAGAAGGTGCGGCAGGAGCATAACGGAGTATAGCCGAGCATAGCGGGAGCAGAGCGAGAGCGGATTAAAAAAGGATAAACAAGTTAAAAGGGGGTTCCCGGTCATGTTTGATGACGGGAACCCCCTTTTTAGAACAGTCGTACTCGGTATGGGGCGTGGCTTAAAACAGGCGGCAGGTTTGTTTTTGAGGAGCCGCTTTTTTGGATTGAAAATGAGTCAGGTACTTGAATAAATTGGATATTCCGCTCCTCCCGGCCCGGGCGCTTCGCATCGCAGCTTGATCCAAGTGCTCCCTATGAACGGGCAGCACTTTTTGCTTTGGGGTTTTTCGGCTCTCGCCTGCGTCATGCTTGCGGTCAAGCGCTGATTTTATGTAGCGACGTTTTTCATCCCCAATTCATATATCACTGATATAGAAAACGCATAGCCATCCAAGATTTCAAGATTTATGATGTGGCGAAATCACTACAAAATCCGCAGTTTTTTTCACATTTACACAAAATTAACGCATGATTTACATAAAAGCAACATACATGTCAGTGACATATAGTAAGTTCGAAATAGATTCGGCCAATCGGCAAACACGGGTCGGCCGATCTGATACCAACAGAAGGAATGTCCGGACATGAACTCTGAAATGCGCTCCGCAGGGGCAAGAACGCAACTTTATTTGCAAGTGGCAGACAAGGCGTGGGAGATTATCTGCAGCCGCAAATTGCAGCCGCATGATCCCGTTCCTTCGGAGGGGGAGCTTGCGAAGCTGTACGGCGTGAGCCGGATGACCGGCAAGCTGGCGCTGGAGCATCTGGCGGAGCAAGGCTTGATCTATCGTCTGCCGAGAAGGGGGTCATTTCTCGCCGGAAAGCGGGAGGAAACGGTCGATGCGGACGCAGCCTCGGCGGAGCAGGCGGTCGCTGCGGCCGCGCGGACAGCGGGCAAGCAGATCGCGCTCATCCTGCCCCACCTGTCCGAGTACACATCAAGGATTATCGCCGCTGTGGAAAGCGAGGTCCGCAAGCATGACTTCGACCTCATTCTGCAAATCAGCAAGGACAAGGACGACGAGGATCGCGGCTTGCAGAAACTCGCGGCCAGCGGCGTGGGCGGCGTCATTCTGTTCCCCCAGGGGCGCAAGACATGCAGCGACCAGGTGCTCCGGCTAAAGCTGGAACAGCTGCCGCTGGTGATTATCGACCGCATTTTCCGCGAGGTTCAGATCGACTGCGTGTATCACGACCACTACCGGGGCTCTTATGAGATGGCGCAATATTTGATCGGAAAAGGACACCGGGAAATCGGCTACACCTCGAATATGAGCGAGAATATTACCAGCCGGGAGGAACGGTATCAGGGGTATATTCAGGCGCTGCTGGATCACGGCATTCCGGTCAGGAACGAATATATCCATTTTCGCAGCGTTCCTTGCGATCCTGGCCGTATCAATGAGAGTGATCCTGAGCAGGAACAGTTCATCGCCCGCAGTCCGCAGATGACCGCGGTGATGTGCGGGGACGATCATGTGGCGGCAACCACCTTGTTCACGGCGCTGCATATGGGCATTCCGGTTCCGGACAAGCTGTCGATCGTCGGCTTCTCCGACATTCAGCTGTCGGCCCTGACGCCGGTTCCTTTGACGACGGTGCGCCAAGATACGGAGCGGCTGGCCCGCTCGGCGGTGGACCTGCTGATGAAGCGCGTCAACCGTTCCAAGGAGAAACAGCTTACCATCAAAATTCAGACGGCCATTACCGAGAGGAAGTCCGTGCTTGACAGAGGAGTTCTTTTATGAAAATTCACTTTCTCGGAACCGCGGCGGCCGAGGGGTTCCCGAATGCCTTTTGCCGCTGCGAATTCTGCATTAAGGCGCGGGAGCTTGGCGGAAGAAATATCCGCACACGCTCTTCGGCCATCATCGACGATACGATCAAATTCGATTACTCGCCCGATTCCTACATGCAGGCCTTGCGGGACGGGCTGGACTTCGGCGCGATTGAGCATCTGCTCGTCACGCATACGCATTCCGATCATTTAAACGCATACGATCTGGAATGCCGGAGAGCGGGAATCGCCCACGGGCTGGAGCATCCGCTGCACATTTACGGGAACGACTGCGTCATGCACCAGGTCCGCACGGCCATCGGACGCTTCGAGGGAGAGCGGTTCGCCTTTCACCGGCTGCATCCGTTTCGGACGTTCACGATGGGGGAAGCCCGCGTAACGCCGCTGCTCGCGGATCACGACCGCATGGAGACCTGCCTGCTGTACGTTGTGGAGAAGGGCGGCAAGAAGCTGCTGTACGGCCATGATTCAGGCTGGTATCCGGAGCCGACCTGGGAGTGGCTGCGGGAGCAGGAGCTGGACGGCGCCATTCTCGACTGCACGCACGGCTATACCGGCAACTCCCGCGACTGCAATCATATGGGAGTCGAGACAGTGCTGGAGACGCAGCGCGAGTTCCGCCTGCACCGCATTATCAAGCCGGAAGGGACGATCGTCGTCACACATTTCAGTCATAATTCCAGGCTGCTGTACGACGATTTCGACGCCATCTTTCGTCCCGTCGGGATCATTACCGCCTATGACGGGTTGATTATAAACCTCTAATTTCGATAAACCAAGGAGTGGGAAATGACATGAAAAAGGTATTGAAGATGGCGTGCATCGCCATCCTCTGTCTGGCGGCAACGGCTTGCGGCAATGGAAGCAACGGGGGCAACGGAGGCAACGGAGCAGCGGGAGGCACAACGCGGCCGTCCGATGCGGCCGCCGCTTCAGCCGCGCCGGAGAACACGGCTTCAGCCAACGACAAGCTGATCGTATACACCAATGCCAATTCCGACGGCCGGGGCGAGTGGCTGATCGCAGAGGCAGGCAAAGCGGGCTTTGACATCGAGCTGGTCGGAGCGGGCGGCGCGGACCTGACGAACCGGCTGATTGCGGAGAAGAACAACCCGACGGCCGACGTCGTGTACGGATTAAACAACATGCTCTACGAGAATCTGAAGAAGGAGAACATCCTGGCCCGTTATGTGCCGAAGTGGGCGGGTGAAGTGGAGGAGGGGCTGAGCGATCCGGAAGGCTACTATCACGCTCTGGTGAAGCAAGCAATTCTGCTCGGCTATAACCCGGAGGCGTTCACGCCGGAGACAGCGCCGAAGGATTGGACGGAACTGTATCAGAACGACGCGTACAAGGGCAAGTATGAAGCGCCGACCTTGCTCGGACAGATGACACCACGGCTCGTCGTGGCGGGCATCCTGACCCGCTATACGGACCCCAGCGGAGATCTCGGCATCTCCGAGGAAGGCTGGAATGCGGTGCGGCAATTGTACGACAACGGCGTGCCGGCGGTCGAGGGGGAAGATTTCTACGCCAATCTGGCGAGCGGGAAGACGCCGCTGGGTGCTGTAGTCTCCGGTACGCTCGCCAAGAAGGAAGATCAGTATAAAGTCAAAGCGGGCATCGTCAGCCCGGAGATCGGCGTGCCGGTGATCGTCGAGCAAGCGGCCATCGTGAACGGAACGAAGAAGCAGGCGACCGCCGAGCGGTTCGTGGATTGGCTCGGCTCCGCCGAGGTGCAAGGCGCATTTGCCGCGCAGTTCAAAGCGATGCCGGCGAACAAGCAAGCCGCCGAGCAAGCCGATCCGGCCATCAAGGCGCTGTATTCCACGCTGAAGACGCAGCCGCTTGACTGGGCGTTCCTGGCCGATCATATCGACCAATGGGTTGAGAAGATCGAATTGCAGATCATGAAATAGAGATGATTACCTTTCGCGATCTTCAAATTCATTTCGATTCGTTTCATGCTGTCAAGGATTTGAATCTGCGTATTGAAGAAGGCGAGTTCTTCACCTTTCTCGGCCCGTCCGGCTGCGGCAAAACGACGATTCTCCGCAGCCTGGCCGGCTTCATCGCCCCTTCGGGCGGGAGCATTCTGCTCAAGGACCGGGACATTACCCGTGTCCCGATTGAGCAGAGGGGGATCGGCATGGTATTTCAGAGCTATGCGCTGTTTCCGACCATGAACGTGTACGAGAACATCGCCTTCGGCATGCGCGTCAACAAGGCGGGGAAGGCCGAGATCGACCGGGAGGTGCGGGATATCGTCCGCAAGGTCGATTTACGGGAGGCGCAGTTGTTCAAGAAAGTGTCCGAGCTGTCCGGTGGTCAGCAGCAGCGGGTCGCGATCGCCAGGGCGCTCGTCCTCAAGCCGTCCATTCTGGCGCTGGATGAACCGCTGTCGAACCTGGACGCCAAGCTGCGCGTGCAATTGCGCCGTGAACTGAAGCAATTGCAGCAGCAGTTCGGCATTACGACGATCTATGTGACACATGATCAGGAGGAAGCGCTGACGCTGTCCAACCGGATCGCCGTGTTTAACGGCGGTAATCTGGAGCAGGTTGGCACGCCGCAGGAGATATACAATCATTCCCGGACGGAGTTCGTCTGCAATTTCATCGGTGACATCAACCGCATCGAACCGGAGATGATCGCGAGCAGCCGCTTGCGGGAGAAGATAGATCCGGGCAGAGTCGCCTATATCCGTAACGAGAAGGTGAGTATGCATCCTCTGCCAGGGACGGATGTCGTACAGCTGAGAGGGACCGTGATCGAGCGGGAGTTCTACGGGCTGTACAGCAAATATGTCCTGCGGATGGCTGCGGGAGGCTTGCTGAAGACGATTGAGCAGGAGAGCGGACTAGCACCGCGCCGGGTCGGTGAAGAGGCTTGGGTGTACATGAGAACAGGCGATATCATGCAGTTTTAAAGAACGGAGGCAGTGGGTTGTACGCGCAAACATGGAAAGACAGATTCAGGACCGTTCACCCGGCCGTGCTCGTCCTGTACGGTCTGATCGCTTGGTTCATCGTGGCCTTTCTGATTTATCCGAATCTGAATATTTATTACCGGATCTTTTTTAAGGACGGCGTTTTTTCGCTGGAGGCGGTTGAGAAGCTGCTGTCGTCCGGACGGGCGATGAAGAGCTTGTACAACAGCTTTCTGCTAGCGGTATCGTTGGTGGTTACCGTTAACGCTGTCGGCATCACGCTGGTGCTGTTCACCGAGTATTTTGCCATTAAAGGGGCGAAGCTGCTGCGGCTCGGCTATTATACGACGCTGATCTACAGCGGGGTAGTACTTGTGTCGGGCTACAAATTCGTATACGGGGAGAACGGCTTCATCACCAGGCTGCTGGCGGGCTGGTTTCCGCAAATGGACACGAGCTGGTTCCACGGCTACGGGGCGGTGCTCTTCGTCATGACCTTCGCCTGCACATCGAATCATGTGCTATTTCTTGGTAACGCGATGCGGAAGATCGATTATCAGACCATCGAAGCGGCTCGAAATATGGGGGCGTCCACCTTTTATATTTTTCGCCGGGTCGTTCTTCCGGTATTGAAGCCGACTCTCTTCGCGTTGACCATCCTGATCTTCCTCACCGGCCTGGCCGCGACTTCCGCTCCCCTCATTCTGGGCGGCGTGGAATTCCAGACAATTACGCCGATGATCCTGACCTTCTCCAAAAGCATGACTTCGAGAGATCTGGCCGCGCTGCTGGCGCTTATCCTCGGCCTGGCGACCCTGATTTTGCTCACGGTTATGATCCGGCTCGAACGCGGGGGCAACTTCATGTCGGTCTCCAAAGTCAAGTCGGAGCTGGTCAAACAGAGAATCGCAAGCCGACTTGGCAACGCTGTGGCCCATACGCTGGCGTACGGTCTGTTCCTGATCTACATGATTCCGGTCGCGCTGATCGTCGTATTCTCGTTCACCGACGCACACAGCATCGCCACCGCCACGCTCCGCCCGGGTAGCTTTACCCTGGACAACTACGCGCTGGTGTTCTCCAGTATGGCGGCGTTCAAGCCCTATCTGGTGAGCATCGCCTACGCCGTAGCCGCATCGATTGCCGTCGTGGCGCTGGCGCTGGCCGCTTCGCGCATTTTGCACAAGTACAAGAACAAGTGGGCGACCGCACTGGAGTACGCGCTGCTCATTCCGTGGATGCTGCCGGCGACGCTGATCGCCATCGGGCTGATTGTCACGTTCAACGAGCCGCGGGCGATCCTCGGCAATCTGGTACTGACGGGAACGGTCTGGATGCTGCTCATCGGCTACGTCATCGTCCACATTCCGTTCACGCTGCGGATGGTAAAAGCGTCCTTTTTCAGTCTGGACCCCAATCTGGAGGATGCCGCGAGAAGCCTGGGCGCGCGTGCATTCTATACGTTCCGGAAGGTGCTGCTGCCGATCATCCTGCCGTCCACCATGGCTGTGCTGGCGCTGAACTTCAACAATACGCTGGCCGATTACGATCTGACCGTGTTTCTCTATCATCCGCTCTACCAGCCACTCGGGATTGTCATCAAGAACAGCACGGACGCGCAGGCGCTGGCCGATACCCGGGCGCTGACGCTCGTCTATTCCGTCATCCTGATGGTGATGTCCGCAATTACCTTGTACTTCGTGTACGGAAAAAGCAGAAGGGGGTAACGGGAAAGCCAGCAGCCCCACCTTTGTTCGGCGATGGTCAGTCCTCAAATTTGGCGAATGCTGTCATGTATCACTTGTAAAAATCCCTGCACTTTAGTGCAGGGTGTTTTAGTAGGAATTATGAAAGCTAAGAACTATTCTCCGGCCTGTTCGCGCTGGAATTTGGCAATGGCTTCATATTGGCTTTCCAGGCTGCGGAACAGCGAGATATAGATAGGCAGCAGTTGCTTGTAAATCGTTGAGTTGGCCTTCACCGGCATATGGCGGTGCGTCGTGCCGATCATGCCAAATACGGCGTTCAGGGAGTCGATTCGCCCGGTCGCGTAGAGACCGAGCACGACGGCCCCTAGGCAGGAGCTCTCGAAGCTCTCCGGCACAACGACCTCCTGGTCGAAAATGTCGGCCATCATCTGCCGCCACAGGGCAGAGCGGGCAAAGCCGCCGGTTGCCATAATCCGCTGCGGGCGTCCCATTTGCTCCTCCACTGCCAGCATGACGGTGTACAGGTTGAAGATGACCCCTTCCAGCACGGAGCGGATCATATGCTCCTTGTGGTGGTTCATAGTGAGTCCGAAGAAAGAGCCTCTAGCGTCGGAGTTCCACAGCGGAGCGCGTTCACCGGTCAGATAAGGATGAAACAGCAGGCCTTCGCTTCCCGCCGGCACATGCTCGGCAATCCGGGTCAGCACGTCATAAGGATCGATGCCCAGCCGCTTGGCCGTCTCCACCTCGGATGCGGCGAATTCGTCCCTGACCCAGCGGAAGAGCATTCCGCCGTTATTGACGGGGCCGCCGATGACCCAGTGCTTCTCGGTCAGGGCGTAGCAGAAGATCCGCCCCTTGGGATCGACAACCGGCCGGTCGGCCACGGTGCGGATCGCTCCGCTCGTGCCGATGGTGGCGGCGACGACACCCGGCTCGATAGCGCCTACGCCGAGATTGGAGAGAACGCCGTCACTTGCGCCGACGATAAAGGGAGTGTCTGGCAGCAGCCCAAGCTCTTTGGCCGCCTCGGGCCGAAGTCCGCGTGCAGCGTAGGTTGTCGGCACAAGGCGGGACAATCGGCTTTCATCAATGCCCGCGATACGGAGCGCTTCCGTATCCCATTCCAGCTGCTCCAGATTCAGCATGCCGGTGGAGGAGGCGATGGAATGGTCGGCAATGTAATCCCCGAACAGCTTCGCAAAGACATATTCCTTGATGGAAATGAATTTGAAAGCTTCTTCGAAGATTGCAGGCTCTTCCTCGCGCAGCCACATCAGCTTCGTAATCGGCGACATCGGGTGAATCGGCGTGCCGGTGCGCAGGTAGATCTCGTGCCCGCCGAGCTCATGCTTCAGGCGGTGCGTCTGGCCGGCGCTGCGGTTGTCGGCCCACGTAATGCACTTCGTTAAAGGATTGCCGTCCTTGTCAACGGCAATGACGCTGTGCATGGCGGAGCTGAACGAGACGAACAGGACATCCTTGGCTTCGATCTTGCTTTTGGCCATTACCTCCGAAATCGTATAGACGACGGCCCGGAAGATTTGCTCCGGGTCCTGCTCGGCGATGGACGGGGAGGGGGTTAGAAGCGGATAGCCTTGATCCGCCTTGGTTACAATGCTTCCATTCTCCGTAAACAGCACGGACTTCGTGCTCGTAGTTCCGATATCAACGCCAATCATATACTGGGTATTCATCACTCAAACCTTCTTTCCGATAATGCTATGAAGGGGCCGGACTGATGTCTCAGCCGCCCCAGGAGCATATCATCTACTATTGAATTATACAAAGACACTCAAAATCAAGATGAAGATGAGGCCAATAACGGACAAGAGTGTTTCCATGACCGTCCAGCTCTTCAAGGTCTGGACAACGGACATGCCGAAGAATTCTTTGATCATCCAGAAGCCGGCGTCATTGACATGCGAGAGAATGAGCGAGCCCGCGCCGGTTGCCAGAACGACCAGCTCGATGGGAGCCCCGGAGCTTACGGCCAGAACCGGAGCGACGATACCGGCTGCCGTCGTCATCGCAACGGTTGCAGAGCCGGTAGCGACGCGAATGAGCGCTGCGACAAGCCAGCCGAAAAAGATCAGATTGACATGGGTCTGCGTAGCGAGCGAAGCGATGGCTCCGCCGACGCCGCTGTCAATCAGCACCTGCTTGAACGCGCCGCCGCCGCCGATAATCAGAATAATCGAAGCGGTTGGCGCAAGACATTCACTGGTGAAGCGGGAGATGTCCTCTTTCTTGAAGCCGCGGGCAAAGCCGAGCGAGAAGAAGGAGAATACAGCCGAAATGAGCAGGGCGATGACTTCATGGCCGATAAACTTGGCGAACGGTGTAAAAGCGTGAACCGCTTCCGGATCGAGAATATCGGCGATGGAGCCGATCAGCATCAGAATAACGGGCATCAGGATGGTCAGAAGCGTAATGCCGAAGCCCGGCAACTCTTTGACGTTAGTGGAAGCGAACTGTTCGGCGAGCTTCTCCGGCGGCTGAACAAGAATGCGCTTACCGATAAATTTGCCGAACAGCGGTCCGGCGATAATGGCGGTTGGCAGCCCGACGATAATCGAGTACAAAATCGTTTTACCCAAATTCGCGCCGTAAGCGTCGATGGCAATCATGGGCGCCGGGTGCGGCGGAACAAGTCCGTGCACAGTGGACAGACCGGCCAATACCGGGATGCCGATTTGCAGCAGCGACATTTTCGTTTTGCGGGCCACCATGAAGACGACCGGGATCAGCAGGATTAAGCCAACTTCAAAAAAGACGGGAATCCCAACGACAAAGCCGACGAGCATCATGGCCCAGTGAACGCGTTTTTCCCCAAACCGGTCAACAAGTGTAGTGGCGATGCGCTCGGCGCCGCCGGATTCGGCCATCATTTTCCCGAGCATGGTGCCAAGGCCGATGACGATGGCGATTGTACCAAGCGTTCCGCCGAGACCGCCGGTGATGGACTTGATCAAATCCTGATATTTCATACCGGCGAGCAGCCCGAGGGACAGAGCGGAAAGAAGCAGGGTGACGAACGGATTCCATTTATATTTGGCGATCAGTGTGACCAGAAACGCTATGACCACCAAGGTGCATACCAGCAGGGTTGCATTGTGGCTGAGACCGAACAAACTGTTCATGATAGTCCTCCTTATAATGGGCAAATCTCGAAGCATCCAACAATGAAAAGGCTTTACTATTTTTGTAGCGTTTTCAAAATGTTTTGCCTTCACTTGCTGCATACTTGTCGACAAGAAAAGGCGCAAAAATTTTTTATACCATGACGTTGGTTTTTGAACTTATGGGAGCGTATGCCCCAGCGTCAGCATCGAATCGGCAAAATACGCCTGCACGACCTTGCGGATATTCTCCGCATCATGCGACCTCAGCCCTTCCAAAATGCTCCGGTGCTTGTCGGCAATCCAGTTCATGCGCTGCTCGCCTTCGGCAAAGCTCTTCTCCGTAGTAACCAAAATGACGGTCATGACAATCTGGCGGATGCTGTTCCACAGGTGCAGAATGCGGGTGTGGTTGGCCTTGACGACAATCGCCTCGTGAAAGGAAAAATCCTGAAAGGCGAATTCCACATAATCGTTATATTTGACGGCCAGCTTCATGCGGTCGATCGTCTGCTCGAGCTGAAGAATCAGCGTATCCTGCGGGGTTCCCGCCAGTCTCTGCTGGGCAAAGCTTTCGATCAGATAACGGACATCGTACAATTCCTTGACGTTCTCCAGGTTCAGGCCGACAATGACGGCTCCCATCCGTTCCAGGCGGATCAGGCCTTCCGCAGCCAACTCCTTCAAGGCTTCCCGCACCGGGGACCGGCTCGTTCCGAACTCTTCGGCGATCCGGTTCTCGGAGAGGACCTCGCCGGATTTTAGGTCTTCATTTATAATTTGCAGCCTGAGTTTGCAGGCAATGGACTCACCAAGCGAGACTCCTTGAAGCCAGGCGGTTGGATACTGCATGATTCACACGACTCCTCTGCGGACGATTTAGCTAAGATGCCAACCTTCTTTGCTTTTGATTCTAGCATACATCCGCATGGAGGTTCTATGATTTGAAATGCAGTTTAAAGGGCAGGTTCAGCCGTTACTCCGCTTTGACGACGGCATGGCCGCCAAATTCATTGCGCAGCGCGGCGACAACCTTGCCGTGGAACGTATTCTCTTCGAGCGAACGGTAGCGCATCAGCAGGGAGAGCGCGATGACCGGCGTACTGGCTTCAAGATCGAGCGCTGTCTGTACGGTCCATTTGCCTTCTCCGGAGCTTTGCATCACGCCGCGAATGCCGGAAAGCTTAGGGTCTTTGGAAAAAGCGCTTTCGGTAAGCTCCATCAACCATCCCCGAATGACCGAACCGTTCGACCATACGCGGGCCACATCCTCATAGTTGAAATTGTATGGGCTCTTCTCCAGCAATTCAAAGCCTTCAGCAATCGCTTGCATCATTCCGTACTCAATACCGTTATGGATCATTTTCAAAAAATGTCCGCTTCCGCTGGGTCCCGCATACAAGTACCCTTTCTCGACGGCAAGATCGCGAAAGAGCGGCTCGATCGCTTCGAATACCTCGGAGTTGCCCCCAATCATAAAGCAGGCGCCCTGGGCCGCGCCTTCGGTTCCGCCTGAAGTGCCGGCGTCAAAAAAATGAATGCCGCGTGCGCTAAGCTTTTCCGCTCTGGCGATGGAATCCTTGTAATGGGAGTTGCCTCCTTCAATCACAATGTCCCCTTCATCCAGCAGTCCGGAAAGCGTATCCACAACACTGTCCACCGGTGCTCCGGCCGGTACCATGACCCAAACGATTCTTGGACGGGCAAGCTGCGCCGTTAGCTCCGTTATGCCGGAGGCCGCTACGGCTCCAAGCTTCTCGAGTTCGCGTCCGGGTTCCGGATTGATATCGCTTACGATAACTTCATGCCCATGGTTCAATAAATTCAGCGTAAGGTTATAGCCCATCTTGCCAAGACCAATCAGGCCCAATTTCATTTATAATCACCTCTTTAACCGTTTTCATTTGAACATGTATACCTGTATACAACTTACATTTGTATCATACGACGCTTAGAAAGGTTTGTAAAGAGAAATTTGTAAGCGATTGCTGATACCGCTTTAAAATGGTCTTCCGGTGTGAAATCTCTTTTTAAATAGATAGGCGGGTCGAAAAAGAGATATAATGTAAGCACTGAAAAAGAAGCAACCGCGAAAGGCAGATCTGCGAATTTTCAGGCTTGAATTGACGGAAAATAACATGTCATGGTACGATATCAAGGACGCTTTACTTTACTACCACTTTACCATAGTAAAGAACGGGGAGCTCTTAAAACAGATTTCGCTGATTGATTCTTTCTACTAACCGATGAGGTGAATTTCAATATGTCCAAACCGAAGGGTTTCGAGAAGCCCATCGGCTTTCGGGATTACCTCCCGAATGCCGTGAGTAAGCTGCGCAAGATCGAAAATGATGTACTGAGCTGCATGAACCAGTGGGGCTACAGTCAGATTATGACGCCAACGCTGGAATATTATGATACGGTCGGGGTTGCCAGTTCAACCTCCGACCAGAAACTATATAAGCTGCTGAACAACCGCGGGCAAGCGCTCGTGCTTCGTTCGGAGATGACGGCTCCGGTGGCGCGGGTGGTCTCCTCGTTGCTTAAGGCCGAGCCGCTGCCGCTGCGTCTGTCCTACCACGCCAATGTATTCCGGGCGATTGAGGAAGAGGCCGGACGCGAGGCCGAGTTCTATCAGACCGGCGTCGAGCTGGTGGGCGATGATTCTCCGGAAGCCGACGCAGAGGTTGTCGCTCTGGCCATTGCATCACTGCAGGCAGCCGGAGTGCAGACGTTCAAGATCGCCATGGGCCATGTCGGCTTCCTGAACGGTCTGTTCGAGGAAGTGGCTCCGGGAATGCAGGAGGTGCAGGAGGATCTAAAGAGCCATCTGCTCGACCGCGATTACGTAGCTTTTCGCGACGCGCTCGGCCGTCTGGACTTGACGGAATCGCAAAAGGAAGAGATGGACGGGCTGCTGCGGCTCCGCGGCGGCAAGGAGATCTGCGGCCAGGCGCTGGGACTCAGCCGGCATCCGCTCGCCCAAGCCTCGGTTGAGCATCTGTGCAAGGTGTGGGAGGTGTTGGAGGCGTACGGCGTGTCCCGGCATGTCCTGATCGATCTGACGATGGTCGGAGATTTCACCTATTATACGGGCATGACCTTCGAGGGCTATGCCGCAGATCTCGGGTTCCCGGTCTGCAGCGGCGGACGTTACGACAATCTGCTCCAGCAGTTCGGGCGGTCGGTTCCGTCGACAGGCTTCTCGCTTAAGACGAACCGTATTCTGGACGGCGTTCGAGGAGTAGAGAATAAGCAGGAGCTGCCAGTTCTCGTCCAATACGACGCTCAGCGGCGCAGAGAAGGACTGGAAGAGTCGGCGCGGCTGCGCTCGGAAGGGCATGTTGTCATAACGAAGCTGGTGTCAAATCCGGCTGAGCTGACGGCGGCAAATTCCGGTGCCGAGACGGGCGGCAAGCGCTATAAGGACATTTATACATTCGTTTCCTTTGTTAAGGAGCGCAGCTAAGGACCATCGGTCTGAAGGCACAGCGGATAGATAGAGAATACTAATTACAGGAACAGAAAGGCGGACATAAGCAAATGGCGCAGATACTGAAGGTGGCTATGCCGAAGGGCCGCATCTATAACAAGGCGGCGGAGCTGTTCCGTTCAGCGGGACTGCCGATCCCTCCAGAGGGCGAGGCCTCGCGCAAGCTGGTCATTCCGCTTCCTGAAGCGGGAATGGAATTTATTTTGGCGAAACCGGTGGATGTACCTACTTATGTGGAGTACGGTGCGGCGGATATCGGCATCGTGGGCAAGGACGTACTTCTGGAGGAGAACCGGGACGTGTACGAGCTGCTGGACCTCGGCATCGCCCGCTGCCGGATGTCGATTATCGGCCTGCCGAACTGGGAGCCGGGCATTCATCAGCGCGTGGCGACCAAATACCCGAATGTCGCATCCCAGTATTTCCGGGAGCAGGGCCAGCAGGTTGAAGTGATCAAGCTGAACGGCTCTATCGAGCTGGCTCCGCTGATCGGGCTTGCCGAAAGAATTGTCGATATGGTAGAGACGGGGCAGACGCTCCGCGAGAACGGGCTCGTTGAAATGGAGAGCATCTTCGGGATTACGAGCCGACTGGTGGCCAATCGGGTCAGCTACCGGATGAAGAATGCGGAAATCCAGCAGCTGTGTGACCGGCTGCAGGCCGTTATCGCTCAGCCGGCCCAGTGACTAAGCTGGCGTTCCGGTATACGCGGGGATACAAGATTAGCCAGGCGGCCGCTGTCTTGCCCGAATGGGCAGCTAAGCGGCCGCTGTCAGGCGCCGGACTCTGGAAGTTCTAACAGAAGAACCGAGATGATGAGAGGCGTATAGCGGGTGGTCCCTTGGAGGGCGATCCGTTGATATATAAGGAGGAAGAGCAGTGAAGGTGCAATCCAGCAGAGATTTCAAGCTGCAGCGGGAAGTCGATTACGGAACTCCTGAGCAGAACAAGGCCGTTAAGCAAATTGTGGCCGACATCAAACAGGAGGGCGATGCCGCCCTTTTCCGCTATACAGAAAAATTCGACGGAGCTCAGGTGGACAGCAGCAATATCCGGGTCACCGAGGAAGAGCTTAAGGCCGCTTACAACCATGTTGAAGACTCCTTTGTTGCGGCGATTCGGGCCGCAGCGGACAATATTCGCGCATTTCATGCCAGACAAAAGCGGAACTCCTGGATGGACCTGCAGCCCGACGGCACGATTCTCGGACAGATCATCCGGCCGCTGCAGCGCGTAGGCGTATACGTTCCCGGGGGCAAGGCATCCTATCCTTCATCCGTGCTGATGAACGTAATTCCCGCCCAGATCGCCGGCGTACCGGAGATCGTAATGGTGACGCCGCCGGCGACAGGCGGGAAGGAAGGGATCGACCCGTACATTCTCGTTGCCGCCGCGGAGGCGGGCGTGAATGAAATTTACCGTGTCGGCGGCGCTCAGGCGGTAGCCGCGCTGGCCTTCGGCACGGAATCGATCGCCCCGGTCGATAAAATCTGCGGACCGGGCAATATTTACGTCGCACTGGCAAAGCGCGAGGTGTACGGCGCCGTCGATATCGACAGCATCGCCGGTCCGAGCGAGATCGTCGTGCTGGCGGACGACACCGCCGAACCTGCCTATGTCGCCGCCGACCTCTTGTCGCAGGCCGAGCATGACGAGATGGCATCGGCCATCCTTGTGACGCCTTCGCAGCGACTGGCCGATGCGGTCGCCGCCGAAGTGGAGCGGCAGCTTCGGGAGCTTCCCCGCGAGGCCATCGCCCGGGCTTCCGTCGACAATTACGGCGCCATTATCGTAGTGGAGAGCCTGGAAGAAGGGATTTCCGTCGTCAACCGGCTGGCGCCGGAGCATCTGGAAATCGTTGCACAGGACCCGATGGCGCTGACCGGAGCGGTCCAGAACGCCGGAGCGATTTTCCTCGGGCCGTACAGCTCGGAGCCGGTGGGCGATTATTTTGCCGGACCGAATCACATTATTCCGACGAATGGAACGGCGCGGTTCTCGTCGCCGGTGGACGTGGACGATTTTATCAAAAAATCGAGTCTGATCTATTACAGCAAGGAGGCGCTGCTGCGCGACGGAAGCACCATCATCGAGCTGGCGCGCCGCGAAGGGCTGGAGGCTCACGCCAGAGCCGTGGAAATCAGGCTGGAGAATGAAGCGAAGGGTGGAGTAGAGCGTGGAGAATAACGGGCAGCAAATCAGGCAGGCGGGCCTTTCCCGCAAAACGAACGAGACGGACATCAAGCTGTCGCTGACAGTGGACGGAAGCGGTCAGGCGGAGCTTGAGACCGATGTGCCTTTTCTGAACCATATGCTCGATTTGTTCACAAAGCACGGCCAATTCGATTTATCCGTTCAGGCGCGCGGCGATATCGAGATTGACGATCATCATACGACGGAAGATATTGGCATCTGCCTTGGACAGGCGCTGCGCGAAGCGCTGGGAGACAAGAAGGGCATCAAGCGCTATGCGAGCGTTTTTGTACCGATGGACGAAGCGCTGGCGCAGGTCATCATCGACATCAGCAACCGACCGCATTTTGAATACCGGGCCGAATATCCTTCGCAGCAGGTAGGCAGCTTCTCCACGGAGATGGTTCATGAATTCTTGTGGAAATTCGCGCTGGAAGCGCGGTTGACGCTGCATGTCATCGTGCATTACGGTTTCAATACGCATCATATGATCGAAGCGGTATTCAAGGCGCTCGGGCGTGCGCTGGACGAGGCGACGACGGTCGATCCCCGGGTGAAAGGCGTTCCATCCACGAAAGGGGTGCTGTAGCCCATGACCGTTGCTATCGTCGATTACGGGATCGGCAACCTGCACAGCGTCAGCAAGGCGATTGAGCGCCTTGGGTATGAACCGCTTGTCACCGGCGACCCGGGCGAAATTCTGGGTGCGGACCGGGTCATTCTGCCCGGTGTCGGTGCGTTCGGCGACGCGATGGATCATCTGCGGGAAAGCGGGCTGGACGCGGTTGTCAAAGAGGTTGCCGCGAAGGGGCGGCAGCCGCTGCTCGGCATCTGCCTGGGCATGCAGCTCCTTTTTACCGAAAGCGAGGAGTACGGGAACCACAAAGGGCTTGATCTTTTGCCGGGAACGGTGGTGCGCTTTGAGGCCAGAGAGGGTTTCAAGGTGCCGCATATGGGCTGGAACAAGCTGCAGTACCTTCAGCCGGAGAACCCGCTGCTTAAAGGGCTGGAAGAGGGCCATGTCTATTTCGTCCACTCCTACCATGCCCACGTGGAGCAGAAAAACGATCTGTTGGCCGTGACTGATTACGGGCACCCGGTTACAGCCATCGTTGGGCGGGGCAGCGTATTCGGCATGCAGTTTCACCCCGAGAAGAGCGGGGAGCTGGGAAGGAAGCTGCTTGAGCAGTTTTTGAAAATGGAAATCTAATGAGCGTTGGCTCATGAAGTATACTAAATTGAGCATCGTAGGCATCCGGGGCAGGGGTCAAAGAGCCTTGGCGAGCGCCGAGTTGCCGGGTTAAAGTAAAGATTTTAGCAAGGAGAAAGCGGGGAACGGCAAAATGTCTTCTTTTATCGTGTATCCGGCGATTGATATCCGGAACGGAAAATGCGTCAGGCTGCTGCAGGGCGATTATAATCAGGAAACGGTTTACGGCGACAGCCCACTGGATATGGCCAAATCATGGGAAGCGCAGGGCGGAGAGTTCATCCATCTGGTTGATCTCGACGGCGCAAAGGCCGGGCATCCGGTTAATGTCGACATTATCGGATCGATCGCCGCGGGCGTGAACGTGCCGGTTCAGGTCGGCGGAGGGCTGCGCACTCTGGAGGATGTGGAGAAGCTGTTGTCGCTCGGCGTCAGCCGGGTCATCATCGGCACCGCAGCCATCAATGACCGGGAATTTACCGAAACCGTATTGGCCAAATACGGCGATAAAGTCGCGATCGGCATCGACGCGCGGAATGGCTATGTCGCCACGCACGGCTGGCTCAACACGTCCGAGGTGCTGGCTACCGATTTGGCGAAAGAGCTTGCGTCCAAGGGCGCGGAAACGTTTATCTACACGGATATTTCCCGCGACGGAATGATGCAGGGCCCGAACGTGGAGGGCATTCTCGCTATGGCGCAGGCCAGCGGCAAAACGGTCATCGCCTCCGGCGGAGTTACCGTTCAGGACGATCTGCTTCGCCTGAGCGCGCATAAGAACAGCGGTATCGGCGGCGCCATCGTCGGGAAGGCGCTGTACACAGGCAATATCAAGCTCGCCGAGGCTTTGGCGGCGTTGAAGTAGCCTAAGGCCGCACCACAAAAATGAACGAAGGAGCGCTTTCGCCCCTGATTCCGTCAAACTTCCGAACGCCCTCGAGGTCTCTGAAAGTTTCCCTAAGGGAAACTGGCTTCGGAAGTATAAGCTTGGCTAAGGGGGATCGACAACGCTCTTACAAGGAGGATAAACCCATGCTGGCCAAACGCATCATACCCTGTCTGGACGTCAAGGACGGGCGGGTGGTAAAAGGCGTAAATTTCGTAAACCTGCGCGATGCCGGCGATCCGGTGGAGCTGGCGGCGATTTACGACCGGGAAGGCGCGGATGAGCTGGTGTTCCTGGATATCTCCGCATCGGTGGAAGGCCGAGCGACGATGGTTGAGGTCGTGCGCCGGACGGCGGGCGAAATTTCCATCCCGTTCACCGTGGGAGGGGGAATATCGGCTCCCGAGCATATGAAGACGATTCTGCGGGCCGGAGCCGATAAAATCGGCATCAACACCGCGGCAGTCAACAACCCGCAGCTCATTCTCGAAGGCGCGCGGCGGTTCGGTTCCCAGTGCATTGTAGTGGCGGTAGATGCCAAATACAATGAATCCTGGGGCGAGTGGGAAGTGTATACCCACGGCGGACGCAAGCCTTCCGGCATCAAGGCGCTGGAATGGGTGAAGCAGGCCGAGAAGCTGGGAGCCGGAGAGATTCTGCTTACCAGCATGGATGCCGACGGCACCAAGGACGGCTTTGATATCAAGCTCACATCGGCTGTAAGCGATCTGGTGGATATCCCGGTGATCGCGTCAGGCGGAGCGGGAAAGATTGAGCATTTTCACGATGTGTTCACTGCTGGCAAGGCGGATGCCGGGCTTGCGGCGACCATTTTTCACTATAAAGAAATTGCGATCGGCGATTTGAAGGCCGACTTAAAACAAAAGGGTGTGGAAATCCGATGAGCGGACAGCAAAACAATACGACGCTTGAACAACAGGAAATTTTAGACGGCATTCGCTGGAACGAGGCCGGTCTTCTGCCGGCCATCGTGCAGGATGACAAGACATTGGAAGTGCTCATGTTCGCCTATATGAACCCGGAATCGCTGAAGCTGTCGCTGGAGAGCGGACAGACGTGGTTCTGGAGCCGTTCACGGGGAGAGCTGTGGCATAAAGGCGGGACTTCGGGCAACACGCAGGCGATTACTTCGATTCACTACGACTGCGACAGCGATACATTGCTCGTGAAGGTCAAACCGGAGGGACCGGCCTGCCATACGGGCGAAGTTTCGTGCTTTTACCGCGAGCTGCCGCTTGGCAGCAAAGCTGTGGACAACAAACCGGCGGAAGAGGTACATAGCGCTGAAAAAACGGCCGGAGAGCGCTTTGAAGTGCTGGCCGAGCTGGAGCGGATTATCGCCGAGAGAGAGGCGGAGCGTCCGGAAGGGGCCTATACCACGTATTTGTTCGACAAAGGCGTGGACAAGATTCTGAAAAAAGTCGGCGAAGAAACGGCCGAAACGATCATCGCCGCCAAGAACAAGGACAACGCCGAGCTTCGGCTTGAAGTCAGCGATCTGATTTATCACCTGCTCGTCCTGCTGCAGGAGCGCAAGCTCCCGCTTGACGACATTATGGCCGAGCTTAGCGCGCGCCACGAGCGGCCCCGCCGCGATTAGAACCATCAAGAGGAGGAGCTTCCTATGCAGATCGATTACCACACCCATCACGAGCGTTGCGGTCATGCCGTAGGCAAGCTCGAAGACTATGTTCGCCGGGGCATCAAGTTGGGTCTGGACCAGCTTGGGCTTTCGGATCATCTGCCGCTGATTCATGTCGATCCGGATCAGTATTATCCCGAAATGGCAATGCCGCTAGAGGAGCTTCCACGCTATGTGGAGGAGTGCCTGAACCTGAAGGAGCGCTACCGCGGGACGATTGATATCCGAGTCGGGCTTGAAGCCGATTATATCGAAGGCTATGAGGAGCAGATCCGCGAGCTGCTGTCGCCCTACCCGTGGGATTACCTGATCGGCTCGGTTCATTTTCTCGGCGAGTGGGATATTACCGATTACCGGCAGGTTCACGGCTGGGAAGGACAAGACCCCCTGGAGGTGTACCGGCGTTATTATCAAGCGATAAGCAAGGCGGCATCTTCGGGAATATACGATATAATAGGACATATGGACGTTATCAAAAGATTCGGCTACGGCCCGGATACAGCGGAAGGCCTGGCGGAAGTGAGAGTCTTGGAAAAAAGCGCATTACAGGCGATAGCGGACGCGGGAATTGCGATGGAACTGAATGCCTCCGGCTTGTTCAAGCCGTGCGCGGAGATGTTTCCGGCTCCGCATGTGCTGGCCCAGGCGCTCGAACTCGGCATCCCGTTGACGCTCGGCTCGGACGCCCATGATCCGGCCAAGCTGGGCGAAGGGCTTGCGGATGCGCGCAAGCTGCTCTGGGACACGGGATTCCGTGAGCTCGCCGGGTTTAAAGGGCGCCGCCGCGAGACCGTTTCTTTTGAAGGCTAATCATCTATTCGAGGAGGGGCGTTATGCAGCAGCACCATTCATTGCGTATTTTTTCCGGCTCGTCCAACCCGAAGCTGGCCGCTAATATTGCCGCGCGGCTTGGTGTGGAGCTGGGGAAGATCAAGCTGACCCGCTTCAAGAGCGGCGAGATTTATGTGCATTATGAAGAGAGCATCCGGAATTCCGACGTTTTTTTGGTGCAATCCCTCTCCCATCCCATCAATGAGCTGTTCGTCGAGCTGCTGGTGATGATTGACGCCGCCAAGCGGGCATCGGCACGTACGGTCAACATTATCGTGCCGTACTACGGCTATGCCCGTCAGGAGCGCAAATCCGCGCCGAGAGAGCCGATTTCCGCCAAAATGGTTGCCGACGTGCTGACGACGGCCGGCGCTACGCGCGTCCTGACCCTCGACCTGCATGCGGCGGCGATTCAGGGCTTCTTCAACATTCCGGTGGACCATCTGACCGCACTTGACCTGATCAGCGGATATTTGAAGACCAAGAATTTGTCCGATATCGTGGTTGTCTCGCCAGACGCCGGCCGTGCATCCATGGCCGAGAAGCTGGCAAGCCGGCTCGATTCGCCATTTGCCATTATGATCAAGAAGCGCCCGGCCCATAACGAATCGGTCATTACCCATGTCATCGGCGATGTAGAGGGACGGACGCCGGTCATCATTGAGGATCTGATCGATACGGGCACAACCATTGTCAACGTTGTGGAGGGACTCAAGGAGAGAGGCGCGAAGAACAGCATTGTCTGCGCAACGCACGGGCTGTTCTCGGGCCCGGCGATCGTCCGGCTGGAGCATCCGGGGATTGATGAAGTGGTGGTAACCGATTCTATCGAACTGCCCACCGATTATCCGAGCCGGTTCACCGTTCTGTCGGTCGCTCCGATGCTGGCGAGAGCCGCGAGCATTATTATCGAGGGCGGTTCCATCGATAAGCTGATGGAGGACGCGGGGATTTAATATCCCCCGTCTTTTTTTGTCTTTAAAGTGAAAGTCGCGGCATAGTGGCGTACGGTATTTCTCTCATTTTTTGTCTGCTCAGGCCCCCCGTTCAACTTGAGCCCCCCCCTCTGTTTTATGTTATACTGTGTGAAGACCAGCCTGGACGGAATTTGGAACCCGGCAAACGTGAGTTTGCAGAATTTCCCGGATTTAGGGTGCGTCCCAAGGTTTAATGTTTTTTGGAGAGGGTTAGGGAGCTTACAAGGAGGTGCCTTGCTTCCATGATAGAAAAGACTTCAGAGCCGGACGGCCGGAAGGTGATTTCCGTCGCTCTGAACGCCAACTTTTTCTTTGAAAGAGCCGTGCGTTCGCTTGATCGCTTTCAATATGAGAAGGCTTTAAAAAATTTCCGCAAAGCGGTTGAATATGAACCGGAAAATCCGGTTAATCATTGCAATATGGCGGGTATACTGTCGGAGATGGGGAATTACGAGGCGTCCAATGCCGTGCTGGCCCATGTTCTGGACAAAGTGGACCCGTCGATGACGGAGTGCCATTTCTATATGGCTAACAACTTTGCCAATATGGAAAACTTTGAAGAAGCCGAACGCTCGCTGGTTACATATCTCGAAGAGGATGTTAACGGCGAGTTTCTTGCCGAATCGGAAGAACTGATGGAGCTGCTGCATTACGAGCTGGACCGTCCCGTTTCGCTCCACCGGATCCGCAGCAGGGAAGGGGCGGTCGAGCACGACCGGGCCCGCAGCCTGCTGGAAGAAGGGAAGTTTCCCGAGGCGGTGCGCCTGCTGGAGGAGATTACCCAAGGGACGCCCGATTTCTTGGCGGCTCGCAATAATTTGGCGCTGGCCTATTTTTATATGGGCCGGTTCGGGAAGGCGAAAGAGTGCATTGCGCAGGTGCTGGAGCAGGAGCCGGGAAACCTGCATGCGCTCTGCAATATGGCCATCTTTCTGCAGTATGAAGGAGACCGGAATACGCTGGAGGGGCTGCTGCTCCGGCTTGAGGTTACCGTCCCGTTCCACCGGGAGCATGTGTTCAAGCTTGCGACCACCATGGGGATTCTGGGCCGGCACAGAATCGCATACGGCCATTTCCGCCGTCTGCTGAGAGGCGGAGACATCGGCGGGGACGCCGGCCTCTACCACTACTGCGCAGCCGCGGCCTGCAACAGCGGGCTGCGGAAGGAGGCCGAGCGCTGCTGGCTGCAGGCATCGAAGCTCGATCCGGCGTCGGTGGTGCCCCGATTCTTCCTGAACCTGCTGCAGCAATCCGCGGCGGAAGGGCTGGATATGCCGCCCGTCAGCTATAACTACCAGCTTCCCTTTCAGGAGCAGCTCAAGCAGTGGAAGGCCAACAAAGGCAGCTTTGCCGAGCAGGTGCGGGCGAATCCGCTACTGCGGTCTTCCTTCTTCTGGGCGCTTCGCTACGGAGACGACAGCCTGAAGCAGCAGGTGACGGAGGCGCTCGGCTGGCTCGGCGACGAGGAGCTGGTTCAGGCGCTCAAGGAACTGCTGAACGAGCAAGCGCAGGGCGGCAGGCTGGAGGAAGCCGGCTTGCCCCGGCTGCACAAGCTGATCGGCGGAGAGCCGGAGAAGGATCTGCGCCCGGAAAGCAAGGAGCGGCTTCCGCGCGGCTAAAGTCATGAAGAAACGTAGCATAACATAATAAAGATAACGATCTTGGCATCCCAGCCAAAGTTATACTAATCCGTTTTGCGAGGAGGTCACTTGAGATGTACAAAGCGATTGTAATCGGAACCGGCCCGGCCGGTCTGACAGCGGCCATTTATCTGGCGCGCGCGAATTTGAGCCCGCTGGTCATTGAAGGCCTACAGCCGGGCGGCCAGTTGACGACGACGACGGAAGTGGAGAACTTCCCCGGATTTCCGGAAGGCATTCTGGGGCCCGATCTTATGGACAATATGCGCAAGCAGGCGGAACGCTTCGGAGCCGAGTTCAAGAACGGCTGGGTGGAATCCGTCGATTTCTCGCAGCGTCCCTTCAAAGTGAACGTTGACGGTCTTGGCCAGCTTGAAGCGGAGACGGTTATTATCTCGACTGGCGCTTCGGCCAGGTATCTTGGCATACCGGGAGAGCAGGAGAATGTAGGACGCGGGGTCAGCACCTGCGCCACCTGCGACGGCTTTTTCTTCCGCGGCAAGAAGATCATTGTTGTCGGCGGCGGCGACTCTGCAATGGAGGAAGCGAGCTTCCTGACGCGGTTCGCCAGCAATGTTACCCTGGTTCACCGCCGCGACGAGCTGCGGGCGTCCAAGATTATGCAGGACCGCGCACGGGAGAATGCCAAAGTCTCGTGGGCGCTGAACCGCACGCCGCTTGAGGTCTCAATAGACGATACCGGAGTGAAGGGGCTGCTTGTTCGCAACAATGAGACCGGAGAGGAAGAGCTGGTCGAAGCCGACGGCGTCTTCGTGGCGATCGGTCATACGCCGAACACGGCTTTCCTTGGCGGACAGATCACGACCGACGCAAGCGGCTATATCGTTGTCCGTCCGGGCACGACGGAGACGAATATCCCCGGCGTGTTCGCCTGCGGCGACGTTCAGGATACCCGGTACCGTCAGGCCATCTCGGCAGCGGGTTCGGGATGTATGGCGGCGATGGACGCCGAGAAATACCTTGAAGGCGCGATGGTGCACGACTGGAGCGAGACACTGGACAAATAAGCGACCAGGGTGCTTTCATCCTGGCATACAACAGGCTTCCCTATCCAACGGGAAGCCTGTTTTTTTGCCGGACACTCATCGTACCCATAGCCTATTTATTCTCGTTCTCACCCATGAAATGCGGCTGGAACCAGACAGTGCGGAAGTCGAGCCACCCGCAGGAATTCAGATTGATTCCCTGAATGGAGGAATGGAATCTTGTGTTGCTCTTCTTGTGCAGCAGAAACAAGACGCTGTAAGACTGGCCCAGCAGGCTCTCCAATTCATGGAGCCTCCGCCAGCGGCTGTTCCGGTCAGGGTCGGACATGACGGCCAGGGCGGAAGCAGTTACCGTCTTCAGCATGCCGGCCTCCAAGGCGGAAGGGAAGAATCCTTTTTGCAGGTATAATTCCAGATCATTAAGCTCGTCGTCGCCGAGAACAACCTCATACAGCTGGCAATCGTACTCCGGCGAAAAGCCGGGCTCGCAGAAATCCTCCGCTGTTCGCACATGGACCTCCATGTGGATGCCGAAGTCCCGGCAGCGCCGCTGAATCCACTGGGCATCGGCCGTATGGCGCGTATGAGTTGTCAGCCGGACCGTTTCTCCCCGATAACCGCTTTGCTCAAGAAGCCGGTAAATATCCGCTTCCTCCGTGGCCGGATCTATTTGTTCATACAGGTCTGCGGTTGTGCCGTGCTGAGTGCGGAATCCAAGCGCCGGATAAATCCGGTTCTCGCCGAGATCCGCAATCATCTGCCTGCGGTCAATGATCAGATCCAACGCCCGGCGGAAGGCCAGGCTGTTCTGCGGTCCTTCCTTGCGGCGGTTAAAGACCAGCATGCTGCAGCCCGGCGAAATCGTCTCCACCTCGCGCCATTCGGCGTCCGGGCCGGCGCTTTTTCTCATATATCCGTTGTACACATTCTGCTCCGTGCAGGAGACGCTGGACCAATCCGGTTCCTTCAGCAGACCCGAATCCTGTTCGGACAGGAACAAGATCTCGACCCGGTCGATGTGCGGACGGCCCCGGAAATGGGAAGAGAAAGCTTCCAATATACATACGCTATCATCATAACGCGCCAGCTTGAACGATCCGGTTCCCACCGGCTGCTTCATGAAGGCTGCTTCACCCGCCCCGCACAGATCCGCCGGAAGAATGGAGGACGCTTTGAGGGAAAGGACGTGCAGGAAAAGGTAATTGGGTTCTTTGAGCCGGATATGGACCGTCCTGCGGTCCAGCATGCGGATATCCTCGATCCCCGCGAATAACCAGCTCTGCTCGTATAGATCCGGGTTCAGCCGCAGCCGGTTGAAGGTGTAAATGACATCCTCCGCCGTTACCTCCCTACCGTGGTGGAAGCTTACGCCTTTTCTCAGATGGATGATCCATTCGCTGCAGTCCGGCGAGCTTTCCCAGAAGTGGGCGATGGAAGGCCGGAAGGTTTCGGTCACCGGGTCGTAATCGATCAGTGTATCGTAAATATGCCCGATAATATGCGAGTCGAAGGCAAAATAGATCGAAGCGGGATCAAGCGTCACAATGAAGCGCTGCACCGGGAACCGGAGGGTATCCAGCATCGTGTCGGTAACCAGGGTCCGGGTAAAGCCCATTCCGCCGGAGAGCCATTCCAGAAACCGGTCCTTGACCTGCGCGGACTCGCCAAAACGGTCGATCAGCTCAAGCGCTCCTTTGACGTCGCCTTTTTTCGTTTGGGCTGTCGCTTCTTCAAGCAGGATATCCTGCGCATCGGCCAGAAAAGCGAGCATGGAGGAATTCCCCCGGCCAAGCCCCGGCTGCCAGCTGATCCATCCGAGATCCGACAGCTTGCGGAGAACCATTTTCACGTTGCGCGGAGTGCAGTGCCATATGTCGGCCAGCGCTTGAATCGTGGTTGGATAGGGAGTATTCAGCTCCCGGTCTACGTAGGACGATCTCAGCTCAAAAAATTGCAGAGCGGCCAGCAAAGGCATAACCTCCTGTTCAATAGAAAAGGTGAAGCGATTAATTTGGATTATACCCTTTTTACCCCTTTTGGAAAAGATATACTAAAAGTAACATCCGGATGTAAGCATCCGGCAAGAAAGGGGCGGGATCACCTATGATTCATCCTGTAATCGCGGAAATGCTGATGGAGAAGGACCGGCTTAAGCTTGAATCTCTGGCGGAGGGACATTGGAGAAGACAGGAGCCCGTGATCGGGAAGAGCAGGCCTGTGCGGAACGGAAAAGAGACCCTGTGGTCCCTGGCTGTGAAAAAAACGAGGAGATTGCTGTAGTGCGGCCGAAATAGGCCAGTATCCTGCAGTCCTGACTTTAGTCTCCGGAACCGGAGGCTTATTGGGCCATCTCGCCGCAAGGCGGGTGGCTTTTTTTGCACTCATTTTTCCTTATCATACCACTTTCGGCCTTTCAGAGTTGTATCAGACCCGGGTGTGCCGCCTTTCCTTGACCGCAGGGAACGCTTCTATTATAGTGGGTATCGTGGGATTTACTATTTTAGTTTAGAGAAGGTGGCTTGTTACATGTCGGAAAATATCTACGTAGGCGTGGATTTGGGCGGAACCGCAATTAAGGTGGGCATCTGCAATGACGAAGGACATTTACTGCACACCTATGAAGGGCCTACTGGAACCCAGGACGGTGTCCATACAGTCATTGACAACATCGAAAAGTATGTGCGCCAAATTGTCGCTGACTCACCTTATGAATGGGATCAGCTTGTCGGTGTTGGAGCGGGAGTAGCCGGTTTCACGAACATTCGTGAAGGCATTATCATTCTTGCGCCTAACATAGGATTCAGAGACGTGCCGATTCGTTCCATTTTGGAAGATCGCTTGAACAAGCCCGTCAAAATAGACAATGACGCCAACGTGGCGGCGCTTGGGGAAGCTTGGAGCGGGGCCGGGCGCGGTATCGAGAACTGCGTATGCTATACGCTCGGAACCGGCGTTGGCGGCGGCATTATTATAAACGGCAAAATTTATCAGGGCTTCTCCGGTCTTGCCGGTGAGCTGGGTCATATTTCCGTCGTTCCCGATCTGGAAGCGATTCAGTGCGGCTGCGGGAAGACGGGTTGTTTGGAAACCGTTTCCTCGGCAACGGGCATCATTCGCATGGCGAACGACGCCGTAGCGCGGGGCGACCGCACGACGCTTGCATCGGTAGACAAAATCGCCGCCAAAGAAGTGTTTGATGCGGCCAAAGCCGGGGACGAAGTGGCACTGCGCATCGTCAACCGTGCGGCCTTCTATCTTGGCAAGTCGATGGCGGCGGTTGCGGCCGTGCTGAATCCCGAGGTATTCATCATCGGCGGCGGCGTATCGAAGGCCGGAGAGATTCTGTTTGAAGAAATCCGCCGCGTGTACGCGCAGCTTGCCCCTGATCCGCTGCAAAAGGATGTAAAAATTATCCCAGCCCTCCTCGGCAACGATGCAGGCATCGTCGGCGCCGCCGGCCTTCTGCTGCGTTCTTAGAACCCGGAAATTATTCATACACTAATTCTAGGGAGGGAAGCTTAATGACCGAAGAGGAGAAGATTCCGTCGACTGCGGCCACCCTGATCATCATTACCGGAATGTCGGGAGCGGGCAAGAC
Organism: Paenibacillus sabinae T27; assembly: GCF_000612505.1. Taxonomy (NCBI): domain Bacteria; kingdom Bacillati; phylum Bacillota; class Bacilli; order Caryophanales; family Paenibacillaceae; genus Paenibacillus; species Paenibacillus sabinae. Next base: position 168,933 of record NZ_CP004078.1, read on the forward strand.
GATCGCCGTACAGAGCCTCGAAGATCTCGGATTTTTCTGCGTCGATAATCTTCCGCCCGTCCTGATTCCCAAATTTGCGGAGCTGATTGAGCAGTCCAAGGGGAAGATCGCCAAAGTGGCGCTCGTGATTGACTTGCGGGGCCGCGAGTTTTTTACCGCTCTCTCGGAATCTCTGCATTTAATCAAGGAACAATTTACGATCGGCTGCGAGATTCTGTTTCTGGACGCCACCGATTCCGTATTGGTGCAGCGCTATAAGGAGAGCCGTCGGCGCCATCCGCTTGCTCCGAAGGGCATGCCGCTCGACGGTATCCGGCTGGAGCGCAATATGCTGCAGGAGCTCAAGGATTCGGCTACGCAGGTTATTGATACAAGCAATATGAAGCCTGCCCAGCTCAAGGAGAAGATCGTCTCCCGCTACTCCCATTTGGGGAAAAGCATGCTTTCCGTAAATATCACTTCTTTCGGCTTCAAATACGGCATTCCAATCGACGCGGATCTTGTGTTTGACGTTCGCTTTTTGCCTAATCCGCATTATGTGGACCACCTTCGGCCACACACGGGACAAGACAGCGATGTATATGAATATGTTATGAAGTGGCCCGAGACGCAGGCGTTTCTGACGAAGCTGCTCGATATGCTGCATTTTCTCATTCCCCAATACCGCAAGGAAGGCAAATCCCAGATCATCATCGGCATCGGCTGCACGGGCGGCAAGCACCGTTCTGTGGCCATTTCTGAGTATTTGGGCAAGATGCTAGGGGTAAGCGAGACGGAAATCATATCGGTCAGCCACCGGGATGCCGAACGCGACAGGCATTAAGGAGAGAAGGGATCTAATCGTGGCTGAACAACCTGGACAGCGTCCGCGAGTCGTCGTCATGGGCGGCGGCACCGGCCTGTCCGTTATGCTTCGCGGCTTGAAAGAGAAGCCGCTGGATATTACCGCTATCGTAACGGTAGCCGATGACGGAGGAAGCTCCGGCATTCTGCGGAGCGAGCTGCAAATGCCGCCCCCAGGCGATATCCGCAACGTATTAACCGCGATGGCCGATGTCGAGCCGCTGATGGCCGACATTATGAAATATCGCTTCAGCAGCGGAGAAGGTCTTGCCGGACACAGTCTCGGCAATTTGATTTTGGCCGCGCTTACCGATATATCCGGCGATTTCGTCACCGCCGTCCGCGAGCTGAGCCGGGTCTTCGCCGTAAGGGGGAGGGTGCTGCCGGCCGCCGGCGAAGCGGTGGTGCTGAGCGCGGAGATGGTAGACGGCAGCATCGTTAAGGGAGAGTCGAAGATTCCAGAAGCCGGGAACAAGATCAAGCGGGTCTTTCTGGAGCCGCCCGATGTAGAACCGCTGCCGGAGGCGCTGGAGGCGATCCGGTCCGCCGATGCGATTCTGCTCGGTCCCGGCAGCCTGTACACCAGCATTTTGCCGAATCTGCTTGTGCCGAAGCTGGCGGAGGCCGTTGTCGCCTCATGCGCGGTGAAGATGTTCATCTGCAACGTAATGACCCAACCGGGGGAAACGGATAACTACACCGTGAGCGATCATTTACAAGCCGTGTACGATCATATCGGCATGCATCTGTTCGATTATGTCGTCGTGAACAACGGCGAAATCCCGCCCGAAGTGCAGCGGAAATATGCCGAAAAAGGGGCGAGCCCCGTAGAACTGGACCAGAAGGCGATTGATGATCCGCGATATGAGCTGATTGCCGACAAGCTGGTTTTGTTCCGCACCTATTTGAGGCATGATACGGATAAATTGAGCCATCATATTTATAAGCTCATTCAGGATTGGATAACACGAAAGAGGTGAGAACCTTGTCTTTTGCGGCGCTAACCAAAAAAGAACTGACGATGGTTGAGAGCGGCCCGTGCTGCGAGAAAGCGGAAATGTCGGCGCTGATCCGGATGAATGGATCGGTGCAGCTTTCAAGCAAAAGGATCGTCCTCGACATCTCAACAGAAAATGCCGCGATTGCAAGGCGGATTTATTCCTTGCTTAAGAAATATTACCAGGTTCATACCGAGCTTCTCGTGCGTAAAAAAATGCGTTTGAAGAAAAATAACGTCTATATCGTCCGTATCCCCGCCCGCGTGCAGGAAATCCTGAACGACCTTAAAATCGTCTCGGAGGGCTTCATGTTTACGGATGGCATCGACGAAAGCATTGTCCGCAAGAACTGCTGCAAACGCGCGTATCTGCGCGGCGCCTTTATGGCGGGCGGATCGGTGAACAACCCGGAAGGTTCGTCCTACCATCTGGAGATCGCCTCCATGTATGAGGAGCACTGCAAGGCGCTGGTGAAGCTGGCCGGCGAGTTTCATCTCAACGCCCGCTGTATCGAGCGCAAGAAGGGATTCATCCTCTACATCAAGGAGGGCGAGAAGATCATCGAGTTCCTCAGCCTGATCGGCGCCCACCAGGCGTTGTTCAAATTCGAGGATGTGCGTATTATGCGCGACATGCGCAACTCCGTCAACCGGATTGTGAACTGCGAGACCGCGAATCTCAACAAGACGATCAGCGCGGCAGTGCGCCAGATTGAGAACATCAAGTTTCTGGAGAAGGAAATTGGGCTTGAGAATTTGCCAGACAAGCTTCGCGAAGTGGCCGAGGTCCGCCTGTCCCATCCCGATATCAATCTGAAGGAAGTCGGCGAGATGTTGAAAGGCAACGTCAGCAAATCCGGCGTCAACCATCGGCTTCGGAAGATAGACGAGCTGGCGGAGAAGCTTCGGAGCGAATGATTATTTTTCTTCTAGTGTCGTTTAGGTTATAATGATATAATATGATAAAATTTACTGTGAAATTTTTGGGCACATCTTAATTAGGGGGTAAGCGTTTCATGACAAAGCACCCGGTAGTCGTCCGGTTGAAGACGGGGCTCCATGCTCGGCCGGCAGCGTTGTTCGTGCAGGAAGCCAACAAGTTCTCATCTGAGATTTTCGTCGAAAAAGACGATAAAAAAGTTAACGCCAAGAGCATTATGGGGATTATGAGCCTTGCGATCAGCTCCGGCACGGAGATTTATATCAGCGCTGAAGGCGCGGATGCCGATCAGGCCGTAACCGCGTTGACGAGCCTTGTCAGCAAGGAAGAGCTGGAGAATCAATAACAGTATTCGCAGCACAGCCCTATTTATGGTATGACCAAAAAGCCCGCCTGAGGGCTTTTTTTATTTTTGTCCCCATGCAACATTTGCCAGGCCTTCTCGTCTAGTAGGTACGATTGCAATCACGTAACTCATATGAAGGAGGATGGCAAAAATGAAGAAATGGATCAAGTCGGTCCTGTCCGTGTTTGTTGCAGGAAGCTTAATGGCGGGGGGCGTGGCGTTAAGCGGCGTATTCGATAAGCCGGAGAAGGCTTTTGCCGAAGAGGTGCAGAAAAATATCGTCAGTGTCGTTGGCAAGGGAGAACTGTCGATGAAGCCGGATATCGTCTATCTGTCGATCGGAGTCGATACTTCGGCGTCAACCGCCCAAGAGGCCCAGAAGACCAATGGAGCGAAGATTCAAAAATTGACGGTGCTGCTCAAGAATACGTGGGGCATTAGCGACAAGGATATCCAAACAAGCGAGTTCTTCGTACAGCCGAACTATACGTACAACGACAAGGAAGGCCAGCAGGTGAAGGGCTACAATGCGCATCATGTTTTGCAGGTCGCATACCGTGATCTGAACAAGGTGGGCTCGCTGCTTGATGCGGCTTCCGAGGCGGGCGCCAACAATATCGGCAATGCCCGTTTTGCGGTAGAGGACACTTCGGCGTTCGAGGCGCAGGTCATTGAGAAGGCGATGGCCAACGCCGATGTGAAAGCGGGCGCCATTGCCAAAGCCGCGAAGAGAACGCTCGGCCAGGTGCTGACCGTCAGCCAGAACGACGTCGGCGGGGGCCCGATTCTTTATGAAATGAACCAAGCGAAGTACGCCGCCGCTGACAGCGCAGGCAGCACCGCGGTTCAGCCGGGAGAAGTGAAGATTACGACCCAGCTTAACGTGATCTATCAACTGAACTAGCAGGCCGTACAACTAACGAGATGATAAGAGGCTTTTATCGCAAGCTTGGAGGCGAAAAGGCCTCTTTGCGTAAAAAGGAGAATGGTACCATGAACAAGACGAACAAGCTTGCACGCACATGGGGAGCCGGAATGTTGGCGGCAGCGCTGCTGCTGGGCGGGACGGTTGTTTCTGCCGGAACGGGTGAAGCCGCGCCGGTCAAGGCTAAGGTTAAGGCCGGTTATTCTCTGGTTGCCTTGAAGTACAATGGAACCCTTACGATGCAGCAGGGCATTTTCCGAGAAGGAAAGCTATGGATTCCGGTGACTTTTTTGAAAAATACTCTGGGCATGCCGATCACCTATAACAAGGCGGAGAACAGCTATACCGCCGGGCAGGGAATCCGTCAGACCAAGCTTACGGTTACCGTATACGGAATCTCAATTGCGGTTAACGGGTATTTTATCAACGAGTATGAGGGCCGCAGCTACAATAACCGTCTTTACGTACCTTTTGGCCTGCTCAGTGATTATCTCGGCTACCGTGGTGACTTTAGCGCTTCTTCCGGCAGATTGAATATAATGAACCGGCCGCTGAACAAGGTGACGGTAACGACGGAGACGTATGCCAAGGAGATTGGGGACTCAGCCATTAGGCTGAATTATCCGCAGATTGCGGGCCTTGCGGAAGCCTCCGCGCAGAAGAGCATTAACGATACGCTAAGACAAGCCGCAATGAGCTTTGCCGAAGATGCTGACAGGGCGATTGCCGAGAAAAGCGAGCAGGACCGTCCGTATGAATTCGACTCGAATTACGTTGTGACCTATAACCAGAACGGTGTGCTGAGCCTGGTCATGGACCAGTACGCCTACACCGGAGGCGCCCACGGCATGACGCTGCGCCAGGCCTTTACGTTTTCGCTGAAGGATGGCAAGCGCCTGCTGCTCAAAGACTTGTTCGGAGCCAATCCGAATTACAAAAAACTGCTGAACGAGAAGGTCGGCAAGCTGTTAAGGGCGGATGAAGGCTATTTTGGCGGTTTCACCGGCCTGAATACGGAGAAATATTTTTACCTTAAAGACGGCCGTGTGGTGCTCTTCTTTCAATTATATGAATATACCCCGTATGCCGCAGGCTTTCCGGAGTTTACCTTTACCTTTAATGAGCTGCTGCCGGACGGAAGCAATCCGTTCGCCCGTTTAAAATAGTTGACTGAACCTGGATATTCCCCCGTTGCGAGAACGGCTTGCCGTTCATATGCTGAATGGTGACCGAGCCATAAGCGGGGAGGGGAGAATGTCATGGTTTACCACTATACGGCGATTGGCGATTCGCTGACCACCGGCTTTGGAGCAATGCCCGGAAATGGCTTTGTTCCCGTTTACCGGCGGATGTCGGAGATATCGCTCCGTACTTTTGTCGCTTATACGAACCTGGGAATCAACGGCTTGACTACAGCCGAGCTGAAGAAGCTAGTAAAATACAACCCGCTGTTTCGCCAATCACTGCGCGAGGCGGATATTATTACGATTTCGATCGGCGGCAACGACCTGATCCATGTCGCGAAGGCGGGGGGGCAGTCCCACTTGCCGTCTTCAGTCTATCAAAAAGCCCTGAAAGAATCCGGGCGCAATTTTGCCGGTATCATGGGACAGATTCACCAAGCGAAGGCAGGCGCCGGCAAGCCCTATATTATACGAATTGTCGGATTGTATAATCCGTATCCTACGCTGGAAGAGGCTTCAGGCTGGGTCCGGCAGTTCAACCGCCAACTGGCGCAGTATTGCAGTAAGGAATGCGGCTTTGCCGATATTTACGGAACGTTTGCCGGACACGAGCGGGAATTGCTCTCGATCGACCATCTTCACCCGAATGGAAAAGGCTACCGCGTGATTGCCGAGCGGCTGCACTCGATGGGGTATGGAAATCTGAACTCCAATTAACAACACAAAACACCCTTTGCCCACAATTGTGAACAAAGGGTGTTTGCATTTTTATGGAAGATTAGGCGCCAACGGAGGTTGTATTCTCGATGACTTTGTCGACAAGGCCGTATTCGGCTGCGTCCGCTGCACTCATGAAGTAGTCGCGGTCCGTGTCCTTCTCGATGCGCTCCAGCGGTTGGCCGGTGCGTTCAGCCAGAATCTTGTTCAGCTTGTCGCGCATTTTCAGGATGCGGCGGGCGCGGATCTCGATGTCCGTAGCTTGTCCTTGGGCTCCGCCCAGCGGCTGGTGAATCATAATTTCGCTGTTCGGCAGCGCATAGCGTTTGCCTTTGGCTCCGGCGTTGAGCAGGAAGGCGCCCATGGAAGCGGCGAGACCGACGCAGATCGTGGAGACGTCAGGCTTGATGTACTGCATCGTATCGAAAATCGCCATGCCAGCGGTGATGGAACCGCCCGGACTGTTAATGTACAAGGAAATATCTTTCTCCGGGTCCTCGGCGGCCAGGAAGAGCATTTGTGCGATGATGGAATTGGCTACCACGTCATTGACCTCGGTTCCAAGGAAAATGATGCGGTCCTTCAGCAGACGGGAATAGATGTCATACGCCCGCTCGCCGCGGTTGCTTTGTTCTACGACCATAGGAATGTAACTCACGTGGAAAACCTCCTTAGAATTAGATCTTCAATAATGGATTTCGTACAGCTTCATTTTAGAAGGACAAGGATTTATATGCTGTGCGCATGTCTTCATCTTTATCCCCTGTACGGGAAACGAGAAGCCGCTCTTAACCAAGCCGGCATAGCCGTTTCTTCATTAACTCTTACCGTATTACCCACATGATAAACAAATTCAAACAAAAAGTCAAAGAAAGTCAAACTGTCCTCACAAAAAAAGCGCCATCTCATGGCGCTGGGTTAAATACACAAGGTTTGGTTAATCAAATAATGTGGCGCGCCCGCCAAGAATCGAACTTGGATCTCAGGCTTCGGAGGCCTACGTCATATCCATTGGACCACGGGCGCAACAGAAATTATTATAATATAAAATTCGAAGCATTGCAACTCCCAATTATTGATACAGATCTCTGGCAGCGATCTTTCGTCAACGCAATGCCGGTGTCGATGCAGGTGTCGATGCATAAGAAGAAAAGAGGTTGTGAATTCTAGTTTCGGAGCCCTTGCGTTCAGGGCAATATTTGGGTAGAATATTGGTGGGACTTAAAAAGTTAACCCGGGACGTTTTAAGACCATAGAGAAGGGGAAGACGAGAAAGACGAAGTTGCAGGAGTGAAAGCATGCGTAATTTATTGGAAATCCAAAAGCAGCTTCTGCCTGATCTCATGGAAACCCTCAAAAGACGGTATACGATTCTTCATCAGATCCTGTTGTCGGATATTATCGGCCGCAGAACGCTTGCCGCTTCGCTTGATATGACCGAGCGGGTGCTTCGTGCGGAAACGGACCTTCTGAAGTCGCAGGGGCTCATTGAGATCGAGAGTGTTGGCATGCGCATCAGCGATGCCGGACGGAAACTGCTTGATTTGCTCGAGCCTGTGGCCAAAAGCCTCTTTGGCCTTGATGATCTGGAAGAGAAAATTCGTTCAAGCTACGGTTTGAAGAAGGTTATCGTGGTGCCGGGAGATTGTGAGGCTTCACCTTTTACCAAGAGAGAGCTGGGAAGAGCCGGGGCCAGAGCGCTGCTGAGCGTGCTGCGTACCGACGATACGGTTGCCGTTACCGGCGGTTCGACATTGTACGAATTGGCGGAGCAGATGACCTCTCCAATGTCCTTGTCTTACAAAGAAGTCTTGATTGTACCGGCAAGAGGCGGGCTTGGAGAGAGTGTGGAATTTCAGGCCAATACCATCGCTTCAACGATGGCCAAGCGGATCGGAGCGCATTACCGGCTGCTGCATGTGCCGGACTTGCTAAGCGAGGATGCCTATCAATCGCTGGCGCATGAACCGAATATTTCAGAAATTGTACAGATTATCCGCCGTTCGAGAATTATCGTGCATGGAATCGGAGATGCTGTGGAAATGACTCGCCGCAGAAACCTGGACGAGGAAACCGTCAGCAAGATCAAGGATGCAGGCGCCGTTGCCGAATCCTTCGGTCATTACTTTAACGAACAGGGCAAGGTCGTTCATTCCATGCTGACCATGGGACTTCGTCTTGAGGACATTCTTCGGACGGAAGTCGTTATCGGCATAGCCGGAGGAAAGCGCAAGGCTAAAGCCATCCACGCCGTGCTAAGGTTCGGCCAAGAGGACATACTCGTTATAGATGAAGCCGCAGCGGCTGAAATCGTCAGGGAGATCGACGAATATAGCGCTGCCTCCGAGCAGATTCGGCATTAGACGAGCATTGGCATTTTTTATGCTTTATACTTAACTTGTTGTCTTGATAAGCCTTAGGCTTGTCTTGAATAAATAAAAACGAATTTTAGGAGGAACTATTCAATGACTGTAAAAGTAGGTATTAACGGATTTGGACGTATTGGCCGCCTCGCATTCCGCCGTATTCAAGACGTGGAAGGAATCGAAGTTGTAGCGATCAATGACCTGACCGATGCCAAGATGCTGGCGCACTTGTTGAAATATGATACAACTCAAGGCAAATTCCAAGGCGAAGTTGAAGTTCATGACGGATTCTTCAAAGTGAATGGCCAAGATGTTAAGGTTCTGGCTAACCGCAACCCTGAAGAACTGCCTTGGGGCGACCTGGGCGTAGATATCGTTCTGGAGTGCACAGGCTTCTTCACTTCCAAAGAAAAAGCTGAGCTTCACCTGAAAGGCGGAGCGAAAAAAGTTGTTATCTCCGCACCTGCTACAGGCGACATGAAAACTGTTGTATACAACGTTAACCATGACGTTCTCGACGGTTCCGAAACTGTTATTTCCGGCGCATCCTGCACAACGAACTGCCTGGCTCCTATGGCCAAAGTTCTGAACGACAAGTTCGGTGTGGTTGAAGGCCTGATGACTACAATCCACGCTTACACTGGCGACCAAAACACGCTGGACGCTCCGCATGCCAAAGGCGACTTCAGACGTGCGCGTGCTGCTGCTGAGAACATTATCCCTAACACGACTGGCGCTGCAAAAGCAATCGGCCTTGTTATTCCTGAGCTGAAAGGCAAACTCGACGGTGCCGCTCAACGCGTACCGGTACCTACAGGTTCCCTGACAGAGCTGGTTACTGTTCTTGAAAAGAACGTAACGGTAGACGAAATTAATGCGGCAATGAAAGAAGCTGCTGATCCAGAAACTTACGGCTACACGGAAGACGAAATCGTATCCTCCGACATCAAGGGCCTGACTTTCGGTTCCCTGTTCGACGCTACGCAAACTAAAGTTCTGTCCGTTGGCGACAAACAGCTCGTTAAGACTGTTGCTTGGTACGACAACGAAATGTCCTACACTGCCCAGCTCGTTCGTACGCTGGAACACTTCGCAAAACTGACTAAATAATTAAAGATTTTATATAGCATCATCCATAGAGCGGAAACAGCAGTCCATTGTTTCCGCTCTTTTCCGAAATACAAGAGAATCGCAGCATAATTCGCCTAATCGTACGTTATAGTTCTTTTCGGGAAAAACGGATGCCGTCCTTATAGAAGGGCGCAGCCGTTTCTTCTTGATGCAAGCTCAAGTGTGTTACCCCAGTATTGCAGAGTGGAACAATTCCGGGTGTGGAGGTTAAAAAGTCATGACCAAAAAAAGTGTCCGTGATGTAGAAGTAACAGGTAAACGCGTATTTGTGCGCGTCGATTTCAACGTGCCTCTCGAAGACGGCAAAATCACCGACGACACGCGTATCCGCGAAACGCTGCCGACGATCAAGTATTTGATCGAGAACGGAGCCAAAATCATTCTGGCGAGCCATATGGGCCGTCCTAAAGGCCAATTCGTCGATTCCATGCGTCTGACTCCGGCTGCGGAGCGTCTGTCCGAGCTTCTGGGCAAACCGGTTGCCAAAGCTGACGAAGCGGTTGGCGATGCGGTAAAAGCGAAAGTTGCCGAACTGAAAGACGGCGACGTTCTGGTGCTTGAAAATGTCCGTTTCTATCCGGGTGAAGAGAAGAACGATCCGGAGCTTGCCAAGCAGTTCTCCGAACTGGCCGATCTGTTCGTCAACGACGCATTCGGCGCAGCGCACCGCGCGCATGCTTCGACCGAAGGCATCGCCCACTATCTGCCAGCTGTGTCCGGACTTCTGATGGAGAAAGAATTGTCCGTACTCGGCAAAGCCCTGTCCAATCCGGAACGTCCTTTCACCGCAATCATCGGCGGTTCGAAAGTTAAAGACAAGATTGACGTTATTGACAACCTGCTGACGCTGGCCGACAACGTGCTGATCGGTGGAGGTCTGTCTTATACGTTCTCCAAAGCTCAAGGCTATGAAGTCGGAAAATCCCTGCTTGACGAGGAAAAAATCGACACCGCTCTTGGCTTTATCGAAAAAGCTAAGAAGCTCGGCAAGAACTTCCTGCTGCCGGTTGACGTTGTAGTGGCCGACAAATTCGGAGCCGATGCGAACACGAAGACCGTCGACATTAACGAAATCCCTGCTGACTGGATGGGCCTGGATATTGGTCCGAAGACCGCCGCACTGTATGCGGACGTCATCAAGAACTCCAAGCTGGTCGTTTGGAACGGACCGATGGGCGTATTTGAAATCGATATTTTCGCAGAAGGCACAAAAGCAGTTGCTCAAGCCTGTGCGACAACAGAAGGCTACACGGTTATCGGTGGCGGCGACTCTGCTGCTGCGGCTGAGAAGTTCAAGCTGGCTGACCAAATGGACCACATCTCCACCGGCGGCGGCGCATCGCTTGAATTTATGGAAGGCAAGGCTCTTCCTGGCGTAGTAGCACTTAACGACAAGTAAGAGTTATAAAGGGAGGCAAGCTTTGCTATGAGTAGAACACCAATCATTGCCGGCAACTGGAAGATGTTCAAGACAGTTCCGGAAGCTGAAAGCTTTTTCGCCGAGGTTAAAGGCGCGGCAGAAGTTGAAGGCGTAGAGACGGTAATCTGCGCTCCATTCACCAATCTGCCGGCTCTGACGAAAGCGGCTCAAGGTACGAGCATCAAAATCGGCGCACAGAACCTGCATTTCGAGGACAACGGCGCTTACACAGGCGAAATCAGCGGCGTTATGCTGAAGGATCTTGGCGTGGATTATGTTATTCTCGGCCACTCTGAGCGCCGCGCTTACTTCGGTGAAACCGATGAAATCGTAAACAAGAAGATGCATGCGGCTTTCCGCCACGGTATTACTCCGATCGTATGCGTAGGCGAGAAGCTCGAAGAGCGTGAAGCCGACCAAACGAAGGAAGTTTGCAAAGTGCAAACTGAAGGCGCGTTCCAAGGTCTGAGCGCGGAACAGGCAGCTCAAACCGTTATCGCTTACGAGCCAATCTGGGCGATCGGTACCGGCAAATCCTCCACTTCGGCGGATGCCAATGAGGTTATTGCTTACATCCGCAGCCTGATCAAGGATCTGTATGATGAAGCGACTGCTGAAGTGATTCGCATCCAGTACGGCGGCAGCGTGAAGCCTGAGAACGTTACCGAATATATGGGCCAAAGCGACATCGACGGCGCTCTTGTCGGCGGCGCAAGCCTGCAGCCAGCTTCCTTCATCCAATTGGTTGAGGGGGCGAAGTAATGTCAGCTCCAAGACCTGTAGCGCTGATTATCATGGACGGTTTCGGTCTGCGTAATACTGTAGAAGGCAATGCCGTTGCACAGGCGAACAAACCTAACTACGACCGTTACCTGAAGCAGTATCCTAATACGACCCTTACCGCCTCCGGCGAAGCCGTAGGACTTCCGGAAGGCCAAATGGGGAACTCCGAGGTAGGACATCTTAACATTGGCGCGGGCCGGATCGTGTACCAGGATTTGACCCGCATCGATAAGTCCATCCGCGAAGGAGAGTTTTTCGAGAACGAAACGCTGGTTGAAGCGGTAAGACACGCCAAATCGACCGGTAAGAAGCTTCACCTGTATGCGCTGGTATCCGACGGAGGGGTACACAGCCATATCAATCACCTGTTCGCTATGCTGGAGCTGGCCAAAAAGGAAGAGTTGAACGATGTATTCATTCACGCCTTCATGGACGGCCGCGACGTACCTCCAAGCAGCGGTCAGCAATTCATTGAAGCTCTTATTGCCAAAATCGAAGAGGTTGGCGTAGGCAAAATCGCCACGGTATCCGGACGTTACTTCGCGATGGACCGCGACAAACGCTGGGACCGCGTAGAGAAGACCTACCGTGCCATGGTTTATGGCGAAGGACCGAAATTTTCGGACGCATTGCAGGCGATCACAGCCTCGTACCAGAATTCCGTGTATGATGAATTTGTTGAGCCTTGCGTGATCGTGGACAGCGAAGGCAAGCCGTTAACGACTGTTGAAAGCGGCGATTCCGTTGTGTTCCTGAACTTCCGCCCGGACCGTGCCATCCAGTTGTCCCAGGTATTCACGAACGCTGATTTCCGCGGCTTTGACCGCGGCCCGCTGTTCCCGGAAAATCTTCATTTTGTCTGCTTGACCACGTTCAGCGAAACGGTTCAGGGCTATGTTGCCTACAAACCGAAGAATCTGGACAACACCCTGGGCGAAGTGCTCGTTCAGCAAAACAAGAAGCAGCTGCGTATTGCGGAGACCGAGAAATATCCGCACGTAACGTTCTTCTTCAGCGGCGGACGTGACGTAGAGCTTCCGGGTGAGACTCGTATTCTGATCAACTCCCCGAAAGTAGCGACTTATGATCTGCAACCGGAGATGAGTGCTTACGAAGTGGCTGCGGCTTGTGTGGCTGAGATCGAAGCGGACAAATTCGATGCCATCATTCTGAACTTCGCGAATCCCGACATGGTCGGCCATTCCGGCTTGCTGGAACCGACGATCAAGGCGGTCGAAGTGACGGACGAATGTGTAGGCAAAGTGGTAGAAGCCGTTCGTGCCAAGGGCGGCGTAACAATCATTATTGCCGACCACGGTAACGCCGATATGGTATTCGATGAAGAGGGCCGTCCGTTTACAGCACATACGACCAACCCGGTTCCGTTTATCGTAACGGACGAGAATGTGGTGCTTCGCGAACACGGCATTCTCGCGGATGTGGCGCCGACGATTCTGGATCTGATGGGCCTTCCGCAGCCTGCGGAAATGACCGGTCAATCCATGATTGCCAGCCGCAAGTAATACGGGCAAGGTTTTACGATGTACCGCAAGGCTTATTAAGACTAAATCTTTGTTAAAAAGGAGATTGAATTGAAATGACTATTATTTCCGACGTTTACGCACGCGAGGTACTTGACTCCCGCGGTAATCCTACTGTAGAGGTTGACGTTTACCTGGAATCCGGCGCGAAAGGCCGCGCTATCGTTCCTTCCGGCGCATCCACAGGCGCTCACGAAGCCGTTGAGCTTCGCGACGACGACAAATCCCGTTACCTGGGCAAAGGCGTTCTGAACGCAGTGAAGAACGTTAATGAAATCATCGCTCCTGAAGTGATCGGCATGGACGCTCTGGACCAACTGGGCATCGACAAAGCCATGATCGCTCTGGACGGAACGCACAACAAAGGCAAACTGGGCGCCAACGCTATCCTGGCTGTTTCCATGGCCGTAGCCCGCGCTGCAGCAGCAGCTCTGGACGTGCCTCTGTACACTTACCTTGGCGGATTCAACGCTAAGCAGCTTCCGGTTCCGATGATGAACATCGTGAACGGCGGCGCTCATGCCGACAACAACGTTGACGTGCAAGAGTTCATGGTTCTGCCGGTAGGCGCTCCTTCCTTCAAGGAAGCTCTGCGTACAGGCGCTGAAATTTTCCATAACCTGAAATCCGTACTGAAAGGCAAAGGCCTCAACACTGCGGTTGGCGACGAAGGCGGCTTTGCTCCTAACTTCACTTCCAACGAAGACGCACTGTCCTCCATCATGGAAGCCATTGAAAAAGCCGGCTACAAACCGGGCGTTGACGTATTCCTGGGCATGGACGTTGCTTCCACCGAATTCTTCAAAGATGGAAAATACCACCTGGAAGGCGAAGGCAAATCCTTCACTCCTGCGGAATTCGTAGACCTGCTCTCTTCCTGGGTTGACAAATACCCGATCATCACGATCGAAGACGGCTGCTCCGAAGATGACTGGGAAGGCTGGAAACTGCTCACCGAGAAACTGGGCAACAAAATCCAACTGGTTGGCGACGACCTGTTCGTAACCAACACCGAGCGTCTGGGTAAAGGTATCGAAGAAGGCATCGGCAACTCCATCCTGATCAAAGTTAACCAAATCGGTACGCTGACTGAAACATTCGACGCGATCGAAATGGCAAAACGCGCAGGCTACACTGCTGTTGTATCCCACCGTTCCGGTGAGTCCGAAGACAGCACTATCGCCGACATCGCCGTAGCTACCAACGCTGGCCAAATCAAGACGGGCGCACCTTCCCGTACTGACCGTATCGCCAAGTACAACCAACTGCTTCGCATCGAAGACGAACTGGGCGAACTGGCTCAATACAACGGCCTGAAATCCTTCTACAACCTGAAAAGATAATAAGGTTCTCCGAACCTTTGATTCGGTTTAGAATCCAAGAGACTGCTTCCCGGTCATTTCATGATCGGGGGCAGTCTTTTTTATATAAAAAATAGTCTGCAAGTTGTCTTGCTTTGGGCTGTATGGTACAATAAAAGTGCTGTTTATGAAACGTGAGTAGTGAATATCCATAGATAGTGATGCTTAGGCGTAGGGGGTGGAAGGAATGGATATTTTTCTGAAAGTGCTGCTTCTGATTTTTTCTATCGGTCTGATTACGGTGGTTCTGCTGCAAAAGGGCAAGAGCGCAGGCCTTGCAGGCGCCATCTCCGGCGGTGCTGAGCATCTGTTCGGCAAGACGAAAGCGCGCGGCATGGAGCTCGTACTGCAGCGTGTAACGGTTGCACTGGCGGCGGGATTCTTTATTCTGTCCATTATTGTTGCCGTCGTGGTTAAATAACATAGACGAATGGAACCTTCGCTCTTCACGATGGAGCGGGGGTTTTTTTGTAATCGGCGGGAAGGGATGCCGGGGATTGATTTCGTGTATACTAGGGTATGAAGTATATAAGACATAAAGTACATACCAGCCGGCGGCCTCAGCCGCGGCGGGCCGAGGTGACGAAGATGATAACACAAGAGAATCTGCTGAATTTCATGCGGGAAACCGCTTATAAACCAATGACGTATGAGGAATTGATCGACCATTTTCATTTCGCGGAAGAAGCGGAGCTGAAGGAATTCAACGTGCTGCTGAGCACCCTGGAGCAGGATGGACGGATCGTGCTGACCCGTACCCGGCGCTACGGCGTGCCGGAGCGGATGGACTTGCTTCGCGGCCGTCTGCAGGCTCATGCGAAGGGCTTTGCTTTTCTTATTCCCGACGACCGGGAGCATCCCGACGTGTATATTCATGCTAATGATATCAAAAGCGCCATGAACGGCGACATCGTGCTTGTCCGGATTACATCGCGCAGCCATACAGGCGGCCGGATGGAGGGCGAAGTGGTGCGCATTGTACGCCGGGGCGTGCTGCAAACGGTCGGCGTATTTCAAAATCTGGAGACTTACGGCTTTGTGCTGCCGGATGACAAGCGGATCAACCGCGATATTTTTATCCCGAAGGAATCGTTTAACGGTGCGGTAGACGGTGAAAAAGTCGTGGTCCGCATCGTGAATTATCCGGAAGGCCGTGCGGCGGCGGAAGGGGAAGTTATCGAGATTCTGGGTCATAAGGACGACCCCGGCGTCGATATTTTATCGGTTATCCGCAAGCATCAGCTGCCGGAAGCTTTTCCCGAAGAGGTTATGGCCGAAGCGCTTACCGCTCCCGACTCCATTACGGAAGAGGAAATTGTAAGACAGAACCGCCGCGACCTGCGGGGCCTGAATATCGTCACTATTGACGGGGAAGACGCCAAAGACCTGGATGATGCGGTCAACGTCGCCCGTCTGGAGAACGGCCATTACAAGCTTGGCGTGCATATTGCCGACGTCAGCTATTATGTGCGCGAGAACTCGGCACTGGATAAGGAAGCATATGACCGGGGCTGCAGCGTCTATCTGGTCGACCGGGTAATTCCGATGCTGCCGCACCGTCTGTCGAACGGCATCTGTTCTTTGAATCCGCAAGTGGACAGGCTTACCATGTCGTGCGAGATGGAATTTGACGAGAATATGAAGGTTGTGAAGCATGATATTTTTACCAGCGTGATCCGCACCAAGGAACGCATGACTTACACCAATGTGCGCAAGATTCTGCTGGATGAAGATCCCGAGCTGCTGAAGCGCTACACCCCGCTGATTGAGGACTTCCGGCTGATGCAGGAAATTGCGATGAAGCTGCGGGATGCGCGGATGAAACGGGGAGCCGTTGACTTCGACTTTCAGGAAAGCAAAATCATCGTCGACGAGAACAGCAAAGCGGTCGATATCGTAAAAAGAGAGCGTTCCATCGCCGAGCAGATCATTGAGGAATTCATGCTAGCGGCGAACGAGACGGTGGCGGAGCATTTCCACTGGCTGAAGGTGCCGTTCTTGTACCGGATTCACGAGGACCCGGACCCTGAGAAGCTGCAGAACTTTATGGCTTTTGCGGCCAACTTCGGTTATCACGTTAAGGGCCGGGGTAATTCTGTCCATCCCCGCGCGCTGCAAAAGCTGCTGGAGGATATTCATGGCACGAAGGAGCAGACGGTCATCAGCACGATGATGCTCCGCTCCATGAAGCAGGCGAAGTACGATGCGGAGAGCACAGGGCATTTCGGGCTAGCTGCCGAATATTATTCGCACTTCACCTCACCGATCCGGCGTTATCCCGACCTTGTGATTCACCGGGTCATCCGCGAGGTGCTGGAGAGCGGCGGAGCGCTCGGCGAGAAGCGCCATGAATATTTGGCGAGCCGGATGCCGGATATCGCCCAGCAGTCCTCCGAGCGCGAGCGCGTCGCGGTGGAAGCGGAGCGGGATACGGAGCAGCTCAAGAAGGCGGAGTATATGCTGGACAAGGTCGGCGAGGAATTCGAGGCGATGGTCAGCAGCGTGACCAGCTTCGGCATGTTCGTCGAGCTGGAAAATACCGTCGAAGGGCTGATCCGTCTGAGCAATCTGACGGATGATTACTACCACTTCGACGAGGGTCATATGGCGCTCATCGGGGAGCGCACCTCAAAGGTGTTCCGCATCGGCGACGAGGTGAAGATCCGCGTTGCCAAGGTGAACATGGACGACCACACGATCGACTTCGAGCTGGTCGACATGAAGCCGCGCGCGGCGGGTGAGCGTCGCAGCGGAGGTTTTGGCGGCGGCGGTCGGAACGGCAAAGGTGGCCGCGACCGCAGAGGCGGCCACGGCGCGGCCGCTGCAGGCGCTGGGGGCGGCAAGAGCCGCGGCGGCGGTAAGGGCGGAGCCGCCGCAGCGGGCAGCCGCGGCAAGCGTGGCCGCGGTGGGCGCGTGCACGGCGGCGGCCAGGCCGGAAGCGGCGCGGCACCCGGCGGCTCCGAGCGTGGCGGCCGGGGCAATGGCGCCGTCGCCACCGGCGGCGAGCCGGGCAGCGGGGCTCGCGGCCGGAAGGCCGAAGCTGGGGATGCCGGCGGTTCCCGCGGCATCAACTTCAGCTTCGGCTCCGGCAAGGGCGGCTACGGCGCGCCGCCCGGGAGCCGCGGCGACGTGTACACCGGCGTCGACGGTGACACAAAGATCCGCACCCGCGAGGATCTCGGGGGCGGTTTCGGCGGCGGCGGAGGCAAGAGCCGCCGCAAGAGAAAATCCCAAAACGGCGTCTTCATCGGCGACACCGTAACCCCGGGCAACGTGGAGCTATCGGCTCCGCTCGGCGAGAAGCGAAAGAAAAAGAAGAAGAAAAAGCAAAGCTAACCCGAACATAAAAGCGGAAGCGCCAAGCTCCGCATGAGATCCCGGAACGATTCGCGTCTCTTGGATAATGACCGCCTCCGAGGAGTCGGGCGGGTCATTGTTCGCGAAAGACCCCATTACTGTCGCTAGATGGATAATGGGGTCTTTTTGTTGTACTGTCATCCGATGTAGGATGGGGGAGGACAGCCGTCTTCATATGTTTTTTAGAGTATGTACAACGTTTTATCGCGTTGCTCCGTCTTATCTGTAGAAAGGCTGGAGAGAGAGGGGAGGCCATGTTCAGTGGGGAGATGACAAAGGTCACTTTGGCCGGCGTGGGGACCGAGGCGCAGTTTAGCGATGCGGTCAGGCTGCACCGGGAACTGCTGTATGGTATTGCCTGCAGCTACTTGCGTAACCGAAGCGACGCGCTGGAGGCGGTTCAGGAAGCAATCTGCCGGACTAGGGCTTTCCTTGCGTTTATGGGAACGCTTTTGATACAATATAAGTCTAGTGCCTACGGTCCTGAACGCATCATGTAGCGGCTGGATACGGGGGCGGCTTGTTTTAATATTCGGTTCAAGGAGTGATTGTCATGGGTAAAAAAGCAGACGGGAAAGTGCTCGCCCAGAACAAAAAGGCTTCCCATGATTATTTTATCGAAGACACCTACGAGGCGGGCATGGTTCTGACGGGAACGGAGATCAAATCGCTGCGCAATGGCCGTGCGAATATCGGGGATGCGTTTGCCACGATTCGCGGTGGTGAGATTTTTGTGCATAACATGCATATCAGTCCATTCGAGCAGGGCAACCGCTCCAACCCGGACGACCCGACGCGCACGCGCAAGCTGCTGCTGCATAAAGAACAGATCAGCAAGCTGCTCGGGCATTCCAAGCAGGAAGGGTATACGATTGTGCCGCTCAAGGTCTACGTGCGCAACGGCTACGCCAAGCTGCTGCTGGGCATCGGCAAAGGGAAGAAACAGTACGACAAACGCGACTCCGCCGCCAAACGTGACGCACAGCGCGATATCCAGCGGGCACTGCGGGAGAAGCAGAAGGTCGCGAGATAAACGGCAATTCTGGGATGGAACCTCGGGCGCTCTCTTTGTTCGGGCAGCGTCGGTGGCAATCTCAACCTAAGTTTCCTGCAAGATCTATGTGAATATGCTGCAAAATGTGATATACTCTTTTATGTAAGACTTAATGCTTCAGATTATCTTCTCGCTTTATGGCGCGAAGGATAATGGATACGGATCGCTCTTGCCGGCGGTTCCCTTGATCCAGGAAGCCCTTTTAATGAGGGGCCGTTTTTGGATTCGACGGGGGTAGTTCGAGCATGGGTAGCGAGTAGTGGGGACGCGTCCGCTTCATCAACGCTAAAGCCAATTAAACGGCAAACAAAACAACAACTTAGCTTTCGCAGCTTAATAACCTGTGAGCTAGCTCCTACCTTCCATCGCCCATGTGGCGGGCTAGGGGCTCAACTTTAGTGGGATACGCCGCTTGGTCTCCGCCTGGGGTCAACGGAAGAAGATAATCAGGCTGACCCGAAGGGAATCCGGTGACAGGGAGTCTCTAGGGTGACATCAAATCTGTCACTACACTCGTAGAAGCTTATGTGGCGTTATCTTCGGACAGGGGTTCGACTCCCCTCGGCTCCATATGGAGTAAAGCAAAAGACACCTTTAGGGGTGTCTTTTTCGTATTAACGTTTGTTTAGAACCATACATGGCGGTTTGTCTAAGATGCCGATTGTTGAATCTGGATAGCAAGATGATTCATTATGTAGATTTGGTTACTTTCGGCAAGCTCTTTATCGAGAAGATAATTACATGGATAAGCGACGAGTATCTTCAAGCATGGTGGTCTTAAATGGATACCATTTTAGAATGGAACGGGAGCTTGTGGTGGAGCTTATAGTAGATATTGCAAAAGGTTTGTATACACTAGAAATAACGGCTCACATTTTGAAAGAGCACTCTGAAGAACGATAATTCATGAACCCTGATCATGAGTTTGACGTTGCCTTTGGACAGGGTAATGCTGAAACGCTAAGCGCTCACGCTAAACTGCGAGAGTGCTTTTTTCATGGGCCGCATCTGAGGCTGCTCATACAGAAAAAAAGGGGTTCATATGTTCGCAAAAAACGTTTGTTTCCTTAAATTTTTGTGTATAATAAAGCTGACTGACTAACTTGTTCCAAAGGGGATGAAGAATGATGTCAATCCGTTTGAACCCGTATTTTGTTTTTAATGGAAACACGAGAGAAGCCCTTTATTTTTATGAAAAAGCGCTGCGCGGGAGCATAGTTGGGATCATGACGTTCGGAGATTTAACCGGAAGATCCGGATCATCCGCTGACCGATGAGATGAAAACCCTTGTGATGCATGCACATTTGAAGGTTGGTGATACAGATCTCATGTTCTCCGATACTTTTCCGGGTACGGCGCATCAGGCGGATGGGGATACGGTTCAGATTGCCATCCATCCTACTGAAGAGGCAGACGCGCGGGGGATTTTTGCTGCACTGGAAGACGGCGGTCAAGTGGTCATGCCTCTGCAGAAGACGGATTGGAGTCCCTTGTATGGGATTGTTAAGGACAAGTTCGGCGTTACTTTTCAAGTGAATGTTCCAGGAGAGCAGCCGCAGGGATAACATTTATGCAGTTTTCACTCCGCCCACAATACAGCCTACTATCCGGATGGACAGGCAGCTGAGGAGGAATGACTTGTGACAAACGCGAATCAGACCATCGTGCCGCATATATGGTATGACAAAGAAGCGGTAGAAGCGGCTAATTTTTACGCCTCTGTTTTCCCCGAATCCAAGGTTACGAGTGTGACGACACTTCATGACACACCGTCAGGCGACTGTGATCAAGTCTCTTTTGAAATATGGGGGCAGAAGTTTATGGCCATCAGTGCAGGGCCGTATTTTAAGTTAAATCCGTCCGTGTCTTTCTTCGTTAATTTTGATCCGTCACGCGATAAGGACGCAGCACAGAAAATAGATGAGGTCTGGAACAAATTATCTGAGGGTGGCCAAGCTTTGATGCCGCTTGATAAGTATCCATTCAGTGAGCGGTACGGCTGGATTCAGGATAAATATGGCGTATCCTGGCAGCTGATCCTTACGAATCCGGAAGGTGAGGAGCGGCCGGCTATTGTACCGTCGTTACTGTTTGTCGGTGAAAAGTGTGGTAAAGCTGAAGAGGCCATGTCGCTCTATTTATCCATATTTGGAAACTCGCGGCAAGGAACGATTGCCCGCTATCCAAAGGGCTCGGACCCTGACCAGGAAGGAACCATTATGTTCTCTGACTTCATGCTGGAGAAGCAGTGGTTTACCGTAATGGACAGCGCGCACGATCATAAATTCAATTTCAACGAAGCCATCTCCTTTATGGTGAAATGCGATTCGCAAGAGGAGATTGATCACTACTGGGAGAAGCTTTCTGCAGTTCCCGAGGCTGAACAATGCGGCTGGTTGACCGATAAGTTTGGTGTGTCGTGGCAGATTGTTCCGGCCGAGATGGACGAGATGCTGGAGAAGGGAACACCGGAGCAAATTGCGCGTGTGACGAAGGCCTTTCTGCAGATGAAGAAATTTGACCTTGCAGCATTGCATAAGGCTTATAAGGGCGAGTGAGTGTATAACACCTACCTGCTGCCAGAGAAAGCATGGTTATAGTAATGCAAAAAAGCGATGAGAGAATACCCTCGCCGCTTTTTTGGTGTGCTTTCCAGCATCAAATCTGTCACTACACTCGTAGAAGCTTATGTGGCGTTATCTTCGGACAGGGGTTCGACTCCCCTCGGCTCCATTGCCAGTATCAGAAAAAGCGACCTTACCCGGTCGCTTTTTCATTCCCTTGTAATTTAAATAACTACGCAATACTTCTTAATAATCTCGGCCAGTTCATCAAAGGCGTATTTGTGGTTGACCATGTCGACCGTGAAATCTTCGGCCTGCTTAGTATTCATTTTAAACTGCAAACCGTTGTAACGCAGAAAAATAACTAAAGCGGTGAAGGCTGTACGTTTGTTAGCATTGTGGAAGGGATGATTTTGTCCTAATGACTCAAATAGGGCAGCTGATTTTTCGAAAATAGTAGGGTAAGCATCCTCGCCAAAAGCAGAAGATTTAGGGCGATGGATAGCGGACTCCAGCAGAGCCGTTTCCTTGACGCCCGTTTGTTCACCTGGACTGTAACGTTGAATCATGGCTATGTTAATGGCTATAGCTTCTTCTGCAGATAAATATCGTATTTTACTCATCGATCTTTAAGACCCCGTAAGGTAAGGTCATATTCTTCAATAACATTGCTGAGCGTATCCATAAAATCATCGCTAATGCCATTAGGCAGGGATACTTTTGTCGATTTCCTGATAATAATTTCCCCCGTTGTTTGATTTACATCAATCTGAACGGTATCTCCTTGTCCTAAACCTACTTGCTTCAACGCATCGGTCATGGTTATGCCTAAACTGTTGCCAAACTTCGTTACTTTCCGCTCCATGTCCACCATCCTGTTCATTTCAGGCGCTCCTTATCATCATATTCAACTGTTATAACAATTATACACCCAAACGGACGAAGTTCAATTCTGCATTACAGGGTGATACTCGGGTGACATCAAATCTGTCACTGCACTCGTAGAAGCTTATGTGGCGTTATCTTCGGACAGGGGTTCGACTCCCCTCGGCTCCATATGGAGAAGAAAAGACACCTTGAGGGGTGTCTTTTTTGATAGGTACGGGTTTGAATCGTAGAGATGAAGAAACCAAGACTTCATCCGCCATTTCCACAGACTGTGAAAGATATGGGTTTCGGGATGGTATCCCGCGCCATAGGGAAAGTGCTATTTTGCATGCTCATCTGGCTGATGAATACCAAAAAGGTTCCCTTCGGTATCCATGTAATATCCTTGCCATGCCATTCCGGGCAGAGCATATTTAGGCATTGCCACCTGGCCTCCGAGTTGGAGGATTTTGGCTTCAGTCACATTATAATCTCCTACTCCCATGGTACATGCATATCCATTCACAGCCTGACCGGGTTGTGGGGAAGCACCTTGACGCTGCATCAAAGCCCCGTTGATTCCGGGTTCATTTGCATCGCCTGTCACAGCTCCCCAATAAGGCATTCCGGCATAGTCACTCCAGTCCTCAAAGGTCCATCCAAATACCTCGCCATAAAACTTCTTAGCACGCTCCATGTCATCTACATGAATTTCGAAATGAATGAGTCTGCCCATGATTTCCTCCTATATTTTGACTTTCTGCCTTCCTCTATTATACTTTCCTTTTTTGTGAAATATATAAAATTTAATTCGAAATTTATCGTGGTCTGTGCGAGACTGTGTAATATGTCATGAGCATCTCCTCATGTAAAATATGAATTAACAAGAAGAATAAAAAGATTAGCAGAATCGAGATTGATGCAGTCATAATTTTAAACGACCATTGTGGAGGTGTTGTTATCATGAGTAGAAGCTTTCTCGTTTTGTATGGAGTCGGCGGCAGTGGACCCGATCATTGGCAAAGATGGTTACAGCAAGAGCTGGTGAAGCAAGGTGAAAAAGTCTATTTTCCTGACTTTCCAGACAAAGATCAACCAGACAAGGATGTTTGGCTCGACTATTTATCTTCTGTTTTTGAAGAAATTTCGCAAGATGAAGAAGTAATCGTTGTGGCACACAGCTTAGCGTGCATCATGTGGTTTCACTATGCGGCTTCACATCCGAAACGAAAAATTCAGAGAGCCATTCTAGTGGCGCCGCCTTCGCCATTTTTGGAATATGAGCCTGTGATGACGTTTTTTCCTGTGCCGGAAAACTTGGTTGATATTGCAACAGTTGCGGAAAAGACGCTGTTTGTTTTATCCTCAACGGACCCTTATTGTTCGGTAGAAGATGCTTCTCAATATTTAGATTTAGGGATTCCTTGCGTTATGTTGCCTAAAATGGGACACATCAACGTTGAAGCGGGCTACGGTCCATGGCCGTGGATTCTCGATGTATGCTTGAACCAGCAGGTTACACTATGAAAGACAGGGAACAAGGTGCTTAATGATCAGTGATTAGGATCAAGAGGTTACAGCCGGACAGCCTTGGTTTGACCCTGCGAATTGTGGATTTGGTACACCACGATTCGGCCCCATACAAAAACCCGCTCCGGGAGCGGGCTTTTTACATGTAAGGACTTAAAATATAACCGCATTGTCGCCCTCAGATTGTCAAAGTCCAAACGTACCTATCATGAATTTCTCCCCTTAACCTGCTTTAACGCCGCTACAATAAGAAAGCTAACAATCACTAATAAGAGCCATGAACTCACCTTTCCCAGATGAACGAGACTCCATGCCTCGGTTTGGTTTGGATATTGCCAAGCTCCAAAGAACGTTGCGATATTTTCAGCGAGCCATATAAAAAATCCGATAAGCACAAAAGAAAGCGCGAGCGGCATACGGTAACGGGTTCCACCAACCTCATATGTGACCCAAGACTTCCAAAAGACGATCACTACAAGTCCAGATAACCACCAACGAGCGTCAATCCAATAATGGTGGGTAAAAAAGTTCAAATAAATCGCAGCAGCAAGAGGTACGACTACCAAAAAAGGCGGCCACTTCACCAGCTCAACCTTAAACCGCCTCCACGCCTGGCAAAGATAACTCGCTACGCTTGCGTACATGAATCCGCTATACAAAGGGACTCCCCCGATTTTGAAATAGCCTTCCTCCGGATAAGACCAGGAGCCCATATGTACCTTGAAAAGTTCAAGAGCGAGCCCGATCAGGTGAAACAAGGTGATCACCTTTAGTTCATCCCGTGTTTCAAGCCCGGAACGCACCATCCACCACTGCATCAGAAGGCAGATGATGAGCATCCAGTCATACCGAGGCAGGAAGGGGAGCGGCAGGTTTTGTGTCAAAGCCAAAGAGGAAAAAATAACGACAGGAAACAAACAGGACAGGGCCTGCTCTGAGCCAAAACGAACGAGCTGCATTAGTGCTCTCATGATCGGTGCCTTCGGCTTACCGGGCGTCTTCATCGCTTCGGTATTCCAAAAGATCCCTAGGTTGGCACTCCAAAGCCTCGCAAATCGCCTCTAAAGTGGATAATCGGATCGCTTTTGCTTTTCCATTTTTCAAAATCGAAAGATTAGCCATCGTGATTCCAACCCTCTCCGAAAGTTCGGTAACGCTCATTTTCCTTTTAGCCAGCATCACGTCAATATTGATGATAATCGCCATTGTTTTCACCTCAGACCGTTAAATCATTTTCTGATTTTATATCGATGGCATTTTTTAATAGCTTTTGAAGAACGGCAGCGAAGACCGCAACTACAATGGAGGCAAAAACAATGACCATTCCGAGTACGATGAGACCCGGGGCGTCGTCTTCCTCTGCTATGAGATATACAAGTGGCAGGCCTGCCGCATACAGGATGCTGATTGTGATTGCACAGTATTTGATATTCTTTAAAGCTTTTACGGATAATTCCGAGAAAGCCTTGTTCTTGTCAATGTAGCTTAAAAGTCTTAAAGCCTGAGCCAAAGCAATAAAAAATGGTATCGCCGATGCATACATAACGCTTAAAAGGGGATATACCCAATAAGCTGGATAATGTTCTACTGCTTCATTAGCGATGGAAGGCAACCCCAATATACACAAAGCAAGAATGGGCAATCCAATAAGAAACACAGCTGCCTTTAAAAAGAGTGTTTCCCGTTTCATAAAAAGCACCTCGCTTGTTTATTGTCAAATAGGACTTTAACACATAATTTATCGATTTACAATAAATAATTATTGATTTTGATTACATTATTGTTGTTTTTAAATGGAGGATGGGATAGCGGAAGAGTCAATTAGGCTGACCCTTTCGAGATGCGGTGGGAAGAGGTTCGTGAGCAGTTCCCGGATGAGTGGGTGGTCTGTGAGGCGTTAAAGTCTCGTTCGGAAAATGGATACTGGCTCATTGATGAAGTCGCACTCATTGATCGATTCGACGATTCAACGGTTGCCATGAAACGCTACTATGAATTGCATCGGGAACAGCCATATCGCGAATACGGCTTTTTTCATACATCCCGCGAAGAACTGAAGCTTCGGGAAAAATGGGCGGGGGTACGGGGGCCAAGATGAGGATTGACGTGAGGTACGGGCTGCCTTTTACCGAAGTGATTATTTGTTACCGTGGTGAAGAGCTTCATTTGAATAATTTTTTGCTGGACACAGGTTTGGCAGGAACAATTTTTAACGCTGATGTGGTCGATGACATTGGTGTGAAAATTGAACCAGGTTATTTTCTCAATAAGATCAGAGGTGTGGGTGGAGTAGAGGTCGTCTATTCCAAGCAGTTTGATTTTGTGAGTACGGGAGAGGCTTCTCTAGAAGGGTTTGAAGTTGAAATTGGGGAAATTGACTACGGCATGGAGATCGATGGCATTCTTGGCTTTGACTTTATCCAATCTGCCGGGTTAGTGATAGATTCTAAAGAGTTGCTAGTGGCAACAAAATGAGATTACTTACGATGTAGTCGAAAATCATATAAAGCGTGTAAATCAATCATGACTGAGCGTATGCTAATAAATGAACCCATGTTCTTAAAACGGTCTCGTTTTTAAGAACATGGGTTCATTTTATTAAAGGGATATTGATTAGCCTGTATTCTTTCTGGATAGCACCATCTATAGCCGTTGTAGCTTTGAGCGAAGTAGTCCTCAGGGAATGCTTCAGTCAGCTGCCCGCTGCCCGCTGCGGGAGCGCCTCTAGCCCTTAGACATCGTAATTGACGACATAGGGTTGGAGCTCCGAGCGGTAATAGCCCTCGCTGTATTCAACGACGCTGCCGGATTCATCATAGGCGTAACGGTATCTTTTGAGCAGCGGCATGCCCTTGCCGGATTTCAGCAGCGCCTCGACGCCGGGCGGCGGAGGCGCCACCCCGAATTCATCTCGGAATTTGGCGATTGTGACCTTGCGCTCCTCCATCCAGCCGTACAGGGACTGCGCATCAAGCTCTGCCGGGTCAACCCCGCCAATCCAGGCTGGGAAGTAGTGGGTGTAATGGATGTAGGGCGAATCGTCCAGCACATAGAGGCGCTCGATCCGCAGGCCGGAGGTCCCGAACAGGCTGTGGGGCTTGCTGCCCTCCTCATGGGTAACGCTCTCCGCGCCAAGCAGCACCTTATGAATGACATGCCCTTCCTCCACCAGCACCTCTGTAAACCGTTTCCAGGTTGAGCGCTTCGAGGTGCTGGTGTTGCGGATAACTTTGGTACCCTTGCCGCTGCTTGTCTCCAGATATCCTTCCTGGACCAGTTCCTTGATCGCGTTACGGACGGTGATCTTGCTGACGCCGAATTCTTCCTCAAGGAGCGGCTCGGACGGGATGTTGGTTTCCAGCGGGTACAAGCCGTGGAGAATCCGGTCTTTGATTATGTTTTTGATCTGCTGGTATAAGGGCCGCTTGTTGCGGGATAGATTCATGGCGGGTTCCTACCTTTCTACATCGCCGTTCCCTTCGGCTATGGCCCGAAGAATGGCGCTTTCGGAAGAGTGGGGGGTATCGCCCTGTATCGTATGCGCCAGCATCGCAGCCGCTGCGGCGAAACGGACGGTCGTCTCGGGGGAATGGCCTTCCAGCTCTCCGTGGATGATTCCGCTAGTATAGGCGTCTCCGGCTCCGATCCGGTCATAGACTGGGAAGGTAAGCTTGTCCGAATAGACGAAGGCGGAATTTTTATATAAAAACCCTTGCAGCGAATGCGTGTTGTCCGGATTCACCGTGCGGTGCGTACCCGCGATGACGGAGATGCCGTAAGCGGCGGCGACCTGCGGGATCAGCTCTTCCAGCTGCTCCCGCCGGGTTTCTCGTTCGCTCTGCATTCCCAGAATGTGCAGGGCGTCCTTCTCGTTCATAAGGACGATATCGGCAAGGCCCAGCATTTCCGTATACCATGGCTTGGCTTTGGCATACCCGCCTTCGCCCCAAAGGGTGGGCCGGTAGTTGCAGTCAAAGACAACGAGGCGTCCGGCTGCTTTCACGGTCTTTGCGAAGGCCAACACATGCCGCCGGACCGTGTCGTTCATCGCGAGCGAAATGCCGCAGAAATGGACGATATCGCATTCCCGGGCGACGGCTGTAAAATCATAGGCGCCTTCCGGGGCCGTATTGAAGCTGCTCTCCTGCCGGTTGGTGTAGGTAACGCGGCTCGCCCGGGGTCCAAAGCCGTTCTCCAGCACATACATGCCGACATACGCGCCCGCCCGCCGGATTTGGGCGGGCAGGATGCCCAGCTTGCTGAGATTGGCGACCGCTGCGTCGCCGATCGCATTGGCGGGCAGCGTCGTGACGAGGTAGCCGGTATGCCCGAACCGTGCCAGTGCCGAGACGACGTTAACCCCCGTTCCGGAATAGGAGACCTGAAGGGTATCGCTCTGCGACAGCAGGGCGTAGCCGGGAACCTGCAGCCGCATCATCACTTCCCCGAAGGCGGCGATCGTTCTAGCCATGGAGATCAACCTGCTTCTTCATGATCGCCAGCAGCGTGCGGACATCATCTACACGGGTGTCTCCCGTAGCCTTGTCGATGATGGAAGAATACACATGGGGAATGACCTGCGGCACACCGGCTTCAAGCGCGATCCGCAGGATAGCCTCGAAGTTGTCCAGGTCGATCCCTCCGGTCGGCTCCAGCGCGAAGCCTTCCTCTCCGCAGGCTTTGGCGACGGCCCGGTACTCCGCTTCAAGGCTGAGGCCGTTCATCGGGAAGTATTTCAGCGCGTTGCCGCCCATGTCGCGCAGCAGTCCGATCGCCGCCTTGACGGGAACGATCGCATGCTCGCCCGCAGAGCTTGCAGGGCCGGTCGAAATATTGACATACCCCGGCTGTCCCGAAGGCGAGACGAGGCTGTTGATCCAGCCGCCTCGGATTCCCAGATTGGCCCGGGTAGCCCCCACTGAAGGGAAAACCTGATTGATATGGCTCCCCGCGTACGATTTGGCGATTTCGGCGACCACGGCCGCCTGCCGGTTGTCGCCGGCGCCCAGCCCGATCGAGACGGCGTCTTCGATGGCGGCGCCGTATTCCTTCATCGCATCGGCCGCAGCTTCGGCTGTCGGGTAGTTCTTGGACAGAACGCCGACCAGCACATAGCCTTCCGCAGCCTCATACACCTCTTTGGCGTTGCGCACACTGCCCGCCAATACGTTTAGAGCCGCCCGGTTTTTATAGAAACGGCCGGCAATTCCCACTCCTGTATTCGTCATTATGCTTTACCTCCTGCAAGCTCTTGAATTCTGGCCGCGATGACCGCGATGTCATCGCCTTGAAGCGGGCGCGGATCGATATCGAAATACCCCTGTCTCACGCCGTAATCGCGCGTATAAATTGCGATTTCGCCCCCCTGAAGCGCCTTGGCGACAGAAGCCGCGTCCGTTCCCGCCTTCTCCGGCTCGATGTGCACCCGGGCGCGGAAAATGGCGCGCCCCGCTTCGTCCTGCACGATCGATACCTGCAGACCCGCGATCTCATTCAGGACCATCAAGGATTGCAGCGATTCCACTTCCCGTTCGCTCGTATCTTCCTTAACGATATACTCATCCAGCGCTTGAAGCAACCCGAACGTCGTTTCCTTGCCGATCTTCATGCTGCGGCCGATTCCGTAAAGCTGGGACTTGACCCATTCCACGCAGGAACGCTTGCCCGCGACAAGACCGGAGGTCGGTCCTTCAATTGCCTTTGAGCCGCTGTAGATCGCCAGGTCGGCGAGCGCGACGTATTTCCGGAGATCCTCTTCGGCTGCGGCGTCTACGATCAGCGGAATTCCCCTGCGCCGGGCCAAGTCCGAGACTTCCTCCACGGAAATCATGTTCTTCTGGACGGCATGATGGGATTTGACGTACAGGATGGCGGCGGTCGAGTCGGTAATCGCCTCCTCGATATCGGCGGCTTTGCCTTCATTGGCGTAGCCCGCCTCCACAATCCGGCCGCCTCCCAGATAGACCATCGTTTCCACGGGAGCGCCGTACTGGACGTTATGCCCCTTCAGCATAATGATCTCGTTCCTCGTAATCGGATCCTGATGCAGGCGCAGCGATTTGCGCCGGTCGCCTCTTGTTACGATTCCCGCAACGGACAGGGCAATGCCGCTGGACGCGGAGTTGACGACGACGGCGGCTTCCGCACCCATGATGCGGGCGGCGTAATCGCCTGCCTTGTCGACGAGATCCGCGATTTCTACGTAAGCCTGGCCGCCCGCCTTCATCGCTTCCATTACGGAATCCGATGGGGCGGAGACACCCAGGATGCTCATTCTGCCGCTGGCGTTGATGACGCGCTTAAGGCCGTATTTCGCATGCAGCGTATTCTCCATGG
Organism: Paenibacillus sabinae T27; assembly: GCF_000612505.1. NCBI lineage: Bacteria > Bacillati > Bacillota > Bacilli > Caryophanales > Paenibacillaceae > Paenibacillus > Paenibacillus sabinae. The sequence continues at coordinate 199,196 of NZ_CP004078.1, forward strand.
ATAACCACTCCTTTAGGTATGATGCACCGGGCCGCTTCCTTCGTTACTCCTTCGGAATCGGTGAGGCGTACTGGACGTTCTTCAACTGAGAATAAAGTCAGGCGCGCGGCGTCTCCGGGCTGAATGCGGCCCAATTCGGGCCGCTTTAGCCAGGCGGCTGCGCGTACAGTAACGGCGTCGATGACTTCATTCAGGGGATAGCCAAGATACAGGAACTTGCTCATCACATTTGCCAGGCTGTACACCGGGCCGTTCAGCCGGTTTCCCCGGTAAATGTCGCTGCTGATCGTGTCCGGGGAAATGCCGTGCCGCCTGGCGGCCTCGGCCACCCGGAACGAGAAGCTTGCCGTGCCGTGCCCGACATCCAGATGAACGCCCCGGTCCCGGGCGTCCAGCAGCACCGGCAGCGGTTGGCCCTCGCTGTCGAACAGGTTGTTCTCCTTCCCGTTCAAATAATGGGTCAGCACATCACCCTGCTCCAGCAATGGCACAATTTCGGTAATATCGGGAGGACCCGAGCCGATGTGGACCATTAGCGGCAAATCCGTTTCCGAAGAGAGGCGCCTGGCCATGCGGAGCGGGCTGAGTCCGCTCCCGGCGACGACGCTGCTGCTGATTCGGGCTTTGAATCCCACGATCATATCCCGGTATTCACGGGCGGATTCCGCAGCCTGCCGGAGATCGATCCACTCGAGCCGGGACAGCTCGTCGATCCGTTTCAGACCGATGCGCGAAATATTAAGGAAGGCGAGAAGGCGGGTGCGGGCGCCGAGGCGGCTTGCCGCCAGCTCGCCGATCCGGTCGGCTCCGCAGCTGCCGGCGTCCACGATGGTCGTAACGCCCTGCTTGATTCCGATCTCATCAATCTCATCCCCGTAGGGGTCGAATTCCGGGAACGCATGCACATGCATGTCGATCCATCCGCTGGAAACATAGAGGCCGGACCCGTCGATCACCCGGTCCCCCCGCCCCTGTCCGGGCGGCGTTAGCTCGGCGATGCGCCCGTCTTCCACTACAATATCGGTCATTTGCCCGCCCACAAGCCGGAGATGGCTGAGCACCAGCTTTTCTTGCATGAGGTTCACCTGCCAATGCTGAGGAATGTAAGACCTTAAAATCAAATTCATGTATTGCGCGGTGGCATACACTTAAGATACCATAGAAATCAGAGAAAACAATATAACGTTATAATGTTTAATTTAAAATTCTTTTTCACACGTTTTCATGTTTCACGACTTTTCAAGCGAAATGCTCCTGGCGATCCCGGATAACTGCATAGCGGAGAGAGCGGAGGATGATTAAAGGGCTATAAAGATCGAGGAGGATGACAAGATGAAGTTTTGGTTTGAGGGTGACATATCGCCTCTGCTGCCCGGAATCGGGATTCTGGCCGGCGAGCTTGGGTTTCAGCTCGAAGAGGACGGAATCCCTGTGCTGGTGGGGATTTCCGGCGAAGGAATCGAGGTCGGCTGTGAGGATGGCCGGGCGTATATACGGTATGGGCGTACCCATCAGTTCTTCCGCGGGCTTGGTCTGCTTGTCCAGCACGTGCGCAAGGGCGCAGCGTTTCATATCCGCGAACGGCAGCAATTTGATCTCGTCGGCCCGATGTTCGACCTATCCCGCAACGCGGTGCTCACTACGGACAGCTTTAAGGCTATGCTGAACAAGATGGCCCTGATGGGACTGAATACCGTTATGCTCTATATGGAGGATACCTATGAAATCGAGGGCGAACCTTATTTCGGGTATATGCGAGGCCGTTATTCGCAGCAGGAACTTCGCGAAATCGACGATTATGCGGCTCAGTTCGGCATTGAGGCGTTTCCAAGCATTCAGACGCTTGCCCATCTGGAGGAATTCCTGAAATGGGAGCCGGTGTCCCATTACAGGGATACGAAGGGCGCGCTGCTGGTGAGCGAGGAGCGCACGATAAAGCTGGTCGAGCGTATGGTCGAGTCGGCCAGCGCACCGTTCCGCAGCCGCAAAATCCATATCGGCATGGATGAGGCCGAAGAGCTGGGCCGGGGGAAGTACCTGGACCGGAACGGCTACAGCAGCCGGTTTGATATCATGATCTCGCATCTGGAGAAGGTGCTGGACATTGCGCGAGGGCGGGGGCTTGAGCCGATGATGTGGAGCGATATGTTCCTGAAGCTCGCTTCCGCAAGCGGCGGCGAGTACTATGACGAGGAAACATCGATACCGGAAGAAATGCGGTGCAGCATTCCGAAAGACGTAGATATGGTGTACTGGGACTACGTGCATACGGAGACGGAGGACTACGAGCGGCTGATCGAGAAGCACCGCTCGCTTGGCTCGAAGCTGGCTTTTGCCGGAGCTGTGTGGATTTTTAATACGTTCGGGGTCAATTACGGCCTGTCTCTCAAGGCTTCGGATACGGCACTCCAGGTATGCAAGAAGGAGGGGATCGGCGAGGTGTATGCCACGATGTGGGGGGATGACGGCAATGAGGGCAATCCGTTCGCGGCACTGCTCGGCCTGCAGCTGTATGCGGAGCATGCTTATTCCCCGGAGCGCCCGGAGTGGGAGCATCTCGCGGAGCGTGTGAAGTTCTGTACTGGCATTGAGGCCGACAGCTACCTTCTGATGAAGGACCTGGACGAAACGCCGGGGGCCGAGCCGGATAACCGCGTGCAGAGTAATCCTTCGAAGTTCCTGCTGTACCAGGATGTGCTGCTTGGCCTGTTCGACTATCAGATCGACGGCCTGGAGCTGTCCGCCCATTACGAAGCGCTGCAGCGGAGCCTGTCCGAGAGAAGCGCCGCCGATCCGGCCGCAGCCGGGATGCTGGAGGTTCCGGAGAAGCTGTGCGCGGTGCTGAAGCGCAAGAGCCTGCTAGGTGTCGAACTGAAGCGGGCATATGATGCCGGCGACAAGGCTGCACTGGCCGAAGCGGCGGTACGGGAGCTGCCGGAGATCGCACAGGCGGTTAGGGAGCTTCGGTCCGCGCACCGTACCGCCTGGTACCGCATGTTCAAGCCGTTTGGCTGGGAGGTGCTGGACATCCGGTACGGGGGGCTTGTGAACCGGCTCGATTCCGCCGCCATGCGGCTTCTGGATTACACGGAGGGACGAATTGCAAGAATCGAAGAGCTGGAGCAGGAACGTCTGCCGTACAGCTCGGCCAACCGGTTCAACCATAGAGGCGCCGGATGGTGCAGCTATTATTACCGCATGGCGTCGCCGAATGTATTTTTTCATGTATTAAATCCCTTTTAATCATTGATTCTTTTTATATCAAGCTGTTCCGACCGGCTGGACCGGGTAACCGGAGCAGCTTCTTTACTTCATAAAAAGAGTTGGAAAATACTGAGAACCCTTGTTTTTTGCTAAATAACTGCAGACCGTATGTCGAATTATGTTGTAAAATGTGAGGAATCCAAACAAGGAAGGGGAGAGGAAGGAGATGTGGTTCAAGCATTCTTTGAAGGGGAAGCTGTCGCTGCTGCTCATCATCGCAATCGTGTTCCCTCTGCTCGGCGCCGGGGTCGTCTCCTACCGGATCGCCTCCAATCTGACGGAAAAAATTGAAAAGCAGTCCGGCATGAATACGCTCAGGCAGCTTTCGGATAAATTGGACTTTATCATTAACGATATCGAGACCATGTCGGTGTTCATCATCGGCCAGCGCAACATTCAATCCTACCTCGGCAGCGATAGGGCGGACATTTCCCTGTATTCGCAAAATGTGGCCTTTCTGCTGAACCTGGCTTCCTCCAAACCCTACATTTCCAATATCACCATCGCCTCCGGCCGCGGGTATCCGGCGCTGTCCAACACGACGGTGCTGTACTCCGGACTGCCCCGGCTGCTGGAGGCCAAGACAGCCGATTATAACCCCGCGCAGAAGTGGTGGACGCCTCTCTATGAGAACCAGACGACCGACGACGGCATCAAGCGCGTATTCTCGCTGGTCCGTCCGATTCGCAGCACCGATAAGTTCCAGCCGCTGGGGGAGCTGGCGATCAGCGTCGATGTAGACGAGGTGCAGGAGATGCTGCAGGACGCGGCCTGGAACGCAAACGGCCGGCTTTGGCTCGTCAATCAGGAGAACCGGATCATGTCTTCCCAGACCGGGGAAGGGCTTAATATGCCGCTTGGACAGTCGCTTCCGGGGCTGGGCGAGCTAAGAGGAACCGAAGGCGTTCTTAACATTACTCGGGGTCAGGAGAGCAACACGCTGCTCTATTACACGCTGCCGAGCCTAAACTGGAAGCTGGTTGGCGTCATTCCGACCCGAATCTATACCGCGCAGAACGAATACGTGCTTACGCTTACGGCGGTCGCCATCGGCGTCGCAGCGCTGCTTGCGGGAGCGCTTGTGCTGTATTTCACCGCATGGGTTACGCGCCCGCTGACCAAGCTGGCCAGAAAGCTGAAGGACGTGAGTCCCGGCGATCCCGTCAAGCAATTCGAGGTTAGGTCCACGGATGAAATCGGGATGGTACTGCATAGCTACAATCAGCTTGGCGAGCGAATCGAGCGCCTAAAAAGCCAGCTGCAGCTGAACGAGGCAAAAAAGAAGGAGGCTGATATTCAGGCCCTTCAGGCCCAGATTCATCCGCATTTTCTGTATAACACTCTGTCGTCAATCCACTGGATCGCGCTCATGAACAAGGACCGTCAGGTAGCGGAAATGGTTGGGGCGCTCGGTGATTTTCTGCGGTTCAGCCTCAACGACGGCAAGGAATTCTGCTCCGTAGAACAGGAGGTGGCGCATGCACAGAACTATGTCCGCATCATGTCGAAGCGGTTCCAGGACAAATTCGACTCGACCTTCCTGATCGATCCCAAAATTCAGGAGAGAACGATGCTGAAGCTACTGCTGCAGCCGCTGATCGAGAACAGCATCATGCACGGCCTGAAGAAAAAGCAGGGCAAGGGCAGCGTCTTCGTCCATGCGGAGCTGCGGGGAGAAGGCATGTCCTTTGTCGTTGAGGACACCGGGGTCGGTATGGATGAGGAGAAGCTGCTGCATCTGCGCAGCCTGCTGCTCGCCGGAGAAGCAGGTGAGCAGCAACGGTCCGGCTCTTCAGACTCGGGTTATGGCCTGAGCAGCGTACATCGCCGTCTAAAGCTGCATTACGGCAGCGGAGCGGGTCTTCATATCGAGAGCGAGCCGGAAGGCGGCACACGAATTTCGTTCACCATACCTGTACTGGAGGGATAGCTGTGGATATACTGATCGTCGACGACGAGGTCATCATCCGGACGGGACTGTGCACGGTTATTGACTGGGAGGAGCTCGGCATGACGCTGCTTCCGCCGGCGGAATCGGCGGAGGAGGCATTGGAGCGCATTCCCGACGAACGCCCCGATATCGTGTTGACCGACATCCGCATGTCGGGGATGGACGGGATAGAGCTGGCCAAGGAGATCAAACGGAGGCTGCCGGACGCCGAGATCATTATCCTGACCGGCTACGATGATTTCGGTTACGCCCAGCAGGCGCTGCGGGAGGGGGTGACCGATTATCTGCTGAAGACCAGTGGCCCTGAGGAGGTCATCAAGGCGGTGATGAAAGCCCAGCGGAACCTGAGCGCGAAGCGGGAAGCGGCGAAGCAGGGGGCGGTTTCCGCTGCGGCGCTGCGGAGCCGGCTGCTTGAGGAGTGGCTGATTGGAGGCGGCAGGCGGTCACCGGAAACGGCAGCCTTTGAGCCGGTAAGAGACTGGCTAAGGCAGAACGGGGTCTTTTCCACAGAGGAGGCCGGCGGCGTTCAGCCGATGCGGGTGCTACTGGTCGGAGCCTCCGGCTGGGGAGATGGCCGGTTCAGCGAGCTGATCCTGGGAAGCGCGGAGAACCGCATGCAGGAGCTTTTGCCGTGCGTCACGCTCGTCCGAAACCAAACAGTCATTGTGGCGCTTCGCACTGAAGAGGACTGGCCCGGCATGCGTTCGCTGGAGAAGGCGCTGAACCGGGTAAGGGAAATGCTAAAATGCGATCTCTTTGCCGCGGCCGGAAACATCGTTCATTCGCTCGGCGAGCTGCCCCGCTCCTATGAGGAAGCGGCTAAGGTTTATGCCTACCGGGTCCTGTTCGGAGACCGGGGCTTGTACGAGATGAAGGATATCAAGCAGCGCAGGGGCGGCCGGACCGTCTGCTCGGAGAAGGAGGAGCAGGAGCTTCTGGGGCTGCTGATCAACAACCAAGCGACCCAGCTGCATGCCTGGACCCACCGGATCGTAGAGGAGCAGCTTAAGGACCCGGACGCAACTCCGGCGGCGCTGCAGGCCTATCTGCAGTCGGTCGTTGTCGTCGCGCACCGCTGGCTGGACCGGAACCGGGAGATCGGCACAAGCGAGCCTGCGGCGGTTCCGATCTTCGCCTTTGAGCCCGGCGTGCGGCTGGAGGATGAACTTTTCCGTCTGCTGCTGTCCGTCATGAACGAGTTTCATCAGGGGGCGAGCGACAGCCGCTACTCTTACATTCAGCGCGCTATCGCGTATATACGTAATCACCTCGACCAGCAGCTAAGTCTTCAGCAGGTGGCCGGGTTCGTCCATCTGAACCCCAACCACTTCAGCGAGGTCTTCAAGCGGGAGACCGGCCAGGGCTATATGGAATTCGTGACCCGGGAGCGGATGCTCCGGGCGGGCAGCCTGCTTCTTACGACACAGAAGAAAATCGGCGAGATCGGGGGCGAGGTCGGTTATGAGGATATGAAATATTTCAGCCAGCAGTTCAAAAAAATCATGGGCTGCACGCCATCGGAATACCGTCAAGCGAATGTTAATTAATATGACGCGATTATGTAATTATGGGGCGGTTTTCAGGCTTAAATCCGAACATTATGTTCGTTTTTATGCCACAACCTGAATTCTGTCTACCCAGTACCTGTAGAATGTCTCCTGTTGGCCCCGTCCTTGCTCACCTATACTGAATGTACAAAATGAAATTCAAGGAGGGCTTGGCATTGAAAATGAAAGCACTGGCCATCACGGCCTGTACAGTGGCTATGTCGCTGCTAATTGCAGCATGCGGACAAGGAGGAAATACGGGGAACTCCGGCGCAGCGGGGGGCGATACCGCCGGAGCCGCGACCTCCAAGATCAAGCTGTCCGTCTGGCATAATTTCTCAGGCGATGATCTCAGAGCCAAAGCGGTTCGCGCTCAGATCGACAAGTTTAAGGCCGAGCATCCCGAAGTCGAGCTGGACGCCCAGGCGATTCCTCCCGACGGTTACCGCCAGCGGCTGAAGACCGTGGCTGCGGCCGACGAGATGCCGGACGTCTTCTTCACCCAGTCGGGTACGTCCATCAAAGAGTTCTATGACGGCGGGCTGATCCAACCGATTACGTCCCTGCTTGATGAGCACCCTGAGTGGAAGGACAATTTCATTCCGGGTTCGCTGGATTCGCTGTCCTTTGACGGAGAAGTTTACGCGACGCCGCTAAGCGGTTCCGCAACCTCCTTCCTGTTCTACAACAAATCCCTTTTCGAACAATACAACGTTAAGGTTCCGACCACATGGGATGAGCTGATGACGGCGGTCAAGACGTTCAACGACAACAAAATCACCCCGATTTCGCTTGGAAACAAGGCTTCGTGGCTGGCGCAATCCAGTATCATCTCTTCGCTGGCGGACCGCGTCACCGGAACCGACTGGTTCAAGAAGGCGGTCAATCAGGACGGAGCCAAATTCACCGATCCGGAATTCGTGCAGGCGCTGACTTATTTTAAACAGCTGGCCGACGCCAATGCGTTCCAGACCGGCTTCAACAGCCTGGATAACACGCAGATGGAGCAGTACTTCATCGAAGGCAAGGCCGCCATGATGATCGACGGCGCATGGGCGCTGACGAATATGGCCGCATCCGGAACGGAAGAACAGCTGAACCAGGTGGACGTAACGATCCTGCCTTCCGTACCCGGAGGCAAGGGCGACCCGAATTCCATGTCCGGCGGCTCGGGCGGCGGTCTCGCACTTAGCAAGCATGTGGAAGGCGATCAGCTGAAGGCGGCGCTGGAGCTGATTTATACCGTCAGCGGGCCGGATGCCATGAAGGCGATCGCAGGCAGCAACTCGATCGTGACTTACAATGTGGAACTGGATCAATCCCAGGTCATGCCGCTGTTCTACAAAGCGTATAACCTGTATAAATCGGTAAAGCTGACGCCGGTCTATGACGCCTATCTGACCTCCTCGGCTACGGAAGCGGTTAACAACGGACTGCAGGAGCTCTCCATGGGCGGCAATCCGGAAGACATCGCGAAGAAGATACAAGATGCCCAGGCCCGCGAACTCGGCAAGTAAACTCACTTAAGCCCTGTTCCGCTGCACCAAGCTCCCCCCAGGAACAGCGTCCGCTTTCCCTGGGGGAGGCGGGCAGCCGTTCACTTCTTCCATCCTGAAAAGCTAGCATACAAAGGAGGCCGGCTATGGCATTCACGAACCGTCTCAGAGGCTTTATTGTGATTGGGCTGCTGCCTGCCTTGATCATCTATTTGGTCTTCGTTATCGTTCCTATTCTCTGGTCCGCATACTACGGATTCTTCGACTGGAAAGGCATTGGCACCGCCCGCTTTATCGGTCTGGGCAACTACGCCGAGGCGCTTAAGGACCCCATTTTCTGGAAGGCGCTCAAGAACAACCTGATCGTTGTCGCTGCCTCGATTCTGGGGCAACTGCCGATCGCTCTCATACTTTCCCTTATTCTTAGAAAAAGCACGCTGTTTCACCGGTTTGTCCGCTCGGCTGTTTTTATGCCGATGGTCGTTTCGACCGTCGTTATCGGTCTGATCTGGGGTTACATCTATCACCCGCAGATCGGGATATTGAACGTGCTGCTGGAGCAGTTCGGACTTGGCTCATGGATTCGCGACTGGCTTGGTGACCCGGGCATCAACATGTATTCGGTCAGTGCCCCGGTGATTTGGGCGAATATCGGACCTTACCTTATTATTTTTCTGTCCGCGATCCAGAATATCTCCTCCGATGTCGAGGAAGCGGCCAAAATCGACGGGGCCATCAAGGCCAAATGGCTGTATCTCATCGTCATCCCGATGATCTGGGATACGATCAAGGTCGCCATCGTGCTGTGCATCTCAGGCAGTCTTAAAGCGTTTGACCTGATTTTTGTCATGACGGGCGGGGGACCTGCACAGTCTACCGAGCTTCTCGCCACGTACATGTACAACAATACCTTTGAAATTTTCCGTTACGGCTACGGGTCGGCGGTTTCTACCTTAATTATTATCATCAGCATGATTCTGGTGCTCGGCAGCCAACTGCTGATGCGAAAGAGAGGGATGGAATGAAAACGATCGCTACCGGCAGCCTGGCCGAAGGCACGGCTGGCAGGACGTCCAGAGCCCTGAGGTTCAGAGCGTCATGGCTCCTTCATCTTGTGCTTCTCGCTTTTTCGCTGGTCACCCTGTACCCGCTTCTGTGGCTGTTTATCAGCTCGTTCAAATCGAATCAGGATTTCTTCGGCAGCCCGTTCGCGCTTCCGTCGGTCTGGCAGTTTGAGAACTATACCCGGGCTTGGGAGATCGGCGGCATTGGCTCCGCATTCTTGAATTCTGTTGTCGTCTCGGTCTTATCGCTGGTGTTGACTCTGTTTCTCGGAACGCTGACGGCTTTTATCGTATCCCGCCTAGAGTTCCGGTTCAAAGGCCTGATCATGATGCTGTTCGTGCTTGGCATGCTGATTCCCATTCACAGCACGCTGGTGCCGCTGTTCATTCTGATGAAGAGCCTTGGCATCCTGGATACGTATGCATCACTGATTTTGCCGTATACGGCCTTTGAGCTGCCGATCGCTGTATTCGTCGTTGCCGCCTATCTGACTTCCGTGCCGAAAGAGCTGGAGGAAGCAGCCATGATCGACGGCACCGGATACTGGGGAATTTTCTTTCGGATTATCGTCCCGCTGGCGGTTCCCGCCATGGCCACGGTGTCCATTCTCGGCTTCCTCAGATTCTGGAATGATTTTGCGTTCGCGCTCGTCTTTATCAACGATCAGGCGCTGAAGACGCTGCCGCTCAGCCTGTCGCTGTTCTCGGACGGATACGGCACGGACTACAGCCTGACGATGGCCGCCATGTCGATCGCCGTCATTCCGACCATCATCATTTATCTGCTATTCCAAAATTATATTATGAAGGGGATGGTTGCGGGGGCAGTGAAAGGCTGATCCCTCCCATTTCCGTACGGCAATACGGGAAAAGCAAGGTACTCGGGAAATCGAGGGCCCTGCTTTTTTTAAATGATAAGCAAGTATTAACTTCACAGCTATTTCAAAGTATCCTCCGGGATGGCTGCTTACCTGATGCGGTCTGTAGTTAAGAGCCGGCTTAGCGGGCGGTTTTTCTTTTTTTATTTTTCCAAACGGTTTGAAATAAGTAATAAACACCATGAACAATAAACAGAGCATGTTGAAGCAGGAAGTGACCATCATCGACAGAATTTCAACTGAACCGTACATATACGTCACAAGTTCACAACATCTCGGTGCTGCAAGCTTCTGCTAATATTGATAGGTTAGAATCGGTTAAATGTTACGTAGACCCGAAATGAGGGGGAGGACAACAAATGCCGCAACGAACTGTGACGCCGTTAGATTTGCAGGTTGCCCCGCAGGCCGGCTTGCTCCCGACGAAAAAGAAAGAACGGATGAGAAGAAATAACCCTGTTAAGGGCGTTTGCGTTTCTCGCCATTACCTTGCAGCACAGCATAGCGGAATATATTTACCGGAGCGATATTTTGCAGTCCGATGCCATCATGCTGGTGATGCTGTTTGATTTCACGCGCTTCGGGACGCCGACTTTTGTGTTCCTGTCCGGGCTGCTGCTGTTTTACAACAACAACGGTACGCTTTCCTATTGGCCTTTTATCCAAAAAAGGCTGTACAGGGGAAGGCTGCACTTCAAAAATGTCTTAGATCTTTCCCGCAGCCGCCAAGATTCGCTTGGCCAACTCATCCCCTCGTTGTTCCAGAATCCCGATGGATTGGAGTAAATCCGCTTGCTGCTGCCGCTGCTCCTTCGTCCAGGCTTTTTTCGGAGAATCGTAGGTGTCCAAGGATTTCGCATCGGTCAGACTTGCGTAGAAAGGTCGAAGCTGGGCATGCATTTTCTCGTAGACATCGACCATTTCGCTTAGGTATCCGGTTAGAGAGGACGCCGGGAATGAAAGTGTATGTTTTAAATAGATAGCCGCGCTTCTTCTGGCATCTGTCAGAGCCATTAGGCAAAAGTGGTTGCCGCCGAGTCTTCGAGCAAAATCCTGTGAATTCGCCGTTTGATACCATTGTTCATCCAGCAAACCTTCCCGCCATGCTTGCAGGGCTTGATAACCCAGTTTATATCCTCTGTTTTCCTGGGCGTACATGGAGTCTAATTTGACCTGAAGCGAAGCGTAGAGATTGTCCAGAGCGGATGGCTTGGCGACTTCGTCGTTAAAACGAATGAGGATGAAAGGCCATTGATCCACATTCAGGTATCCTTTGCTTATTTTCATGTACTCTTGAAATTCCGGGTCATCTTTATGATCTTCAAAGGTCTCATCGTCAAAATAACTGCGGCACAGCAAGGTTTCTCCACCATTTAGATAGCCTGTGATGATTCCCCACTCGGGAGCAACCCGCAGATTAATGGCAATCGGCAAGTGGTGTTTTTTGATGCTTTCCTTGATGAGCTGTTTTTCCAACTCACGTTCTTTGGATGTGATCCGGTCAGTCCAGCTGACCTGAAGGCCATAGGCTTTAAATGCCGGAGCGGCATAGTCGTAAGCGACCAGAGCATCCGCGGAGCTATAATCCCAAACGGGGGTGAAAGCGACTCTCCAGCACGCCCCGGACACGCCCATTACGGTTTCATAAGTAGTTTCCTGTCCCATGGTTTTTAGTGAATGATAAAGAGCGCCTGCCCATGAACAATCCATCTCTTGACCAAAACCCAGATGGCCGACATCCTGTACAATATAGCAATCATTCACGGAGTCACTTCTAAAAAGTTGCGCACGGTCCGGGGTGTAATGGATCGTATCGCCTTCCGAGCAGCTTATGGCGTGTATGCCGGTGGCGTTTACATAAACCAGCAAAAGATAATCTTCACCGTGATTGTCGATCAGGCTTGGGAACAGCTCATGAGTTACGGTGAAATGCTCCCACTTAAAATATTGATAATGTTTCATTTTATTCATGATATTCTGATGCTTCTGCTCATTGCCATATGCAGCAAATACAAACTCCAGTTCTCCAGAGGGTAGATTAAAGCCCTCGCTATCGAGATTGATGGCTAACAGGCTATCCTGCAAAACATAAGCGGCATAGGTGCCCGAAGGAATCTGGTATTTGATAAGCAGCAGCTTTATTCGATTGCTTCGAATGCGATGGGGCAGGGTATGATCATTCAGGAAAAATGTCAAATGATTGTCGATAACGAACTGGTTTACAAAATGAGTGACGTCGTGGCTTTCACAACCATCGGTGTAGATGGCTTGGAGAACCACCAATTGCTGCGGCATCAAAATACGATCGATCGATTGACCCAATATATGTGATAGTAAAGGAAGCGTAGAGGTTTCGGGCAAGGATTTACCGGTCTCCCACTTTGAAACGGCTTGGGCGCTAACATTTAATTGTTCAGCCAATTGTTCCTGCGACAATTGTTTTTCTTTGCGAAGTGTAGAAATCCGTTTTCCGACTGCGGCAGCACTTATCATTAATCACATCTCCTACGATTGTATTGCGACGTCGTTGCTCTTATTATAGTAGCTCGAAATCGGGAGTACCATTTATCCGAGGATCAGTAAAGCTGATATTCTGCAACTGCGGGTTGAGTGTAGATGTGGAAGGGAGCAGCATTAGCCGTCAAAATGATATAATAACAACGATAGAGCTAAGCCATTGGGTTTACCGATACACTCAATAACAATTATCCATTTTTCACAAAGGAGCTCTAACAAAGTGAACGATTTTTGGGGATTTTCGTGGGAAGGGCTTGTCGTTTTCGTATTGGTAATGGTGCCGAATCTGTTTTATTTTTGGCTTCCAAAGTCGAACGTGGAGGGAAGAGCCGCAAGCCATCATTGGTTACTGGATGTGATTGAGCATGCGAGTCAGGCTGTTTTCGTCTTACTTTTAGTGTTTTGGGGAAGCCATCACGATTCTCCTATGCTAAGTCCATATACTTTAGGTATGGCGGTATTTCTGTTTGTATATTATTTGCTATGGATACTCTATTTCAGAGGCTGCAAAATTTTGACCGTGCTGCTTGGAATGGCTGCCACGCCTGTGGCGTATTTCATTTTGGCGGAAATTTGGCTTCATAAAGGGCCGGCCATTGTGCCGACCGCGATTTTTGGCGTCACGCATATCGTCATTACTTATATCGATTATCGATCGTTACATAAAAGTTAGATTAATTGCTACCCTTTACAAGGGCGATCACCCCGGCAAAATAAAAAGCCGAACCCAAGCATCAAACATCAACTTAGGTTCAGCCTATAGGGTTACAGCATTCTTCCTTTACTACTCTAGTCAAGCCAGCTGCTCAATTAACAACTGGGCAGTCTCGCGGGCATGCTGTGCCGAATGAGGATCAGTCTGCAGCATCGCAATCGTGATGGCGCCTTCCACGAGCAAATACAGGCCGTTGGTTAAGGCGTCGGGCTTTGCGGCTCCGGCCTCTTTTACAAGTGTCCCGAGAAAATCGCGCATGTAGGTCTTATACTGCTGAGCCGCCTCATAGTAGGGGTGAGAGTGTTCCGCATACTCCGAGGCCGTCTTGATAAAAGCGCACCCGTTGAAGTTCGGTTCCACAAACCATTCGCCCAGCACGTCGAATACGGCAAGCAGTTTTTCTATGGGAGTTGACCCCCGCTTGTTCACGTTACGCTCGAACCATTCCCGCCACTGCTCATCCTGTCTCATCAAATAAGCCAAGACCAGCTCTTCCTTGGATGGAAAATGGTTGTACAGCGTCATTTTGGCTACCTGAGACTCGGCGACGACTTGGTCTACACCGGTTGCGCGGATTCCTTTGGGAAGGCTATGTGCGCGCCATTGGGGTGTGCAACTGCCACGAGCAGCATTTAAACGCGATTATGCAAAATTATGAGACCGTGCCGATGGTCAATCAGGTGGAGCTGCATCCGCTGCTGTCGCAGGAACGGCTGCGCGCTTTTTGCCGGAACAACGGCATTCAAATCGAGGCCTGGGCCCCGCTGATCCGGGGGCAGTTAAATATTCCTCTACTGTGGGAGCTGGGAAGAAAATACGGCAAGACGCCTGCGCAAATCATCCTCCGCTGGGACTTGCAGCACGGCTTCGTCACCATTCCGAAATCGGTTCATGACAGCCAATTCGGGAGAATGCTGACATTTTTGATTTTGAACTTGCCGAGGAAGATATGAGAGCCATCGATGCGCTGAACCGTAATGCCCGCTGGGGACCGGACCCTGATAATTTCAACTTTTAAGCTGCCATCAAATACGAGCTCTGAAAAAAACGAAAAGGAGCCCTGCCGCTTCATAAGCTGGCGAGCTCCTTTTCTGTGCAATTAGGCGAATATCCGGCTGACTTGCTCGACTTCGTCCGGAAGAGACGCTCCTATTTCCTCCACCATATCCTTGGTGATGCGCAGGTTTTGCATGACTCTGGCATTGATCGGATGGCGCACATCCAGTCCAATCAGCCTTTGATAGTATTCCGTGCTGATGCAGTCGGCTACGTGAATAAGTTCGATTTCGCTTAGATTGTCTGTGGACAGCAAAGGCGAATGGTGATATTTAACGACCAACCCGAGATCTTCGGGAAGCCCCCATTTTTCGCAAATCCAGGCTCCGATATCGGCGTGAGTCTTTCCGCCCAGGGCGATTTTTTCCGCCACAATATGGTGTACGCCTCTACTCATTGTTTCAAATATCTGGTCAACCAGGTCCGGAAGACACGCGTTGAGAATGGCGAAACCAATATCATGACAAAGGCCATAGGAGAAGAGCTGAAATCTGTCGCCGATCTTTAGTTTGGACGAGAGTATGTTGCAGGCAACTGCGGTTCCGAGATTATGTTTCCAGTATTGATGGCTTGAAAAAAGCGAGGATTGTTTTCCTAATTCATCATGAAATAACAGTTCAGTAATAAAATAAATCAACAAATTCCGCATCGTTTTCATGCCGAGGAAGACAATGGCTTCATTAATATTCTCGATCGTTCGGGAAATTTGATAGTATCCGGAATTCACATTGGTGAGAACGGCTTGGTTCAATCCATCGTATAAAGCTACTTTTTCTGCAAGAAGATCGATGTCCAGCAGATCCGGTTGTCTGATCATTTCAAAAATATCGCTGATTTCCGGGGGGATAACGGGCATTTTGGGTGAGGTTTCCAGCGCTTGATACACGTCTATTTGATTCATCCTTTTCACCTCTTCCAATACTTTGGCGATATTTATCGACATTTTTTGTGAACGTGAAATTTCAGCCAGATCGCTTCATTATATAATATCTGGAAGTTCAGTCCGTCGATAAAATGTTACAAATATCGGGCGTCTTCTTCGTTATGTATGAATTTTGACGGGGGCAGCGGATATGTATCGGCTTGTTTTATTTGGTATTATATGCTAAACTACGAAAAGTACAAGAACAAACGTTCTATATTTTTGAAGGTGGCTGGCGATTTTCATTTTTACTCTTAGGAGGAGGAGAGAAGAAATGGAACGACGGGAAATCAAGCTGTTTCCTTATCGAGTAGAAGCTCAGGCTGAGCAGGTGAACGAAATTCCGAAAGGCATCGAGATGATTCAGGCACCGGCGGTGTGGGGCCAGACAAAGGGCGAAGGCATTACGGTAGCCATTCTGGATACGGGGTGCGAAGTCTCGCATCCGGATTTGAAGGGGCGAATTGCCGGCGGGCGGAATTTTACAGATGATGATAACGGCAACCCTGACATATACGTGGATTATAACGGGCATGGCACACATGTAGCCGGAACGATTGCGGCGATCAGTAATGGTACCGGGGTGGTTGGTGCGGCGCCGGAGGCGAAGCTGCTGATCCTGAAGGTGCTGAACAAGGACGGCTCAGGCCAATATGAATGGATTATCAACGGGATCAATTACGCGGTTGAGCAAAAGGCCGATATCATCTCCATGTCGCTCGGCGGACCGGAGGATGTGCCGGAGATGCATGAAGCGATCAAGCGGGCGGTGGAGGCGAATATTCTCGTGATCTGCGCGGCAGGGAACGAGGGCGACGGCAATTACGCTACCGACGAATTCGGCTATCCCGGCTCCTACAACGAAGTCATCAGCGTGGGCGCCGTCGATTTGCAGCGGCACTCGGCCAATTTCACGAATTCGAACAATGAAGTGGATCTTGTCGCCCCGGGAGCGGGAATTCTGTCAACCTACCTGAACAAAGGATACGCGACGCTAAGCGGCACCTCCATGGCAACGCCGCACGTATCGGGTGCCATGGCGCTGATCAAGCGGATTGCAAGCGAAAGCTTCGGCCGTGACCTGACGGAAACCGAGCTGTATGCGCAGCTCATCAAGCGAACGATCCCGCTTGGCAACTCGCCGCGGCTGGAGGGCAACGGGCTCTTATACCTGACAGCTCAGGAGGAGCTGGCCAAAATCTTTACCCCTGCTGTCGTCGCGAAGGTACTAAGCCTATGACGCGCAGGATTCGGATGCTGGCGCTTGAGCTGGAAGAGGCCAAGAACATACACCTTGCGATGACCGGCGAACGTCCTTACTATGACGAAGCGCGGGATAACGAGCTGAGAAATAGCTATTACAGCGGCCGCGTCATGAATCGAAATGAGCTTCAGCAGCTGCTGGAGCGGACTCACGACCATCGGCTGCCTTACAAGCCTTACCGTTATGTCTATCCGTGGGTCGACCTGCAGGAGAATGGACAGCTCAAAAGCTTGTACTCCGGCCGCGGCATGTCCCCGCTTGAAGCGATTGAAGCGGATATCCGGCTGCTTGAAGCAGTGGATGCGGTAAGCCTAGCGGGTGAAATCATGCTGAACTGCGAGCATGTCGTGCCGCAATCATGGTTCGGGAAGCAGGAGCCGATGCGGGGCGACCTGCATCATCTATTTGCCTGCGAGCCGGGCTGCAACAGCAGAAGAGGAAATCATCCGTATTATGATTTTTTGGACTATACGCCGGAAGCGAGTGCGCAGGATGTCATTGCGGGCTGCGGGAAACAGGAGGACGACCGGTTTGAGCCTGAATACGGCAAAGGCATTGTCGCCCGCGCAACCCTTTATTTCCTGCTCCGCTACCCGGGGGCGATTGACCGCAGCCAAGTTGATGTAACGCTGCTGCTAGAATGGCACCGCAGTTTTCCGGTTACGCGGTATGAACTCCACCGGAATCTGGCGATATTCGAGCTGCAGGGCAACCGCAACCCGTTTATCGATTTTCCGGAAGAAGGAGAGCGGTGGGCGGGAATCGGCGGTAACTAGGGTGTCTGTCAGCAACCTCAAAAACGCTTAACGGGAGACTAACTCCATATTAAAACCCGCTCTGGAAGCGGGTTTTTGACGTTTTATACGTCAAAACTATAGTCCACAAAATAATCCGGCATTTCTGGTCTTTGCCCTTACAACAAAGCTTAGCCTGTGTTAGGGGAAGCAGAAATCTCACGAACTATTCGTATAACGATGTGCATGGAATTGAGTATGAAAAATCATATTGACACATTCATTGATAATGATTATCATTACATCAACATTGATAATGATTATCAGTTAGATAATATCAGAAATACAGCGGAATAGGGGAGACTGGATAAAAATGAAGAGGTCGTTAATTGTATTAAGTTGTTTCTTGTTATTAATGGTTCTTGTCGCTGGTTGCGGAGGACAATCGGAGAATGTCGGAAAACAGCCGGAAGCTGCAAAGCCAGATGTTCGTATCATTAAACATGCTATGGGTGAAACAAAGGTTGAGGGCACTCCTCAACGAATCGTAACTTTATACCAAGGCGCAACAGATGCAGCAGTAGCTTTAGGCATTATACCGGTTGGTGTAGTAGAGTCTTGGACGCAGCAGCCTATGTATGAATACTTAAGAGATCAGTTGAAGGATGCAGCTATTGTTGGTTTGGAGACTCAGCCAAACTTGGAGGAGATTGCCAAGCTGAAACCTGATTTGATCATCGCTTCCAAGCTTCGTAACGAAAAAGTGTACCAGCAGCTTTCCGAAATCGCTCCTACAGTAACGCATGAAACGGTTTATAAATTCAAGGATACCGTTGAGTTGATTGGGCAAGCGGCTAATAAGGAAGAGAAGGCTAATGAATTGCTTGAACAATGGAATCAAAGAACGGCCGACTTTAAAACTAAAATATCCGCAAAATTAGGCGCTGAATGGCCTGTTGAAGCTTCTGTGCTTAACTTCAGATCCGATCATGCCAGAATCTATGTTACAGGTTTCGCAGGCGATATTTTAAGTGAACTTGGTTTTGTACGATCTGAAGTTCAACAAAAAGCAGCCGATGAAGGAAACGTGGTGCTCAAGTTAACAGACAAGGAAAGCATTCCATCAATGAATGCGGATGTATTCTTTGTTTTTAATGCCGATGGACACAGCCCTGATGCAGCTATGATACAAAAAACTTATGACGAATGGACAAATCATCCTTTATGGAAGAATCTCGATGCTGTTAAAAACGGTCAGGTAACGATCGTTGACGAAGTGCCGTGGAATATGGGCGGCGGCTATATAGCTGCTAATACTATGCTGGATCAAATTTACGATTATTACAAATTGGAAAAATAATCATCAAAGATTAGGGGGAGAGATCCCCCTATTTTTACATATTTAAATTTATCTTGAAAAGAGTGACTTTTATGGACCCGTTACTTCCCCGGACTTCACTTAAGATACTTGGCCTTTGGATCGGACTATGTATCTTAATGTTGTCTTTTATGTCCAGTATGGTATTTGGTCAGACGCCGACACCTATTAAAAAGGTAATCGAGGCATTTATACAATTTGATGAAACATCAACGGAACATATCATCATTACGACTACTCGCCTTTCAAGGGCAGTCATTGCAGTAGTCATTGGAGCTAGTCTTGCCACTGCCGGTGCGCTGTTGCAGGCGTTAACAAGGAACCCGCTGGCTTCTCCAAGTATATTTGGAATCAATGCAGGTGCTTTATTTTTTGTTGTGTTTGCTACAGTTTCGTTCTCAGTTAGTTCTCTTAATCATTTAATGTGGTTTGCATTTCTGGGAGCAGGCCTGGCGTCAATCCTGGTTTTTTTGCTTGGATCTCTTGGAAGAGACGGTTTATCACCGATTAAGATTGTATTAGCGGGAGCCGCACTAACTGCTCTCTTTAATTCATTCACTCAAGGTTTATTGGTTCTTAATGAACAGAGCTTAGAGGGTATATTATTCTGGCTGGGGGGTTCTGTTTCAGGGAGATCCCTGGATATGCTTCAGCCGGTTTTGCCGTTTATGATAGGGGCCGGTGTTTTGTCTCTGTTTCTGGGGAATTCCATTAATATTTTAACTTCAGGGGAAGACATAGCTAAAGGATTGGGACAGCAAGTGATATTAGTTAAACTCTTAATGGGAACTGCTATCGTTATGCTGGCTGGAGGATCAGTTGCAGTGGGCGGTTTCATCGGATTTATAGGTTTGATTATTCCTCATATTGTTCGTTTCCTTGTCGGTACTGATTATCGATGGATTATCCCTTACTGTGCAATTTACGGTGCCAGCTTATTATTATTAGCTGATGTAGGAGCAAGATTTGTCATAATGCCTGAGGAAATGCCGATTGGTGTGATGACAGCTATGCTTGGAGCTCCATTTTTCATCTATATGGCACGGAGGGGGACCAATAAGTAATGAGGAAACATACGACTGTACGGAATCGTTCAGGAACCATTTCTTTTTTAATTGATCATAAATCAGTTCTTGTTATCATCGGATTGTTTAGTCTATCGCTGTTATTAGTTGTTATAGGATTATCCGTTGGAAGCACCATGATCAATCCTTTGGAAGTCATTCAACATCTTCTGGGGATGGGCAATAAAGAGCATACATTTGTTATTGAGACGCTTAGACTCCCTAGAATCGTTCTTTCATTTCTTGTAGGAATTTCCCTGGGTGTTTCGGGACTACTTTTACAAGGGATCGTACGAAATCCGCTGGCATCTCCTGATATTATCGGAATAACCGGCGGAGCGGCAGTAACTGCCATTTTGGTGATTACCTTCTTTTCAGAGCTAAGTATACGTTGGATACCGGTAGCAGCAATTACAGGCGCAGGATTGATATCTCTCCTGATTTATGTTTTGGCTTGGAAAGGGGGAGTTACCCCGATTCGGCTTGTACTGATTGGAATTGGAGTTCAGGCGGCAACGGGTGGAATTGTAACGATGATGATCGTTTTAAGCCCTACATACTCTACGAGTGAAGCGTATATTTGGTTGACCGGGAGTGTTTATGGAGCGAATTGGAACAATGTTAAATCAATGCTCCCTTGGGTATTGGTATTTGTTCCGCTTTCATTGGTATTATCCCGAAAAGTAAATGTACAGGAACTGGGAGACGATATGGCTCTTGGTTTAGGGACAAAGGTGCAAACGGATCGCTTTATCTTACTCTTTGTTAGTGTAGCTTTAGCTGGTTCTGCAGTTGCATTTGCAGGCGGAATAGGCTTCGTGGGATTGATTGCGCCTCATATTGCAAGAAAACTGGTAGGCCGGTCATTTGCCAGTTTGGTGCCTGTGTCGGCTCTAATCGGAGGACTCATCGTGGTTTTGGCCGATATTGTTGCCAGAACAGCTTTTCTCCCGCTCGATCTGCCTGCCGGAGTTTTTGTGTCGGGGATCGGAGCTCCGTTTTTTATATATTTGCTGTATCGAAACCGCCATGTTTAAAAGAAGGAGTGAAGGTGAAAATGACTGCTTTGGAAACGAAAGATTTAACATTGGCCTATAGAGAAAAACCTGTTATAAATGGCTTGAATTTAAAACTGCCCAAAGGTGAAATCACGGTATTTGTCGGGAGCAACGGTTGCGGCAAGTCTACGCTGCTCCGATCCTTGGCTCGTTTATTGAAGCCGCTAAGAGGCGCGATCGTGTTGGATGGGCAGAAGATCTCCTCCATGCCAACCAAAGAAGTGGCCAAGCGATTGGCTATTCTCCCCCAAGGGCCTATTGCGCCAGAGGGATTAACCGTGCATCAACTCGTTAGGCAGGGGCGGTATCCGCATCAAAATTGGCTGAAACAGTGGTCTCAAGAGGATGAGAAGAAAGTACAGAAGGCATTGGAGGATACCAATTTAACAGCATTCGCCGATCGTTCCGTTGATTCGCTGTCGGGAGGACAGCGGCAGAGAGCCTGGATTGCGATGACCCTTGCACAGGACACCGACATTATTTTGCTGGATGAGCCTACAACTTATTTGGACATGACTCATCAAATCGAAATCTTAGACCTGTTGTTTGATCTGAATGAGGAAGAAAATCGGACGATCATCATGGTTCTACACGACTTGAATCTGGCTTGCCGGTATGCACATCATATTGTGGCTATTAAGGATCAGCAAGTGTATGCACAAGGTCAGCCGGAGCATGTGATTACAGAAGCGCTGGTCAAAGATGTGTTTCAATTAAATTGTGAAATCGTGCAGGACCCTCTTTATGGATCGCCTATGTGTATCCCTCATGGTAAAGGCAGAAGAAAAATCCAAATGGGCGCCGACGAGATTGTGACGCCGAAGAGTATTTAATCAAGGAAGCGAAGAGAATGGATTACCAACGGCGCTTTGTCTGAGCCTTCCTTCCGGGAACGGGAACCGGACGGGCTCTGCCCTGTCCGGCGGACTTCATGCTTAATAATTTCAAGCCGATTTCATTTCTGTTGAAAAATATGTATTGTCCTCTCGCTCAATTCATGCTATATTACTTTTTGTGCCCGCAATGTTTTACATCATACGCGGTCGTGGCGGAATTGGCAGACGCGCACGGTTCAGGTCCGTGTGGGCTAACCCCCCGTGGAGGTTCGAGTCCTCTCGACCGCATATCTAAATAGATAACTGCAGGTACAATCCTTGAGCAGCTCTTCAATTATGAAGAGCCTTTTTCTTTTTTTCGGCGGTCTATTTTATTGGAAAAGAAGTGAAGTTATGATTCAACCGAACGTGAAGGTGAAGCAGGGATTTCTCGATAAATATTTCTCCGGCGAGGCGATTGATTACCGGCAGATTATCTCGCTGTTCATCCCGATTCTGATTGATCAGGCGTTCGTGGTCGGCCTTAATCTGATCAACACGGCCATGATCAGCTCGGCGGGGGTAGCAGCGGTCAGCGCGGTCAACATGATTGACTCGCTCAATATTTTTCTCATCAGCGTGTTGATTGCGGTAGCGACTGGTGGAACGGTTGTTGTGGCCCAGTATAAAGGAAGCGGCAACCTTCTGATGGTCTCCAAGGCCACCGCCGGAGCCGTGTCCTCAGTGTCTCTGCTCGCGCTGTTTGTCGGGCTGTTCGGCATACTGTTTCATGGCCCGTTGCTTCATCTGCTGTTCGGCGCAGCTGAACCGGATGTTATGGCCAATGCCCGGACATATTTGATCGGAAGCAGTATATCCTACCTGGGAATTGCCGTCGTGGAAGCAGTATGCGGAGCCCTCAGGGGCACCGGAAGAACGCGGGCGTCGCTGGTGCTGTCTCTGATCATGAACCTGATTTATGTACTCCTCAATCTCGTGTTCATCAATCTTTTGCAGATGGGCGTTCTCGGCATGACAATCTCCATCAATGCTGCCCGGTATTTGGGGGCCGCTTGCGCGCTGTATTATTTGTTCCGAATGGACAGCAGCCTGCACATCAAAATCCGCGATATTCTAACTTTCAATTTATCCATGCTGAAAAAAATCATGTTTATCGGTTTGCCGTTCGCAGCGGAGCAGATGTTTTTTAACGGGGGCAAAATTTTGACCCAAATCTTCATCGTCAGTCTTGGAACGTATGCCATTGCCACCAATGCGATTTGCTCCGCTCTGGCCGGAGTGATGCAAATCCCCGCGAATGCGCTCGCTTTGACGATTATTACGGTAGTCGGTCAGTGCATAGGTAGGGAAAATGTCCGGGATGCGAGAAAATTCACCAAATCCTTTATTGTTGCCTCCTCGCTTTCCTTTGCAGTCATGGGGCTATTGATCCTGCCGCTGTTTAATCCGCTCGTATCGCTGTTTAATCCTCCGGCCGAAATTGTGGACGATATTTTCTGGATCGTGCTGATCAATACACTTGCCCAAATCCCGCTGTGGTCGCTCAGCTTTATCATGCCTTCCGCGCTCAGAGCGGCGGGGGATTCGAAATTTACGTCCATCGTTTCCATGCTGTCCATGTGGCTGTTCCGCGTCGTGCTCGGTTATATTTTGGGGATCGTTCTGCATTTGGGCATTCTCGGCGTCTGGCTCGCGATGGATTGCGAATGGGCCGTACGGGGCGCGATCTTCCTGAAGAGATTTCTCGGCAAAAAGTGGTATCAGCACCGGCTTATTTAACAATTGTGTTAAACTCTCGCTGTGGAGGCCCGGAATCATTGCTCGGGATAGAGGGACTGCCTTATGATGGATGTAATCAATCCGTCTAAAGGGGGTACATTAAATGGCGCAAATTATTTTCTATACGAAAAATGGCTGTATGGGGGGCGCCCGCCAAAAGGCGCTGCTCGAGAGTTATGGTCACACGGTGGAGGAGCGGTCGCTGCTTGATACGGAATGGACACCTGAAACGCTGCAGCCGTATCTGGCCGGCCTTGAGCTGAAAGACTGGTTCAACCCGAACGCCCCCTCGGTCAAAGCGGGCCGGGTCGTCCCGGGAGCTCTTTCCCGGGAGGAGACGCTGGAGCTGTTATGCAGCGACCCGATTCTGATCAAGCGCCCGCTGATCAACACCGGCAGTCAGGTTTTTGCGGGATTCGATTCGGAATACCTGAAGGAGATCGGTCTCTGTGAAGTTCCCTCGGGATACAATACAGGGTGCCAGATGAAAGACCAGGGAAGCGCCTGCTCGTCTTCCGAGGCGTGAAGGACGCCGGGAAACCAATAATCGAAGCGTGGGGAATGAGAGAGTGCCTTTTTAGGCGCTCTTTTTTTCGGTTGGCTGGCAGGTTGCCGCTGGACGGCGGCCTGAAGGTTCGGGAGCACCTAATGTTAACTTAGCTCCCGTGTTTTCCGAAGCTTTGTTGAACAGCCTTGGTATTTGATTGTGCAGGCAGTATAGTGTTTGTTAATTACTCTGGCGATCAAGAAGAACCACCCGGCGATGCGCATTTGAAGTATAAATAGTACGAAATAAAGAGGAGGCAGGCGAATGCCGAACAGGATTGCGATTGGCAGCAGCGACGGGCAATGGATCGACCAGCATTTTGGCAGCTGTGAGCAGTTTGTGGTTTATGATGTATCCGCGGCGGGTGATTGGACGCTGGTGGAAGTACGCACAACGGGAAGCGAAGGCTTCACCGGCAGGCACAGCCAGGAGCAGTTGAACCAAATTATAGCTCTTATATCCGATTGCAGCACCGTGCTTGTCAGCCGGCTCGGCATGGGGGCCTCGGAGGAGCTTAAGGAGCGCGGGATTGCGTTCAGCACCGATTATATCTCATTAAAGCATGCCCAGGAGAAGCTGGTTACGGTTTGAGTTCAAGACCTCCGCCGTTTCGTGATGTTATCTGAAGCGGAGGTTGTGCCTTCTGTGTTTTTTGCTGAAACGATACAATCGATTCAATCATAGCGCTTTCAGCCTGCGTGTTCATACTCTGTGGTTGGTCCCGGACACTTCGGCCACCTTGGACACTTTCGGCAGTAGTTCGCGATAAACGTCCAGCATCTCTTCCGCCATGCGTCCGGTACGGTAGAAGTCAAGTCCGATGCCGGAGCGGACCCGGTAGCGCCGCCGCATGACGTCGTCGGAGAGGAGCCGGTCGATCGCATCCGCGAGCGCTTTGGCGTTTCTGGGCGGCACCAACAGGCCGGATTCTCCGTGATCCAGCGCCTCGGGAATGCCGTCCACCTCTGTCGCGACGATCGCGCAGCCCGATTCCCTGGCTTCAATCAGGACGAGCCCGAACGGCTCCTTGTGGGAGGCCAGGACAAATACATCGGCCGCTTTCATCCACCGGCGGCTTTCAGCCTGAAAGCCGGCGAATCGGATGCGGCCGGAGAACGGGGAAGCGGAGGCCCGCTCTTCGAACTTTGCCCGGTCCGGTCCGTCGCCTACGATATACAGCCTGGCGTCCGGATGGCTGCCCGCAAGGAGATCGAATGCGTCAATGAGGTCGGAGATCCCTTTGCGCTCGTACATACCGGCAACCGTAACAATAGCACGCCCTTCCAGAGGCTGGGGGCTGAAATCCGCTTGGCGCGGGCTTCCGATCGAGCCGTTCAGAATGACGCGCAGCTTGTCCCGCTTGACGCTGCGGCCCGCCATGGCATCGCACACCGCCTGGCTGACGGCGATCACCCGGTCGCCGACTCTCATGAAATCGGCACTCTTTTGAAATTCGTTATGCACATGGGTTACGATCTTGTACTTGCGGAAGCCTCTCAGATAACGGGCGAAGAGCGCGCCGGTCATCATATGCGCATGAATGATATCAGGGGAGAAGTCCGCAACCATCCGTCTGAAATTAAAAACAGCCCGCAAGAGCTGGGCTGGCTTTCTCGTCTGGTCCAGTCGGTAGTGACGAATGTGATTTCGGGCAAGAAGCTCTTCGTACTGGCCGCCTCCCGATATGATTCCTACCTCATGATTTCTTGCAGTCTGCTCGCAGGCCAGGTCGATCATCACGTTGACGATACCGTTGCCCGACTCTTTGACATGATTGGCAATATGAAGGATACGCACCAAGGTCCCCTCCTTATACAGGCCGTTTCTCGCTTTCGATGACATAGACCGGCTTCTCGCGCTTTTTCTCCCGGCCGTACAGCTCATACAGCTTGATTTCCTTGAGGAACTCATAATACATCCAGAAAAAAGCGACGCTGAACCCGGCAATACCTTTCGTAATCATCTTGCGGACGAACAGGGTATAGACGAACTTGGCGGGCGGACGGAACAGAAGCCTCATCAGGCTGAACGGCCGCTGCTTGTCATATTCTTTTCTCGCCTCGAGATCGGTGTATTTATTGAAGCGCTGCACATGGTCCTGGATGCTGCGGTACCCGTGATGCCAGAGCGTACCCGCAAGGCATGGCACGGCGGAAGGGTCGACATCCGGGCCTTCGTGAACAAGGACATCCTTCATCCGCACTTCATCTTTCTTGTACAGCCTCACGAGGTGCTCGCCCCTTGGCATCCACTTGCCGAGAAAATCGCCGATCCGGTAGACCGTATAGGCCTTTATCTCATTTTCCGGCTGCGCCTTCCAGTTCAAAAGCGATTGCTGCAGCTCCTCGCTGACTTCTTCATCTGAATCAATAAAAAAGATCCACTTGCTGGGAGCCACGTCGGCCCCGAATATACGCTGCTTCGCGTACCCCGGCCAAGGATTATGGTAGACGCTGCAGCCCAGACGCTCGGCGATCAGAACCGTTCCATCTGTGCTGCCTCCGTCGACGACGACGATATCATCCGCAAAAGGGCGGCAGGAGAGTATAGCTTGCTCGATTTTCTCCTCTTCGTTCTGAGTGATAATCACAACAGATAATCGTTTGGTGTCAGTCAAGGGTTGGTTCACCTCTTTCGGGTTATTCGCCAGCTAAAATGTAACGGAATTTAAGTGTTGTATGTTTATATTTTTCATAATAAATGGTTTTAGCTTTAGTTTAATCCTTAACCGGAATAAGTGTATATACTACAATAGTTCACCTTATATTCATCCGATGGGGTGAGGGGAAATTGTTACAAATTCATTAAAACATGAAAAGCAGGCATTCAGGTCATTGACGCCGAACGGGTGAAAACAATATAATCCTATCAAGTAAGTTGGAATTAACCAATCTTGCCTTGTGAAAGAATGCACCATCCATATCTTTAAACCCGAGCGGATCACCGCAGGCCTTGCTTTCTCTTTAAGAGGAATGTGGGGCTTTTTTTGTAGAATTGTGAAGGTTGCTGGCGTCATATGAGATAGGTACAAGTCGTTTGAAGCTTCAAAACCTAGTATTCGCATTGAAAATATCATATTAAAAAGGAGTGATTCCCAGGTGTCCCGTTATCCTTTGATCTCATCCGGCACAATCATCGAAAGTACCCCTGAGGAGAGTGTCCAGTCGCCTATTATATCCATACGGCAGCTCGGTAAATCTTTTCAGTCCGGGGCCGGCAAGAAAGCCGTTCGATACCAGGTGCTGAAAGACGTCGATCTGAGCATCAACAAGGGGGAGTTTTTTATCCTTTTGGGCCCGAGCGGCTGCGGCAAGTCCACACTGCTTAACCTGATTGCCGGATTTGAGAAGCAGACCGAGGGTGAGCTGCTTGTAGGTGGCGAGGTGGTCGACCGTCCCGGAAAAGAGCGCGCGATGGTGTTTCAGCACCCGGATGCCTCTTTATTCCCCTGGCTGAACGTAAGAGAGAATATCGAGTTCGGCCTGCGCATGCAGGGGATGAGGAAAGGGGAGCGCAAAGCGATATCCGACCGGTACATCGAACTGGCGGGACTAACGGGACATGAGCGCAAATTTCCGCGAGAGCTGTCGGGGGGCATGAAGCAGCGGGTGCAGATCGCCAGAGTGCTCGCCAACGAGCCGGACATTCTGCTGATGGACGAACCGCTGGGGGCGCTCGACGCATTCACCCGCAGAGTCATGCAGGAGGAGCTGGTGCGAATCTGGTCGGAGACGAAGAAGACGATCATTTTCGTCACGCATGACATTCAGGAAGCGGTGCTGCTCGGCGGCCGGATCGGGATCATGTCCATCGGGCCGGACTCGCGGGTATTCGAAATCATGGACAATCGCCTGGAGTATCCCCGTGATTTGACCTCGCGGGAATTTAATCTGATACAGAAGAAGCTGCAGGGTATTTTTCAAGACGATCTATATTTTCATTTGTAAAAAAGAAAGGAGGAAAACGCATGCGTTATGTTCGGAAGGGTCTGCAGATGGGAATTGTCTCCTGGCTGCTGTTCCTGATTCTGTGGCAGATTTTCGCCATGAACTCGAATCAGGACTATTTTCCAACTCCCGTACAGACGTTTCGCGGAGCGGTTGAACTGATTGCCGACAATTCGCTGGTCACTTATGTCTTTATCAGCTTTAAACGGGTGCTGCTCGGATGGCTGCTTGGCAGTCTGCTGGGCATTCCGGCGGGCCTCTTGATCGGCAGGTTCAAATGGCTCCGGCAGCTCGTCGAGCCTTATCTGAACTTCTTCCGGTTCATTCCGGCCCTGGCCTTTATCACTTTGTTCATTCTGTGGTTTGGGATCGGCGAGCAGTCGAAGGTCATTCTCATTATGTATGCGACGCTGTTCATCGTCATTCTGAACACGGCGGCCGGCGTAGTGAATGTCGAGGATGACAAAATTCGCTCGGCAAGGTCGCTGGGAGCCTCGGAGCGGCAGATTTTGATCCATGTGATTATTCCCGCCGTCGTTCCCGCCTTCTTTAACGGGGTCCGGCTGGCGATGGGGAATTCATTCATGGCCATTGTCGGCGCGGAGATGATTGCGGCCAACGAAGGGGTTGGCTATCTCATCTGGACTTCGCGGCTGTACTCCAAGACGGACTGGATTTTCGTCGGACTGCTTCTGCTCGGACTGATGGGCTTTACCGGGGATCAGCTGCTGCGCTGGCTGGGAAAGACCTCGCTCAAGCGCTATGGTATTGCCAAAGAAACAAGATTTGGAAGGTAAAATTCGAAAGTAACCTATGGGGGGACAAGAAAAGTGAGAAACAAGCAAAGCCGGATTTGGAAAGCAGTGGCGGGAGCCATGTTGTTGACGGGAATACTGGTATCGCTGTCGGGCTGCGGAGACGCCAAGGCGGAGAATAAAGAAGCTTCGGGCGCTCCGGCTCTGCAGAAGGTACGCGTTGGGGGAGATTCCGCCATATTCTCGCTGCAATTTCGGGTAGCCAAGGAGCAGGGGATCTTTGAAAAGAACGGAATTGACGCCGAAATATCGACCTTCTCCTTTGGGATCGACACGCTGAATGCGGTGCTGACCGACCGGGTGGACGTCGGGGAGGCGATGGACTATGCGGCGCTTAGCGCGATTTCCAAAGGAGATCTCAAGGTATTGTCCTTGTTCAATTCGCCGAAAGCGACCAGTTCGAAGCTCTTTGCGAGAGACGGAATCAGCAAGCCGGAGGATCTGGTGGGCAAGAAGCTCGGCGTACAGAAAGGAACTGTGAACGAGTACATTTGGGGCAAATATTTTGAAACGTTCCATATCGACCCAAAGGCCGTTACTCTCGTCCCGCTGCAATCGACGGCTGAAATATTGGCGGCATACGACAGAGGAGACATTCAGGCCGCCTGGTTCGGCACCGCGTTCTTCGACAAGGCCGAGAAGGTAAAGGGCTCGGCAGCGCTTAACGACCAATCCGCCATTAACGTCCGCACGAAGGGATTTTTGGTCGCCAAGGGTTCCCTGATCAAGGATCATCCCGAAATCTCGGCGGAACTGAACAAGTCGCTGGCAGAGGCTTCCCAGTATATTATCGCTCATCCGGAAGAGGCCGCCGAACTGGCGTTCAAAGAATTGAAGATTCCCAAGGAAAACGCCCTGAATGAAATTAAGAATCAATGGGATTTTGATGTCCGCTTCAAACAGGAGGACTATGACCAGCTGAAACAGATCAAGGAATGGAGCATTGCCAACGGCTATATCGAGCAGGATTTCAATCTTGACGACAAGCTGGCTCTGGATGGTCTGAAGGAAGCTTTCCCGGACAAAGTCGATATTAAGTAAAAGTCGATATTAAGTAAAAAAAGGAGATGCATACCAATGAGTGATTTGAAAAACCGGCTGCATGAGGAGCTTGCAGTCAAGAACGCCTGTCAGGTTGAAGGCATTAACGCCGACCCCGCCATTTTTGAAGGAGTAGGGCTGGGTGACGTCTACCAGGAGCAAATCCAGACGTTGTTCGACTACAATCTGCATAATCATACAGGGGTGGTTCTCCCGGTATGCTTCTATACCCCGGGTGGACTGCGGGTAGCCTACCGCTGGAACGACCGCTCTCCGTACAAGCTGCGCAGAGAGGGCAACCAGTTCATCCTGTATAATGAGCGTAAGGAGCTGTTTCAGGTAACACTGAAGAAACGCCCCAAATATTACAGTCTGAAAACCTCCGACGGCGCCAACATGAATCAGGTAGCGACTCATAACGGAGAAGGGGCTATCTTCGTCTCCTACAGCAACGAGTGCTTCCTGAAGGAAACCGGCCATGACTGCAAATATTGCAACATCAACTATACGCATGATACGTATGGGGAAGAGCATGGCGTAAGCTGGAAGTATCCGCGCCAGATTGGCGAAACGGCTGCGGTTGCTTACAAAGAGGGAGCCAAGCATATTACCATCAGCGGAGGATTCATCCCTGAACGGCGGGAGATTGATTACTACTTCGACGTGGCGGAGGCGATTCAGGAGCATACCGGCCTTCAGGACTTCAATGGCACAGCCGTAATCGGCGCGCCGCTGGACCTCAGCATCCTGGAGCGTTACAAAGATGCCGGCTACCGCACGGTTGCCATGAACCTCGAAATATGGGACAAAAACATTTTCAATTCCGTCTGCCCCGGAAAGGTTCTTCACTGCGGCGGCTGGGATCATTGGGTTAAAGCGCTGGAACGGGCCGCGGTCGTCTTCGGGCATGGCCGCGTCCGCTCCAACTTTGTCGGCGGCATGGATACGAAGAAATCGACGCTGGAAGGCATTAAATATCTCGCCTCCCAGGGGGTTATCGCCTATGCCGGGGCCTGGATTCCGAATCTCGGTTCGGAGTATGAGGGCCACCGGTCTCCGCTTCCGGAGTGGCATTTGGACCTCGCGTACAAGACCGTCGATATTTTCCGCGGCGCCGGGTTCACCTATGAACAGCTGTACGACTCCAGCGCTTCGGCTGACGGGATTTGGAACGATATTTACAAGATTGAGGATGAGCAGCTGCCGGTATTCCATAGCGAGACGGCTGCGGTCTAATTTACAGCAACAACCGGGAGGCGCTCAGCCGTGTTACAGGTCTGAGCGCCTCCCGGCCGTTTTAGCCGCTGTATAACGAACTAGGCTGCGCATCGCGATTACAGGTGAGGGATTCTCTCTCCTGACCGTTCCCGCCTTACCCCGCCAGCTCCTTGCCGTTATACATGTATATTTTCTCCTGCCCGTCGACGACGGTCTTCAAATGCACATTTCGTCCCCACAGCCGGTGAACGAGGGGAAGCGTGCGTTCGACGTATTTGCGGTCGAGCTCGAGGCCCTCAAAGCGGTTGTCCAGCAGCAGCTCGCCCCGGCCATGCAGGTCGTCGTCCTTGACCGTAAGGTAAGGGAAACCGCCGTTGGTCCGGGATCGAATCAGATTGTCCTTAATTTCCTCTACGTCTTTCGCCGTCACTCTGTACACCTGATCTTCCTGCTTGAAGACGAACAGATCCATCTTTTCCGCCAGTTCCTGCGTCAGATAGTTGCGGATGAACGATACGTCCGATTCCGTCTCGCGGATCTCGAACAGCGCCTGGGGGCCTTCCTTCTTCTCGATATGCCGGAGCATCATGAGACCGAGATAGTAGGGGTTGATTCTGCCCGGGGAAGGCTGGATGACGCCGGCATTCATTTTGGCAAACTCGACGATCTCCGAATCGCTGAGGTCCAGCTCGCGGACAAGCTTCAGATGCCAGTAGCTGGCCCAGCCCTCATTCATAATCTTCGTCTCCATCTGCGGCCAGAAATACAACATTTCGGCGCGGAGCATGTACAAAATTTCCCGTTGCCACTCCTCCAGATACCGGCTGTTCCCTGCGATAAAGCCGATGACATCCTTCACGCCTCCGTCCGTTTCGCGGAAGCCTTCCGTTCGACCGAACCGGACAAACGGGTCGACATGCTCCTGAATGGCGATGCCCGCGTCCAGAAAGGTCTCGACTTCGTCCGCGCCGTATTCGTGGCTAAAATGCTCGATGCGGTCGGCGAATACAGCCATCCGGTCCACCATCTGCCGGTCTGTGCCGGCGAACATGGCGTTATTTTTGAAGAAATCGCTGTGACCCAGCACATGTGCCACAATCAGCTTGTTCTGAAGCAGGGTGTTGCTGTCTAGCAGGAACGCGTAGCAGGGGTCGGAATTGATGACCAGCTCGTAGATTTTGCTCAGCCCGTGATCATATTCCGTCTTCATGCGCTGATAGGCTTTGCCGAAGCTCCAGTGCGCGAACCGGGTCGGCATCCCGTAGGCTCCGATGGAATACAGCACTTCCGCCGGGCAGACCTGGTAGCGCATCGGAAAGAAATCGAGCCCGTTCTCAAGTGCCAGCTCCGTCAAGCGCTCCGCTGCTTGTTCCAACTGCTCCGCATCGTGATCAATCATAAGCGCTGCTCCTCCTGTCTTATACGGCGGCCTTGCGTTTCGCAGCTTCCGCTGCCGCAAAGGCCGCCGCCGATTTTTGGCTGGGGCCAGTCAGGCACCCCGCCATGACTTCAAAGCTCGGGTCCGCTTCGTGCCAGCTTCAGCTCGCCTCCACCTCGTCGCCGAAGAAAGCCTTCAGCGTCTTGAACACATCCTCTTTCTCCTTCAGGATAGACCGGATAAAGGCGGGTGAGTTCAGACCGGACAATGAGTCCCAGAGACGTTTGCTTCCGTAGATATGCTGCCGGATTTCGCCGTAGCCGAGCACATTGACTTTGTCCAGAAGGTCGCCTACAAGCTTTACGGTCGTCCCGTTGTCGCTGTCAAGGTTGTCGCCGTCCGAGAAATGAAAGGCATAGGCGTTGTATTGGCCCGGAGGGTAATCCTTCTCCAGAATGTTCAGCGCCAGTTCGTAGACCGAGGAGCATTTCGTGCCGCCGCTTTCGCCTTTGCGGAAGAAGGATTCCTCGTCCACCTCTTTGGCCTCCGTGCAGTGCGATAGAAACCGGATCTGCACGTTCTCGTATTTGGTCCGCAGGAAGCGGACCATCCAGAAAAAGAAGCTGCGGGCCACATATTTCTCGAAGCTGCCCATGGAGCCCGACGTATCCATCATGGCAAGCACGACGGCCGAGGACTGGGGCTTCCGGACATCCTCCCAAGTCTTGAACCGCAGATCCTCGCCGATAATCGGGCCAAGAACCGGCGCCCCTCCGGAATCCGGCAAAGCGCCGGGGATTTCCATCGATTGGTACCCAAGCGTCAGTCCGAGCCGCGCCGCCGTTTCGGCCAAAGGATTCGCCCCCGAACCCGGACCGGCTCCGGCATTCCCGCCGCCGGTATCATAGCCGCCGTAATCGGCAGACGATTCCGACCAGGCCGCCGCGCCGGGCGTTCCCTGAAGTCCGCTGCTCAGCGCCTGGCGTTTGATCGCCTCGAAGATCGTCCGCTTTTTATCGACATTCGAGATCATGCCCTGCTTGCGGACGTCTTCGAACCGGACATCTTCTACGGTCATATCCGGCGCGGCCTTCGGCTTGAGCTTCGGCAGCTTCAAGTCCTCGAATACGAGCTCGGCCAGCTCATCAATCGTCAGCTCCGCCTCGTAATAGTCGGTTCCCGGCTGATCGCCCGCTTCGCGTCCCTTGCCCGGGCCGTTCGCATCGCCTTGTCCCGCCTTGCCGATGACATCGCCGACCTGGGTGCCGCCCTGTCCCTGTCCAACCTGCGGCTTGTCCTTGGTGTTGTAGCGGAATTTCGGCTCATCCAGGCTGCGGATCGGAACCTTGATCACTTTATCGCCCTGGGGCATGATAATCGACTCTTCGCTGACAAGGTCGGCGAGATTTTTGCGTATCGCTTCTTTTACTTTGCGCTTGTGACGCTCCTGGTCGATTTCTCCTTTGCGGTGCAGCGACCAGTCGTCGCGCGCGATCACGAACAATCTTTTGTCCATGACGCCCACCTCCCGGAAATGATTGGATTCTAAACCTGGAATTGCGGAGTATTAACGCGTGACCGTCCGAAAGTAAAAAGGGAAAGGGGCGAACGGCCGGGATGGCCGCCGCCCGCAGGCTGTAACCGGGGATTCCCGATCCCCGCCTTTGCAGATCAATGGTTAAGCAAGCTGTATGCGATGACGGGCAATTCCTCCCTGATTACCGATTCAGCAGGCTGAATGCGATAACGGGCAACTCTTCCCTGATTATCGATTCAGCAAGCTGAAACGGTTCCGAGACCGAACCACCTCGTCACCGATTCAGCAAGCTGCCGACGTATTTCATCAGCTCGTTCGCGCAGGTGGCGCAGTAGCCGTGATGTTCGATCAGGCGCTTGGACACCTCGTTCATGCGCTTGAGCTGGCCCTCATCCGGATTGATCGTCGAGGTCGTAATTTTGATGACGTCCTTCAGATCGGCGAACAGCTTTTTCTCAATCGCGTCCTTCAGCGGCTCATGCGACGTATATTCGAACTGCCGGCCGCGGCGCGCGAACGACGAAATTTTGATCAGGATTTCCTCGCGGAACGCCCGTTTCTGATTCTCGGTTACGCCGATTTGCTCCTCGATGGAACGCATCAGCTTCTCGTCGGGATCATGCTCCTCGGAGGTGATGGGGTCTTTCATTTTGTGGCCGCTGCAGTAGGCTTCGACGTTATCCAGGTAATTGTTGAGCATCGTGTGCGCCGATTCCTCGAAGGAATAGACGAACGCGCGCTGCACTTCGGTCTTCGCCTTGTGGTCGTACTCCTTGCGGGCCTGCGTAATCAGATTCATCAGGCGCTCGCGTTCTTCTTTGGAGATCGAAGGATGCTGGTCGAGCCCCTCTTTGAGGGAGCGGAGCACATCCAGTGCGTTGATGCAGGACTTGCTGCCTTTGATCAGTGCGCTGGAAATCCGGTTGATAACATACCGGGGGTCGACGCCGGACATGCCCTCGTCGTGATGCTCACGCTGCAGCTCGTCCACATCGGCTTTTTTCACGCCGTCAACTTCGACGCCGTCGTAGAGATACATTTTTTTGACCAGATCGATGCCTGGTTTTCTCGGTTCTTTCAAGCGGGACATGACCGTAAAGACGGAGGCTGTCCAAAGCGCTCCCGGAGCAAGATGCACCTGGTTGTTCAGGCCTGACGCGTCAACGAGCTTGCGGTAAATCCGTTCTTCTTGGCTGGCTTTCAAATTATAGGGAATGCGCATGACAATCATGCGGGAGTGGAGGGCTTCATTCTTCTTATTGGAGATAAATGCGCGGTATTCAGTTTCGTTCGTATGAGCTATGATCAGTTCGTCGGCGGATATGAGCGCAAATCGTCCCGCTTTAAAATTGCCTTCCTGAGTCAGAGAGAGCAAATTCCACAGAAACTTCTCATCGCATTTCAGAATCTCTTGAAATTCCATCAGGCCGCGGTTGGCCTTGTTAAGTTCGCCGTCAAAACGGTAGGCTCTGGGGTCGGATTCGGAACCGTAGCGGGTAATGGTGGAAAAATCAATACTGCCGGTCAGATCGGCAATATCCTGCGATTTGGGGTCTGATGGCGCGAATGTTCCGATTCCCGTCCGGTCGCTTTCAGAGAACAGTACCCGGACCACGGGCATGTCCTCGATTCGGCCTCCGTGTTCACTCTCCAGTCTCATCCGGCATACCGGGCAGAGATCGCCTTCGATATGCACCCCGTACTCTTTGCGGAATTCATCGCGCAGTTCACGGGGAATGAGATGGAGGGGCTCTTCTTGCATCGGGCACCCTTTAATGGCATAGACTGCGCCTTCCGGGGTACGTGTAAAAGATTCAAGCCCGTTCTTCAGCAGGGTAACGAGCGTCGATTTGCCGCCGCTGACCGGACCCATAAGCAGCAGAAGACGTTTGCGGACATCAAGCCGCTGGGCCGACGGCCGGAAGTATTCTTCCACGAGCAGCTGAATCGCGTCCTCAAGTCCGAACAGCGTGCCGCTGAAAAAAGCGTACTCCCGCCGTCCGTCCCCCAGCTCGGTTATGCCTGCCGTCTCGATCATCCGGTAGACCAATTCGTGCGCTGTCCCGGCGATTCGCGGATTTTCTTTAACGAGCTGCAAGTAATCGAGAAAGGAGCCTTCCCAGAAGAGATCGTTCTCCTTGTCCCGATACGTTAACAATTTTTCCAAGAACGTCATGCTTACCGCCTCCCTTTTTGAATA
Source organism: Paenibacillus sabinae T27 (assembly GCF_000612505.1). Taxonomy (NCBI): domain Bacteria; kingdom Bacillati; phylum Bacillota; class Bacilli; order Caryophanales; family Paenibacillaceae; genus Paenibacillus; species Paenibacillus sabinae. Next base: position 235,402 of record NZ_CP004078.1, read on the forward strand.
ATGTGATTCGTGAAAGGTTCAGGTGACAGATGCAGCGCCATGCATGTAGCAGGCACGTCAATTCCGACAGAGCAGTAGAGACATTGTTCTTGCTATTTAGTTGTCTATAAAGTGTAGCACAAACTCTATCATCTAGCGACAACAAAAACGTCATACGAAAGTGGCAATCGATAGTAAACAGTCGGGTTCACAAAAATTTTAAATATTTTTAAGATTAATATAGCAAATCATTTGACAATCTGGCAAAAAAGCTGGAAAAGTAAGGCTGTCCCCGCCGCTACTATGTAACGAAAGCTTACAAACTCTTAGGCGAGGCCTTCGGCTCTATGAATTTCTTCATTTGTAGAAACGTGAATAAGGAATACAATAAGCGCCATATTTCAAATAAGAAAGAATAGGCCGATGAACCGTTTAACAGCAGCATGGTGGGGTAAGGGTGAAGGGCTATTTCTGACCAAGGGGGCAAGCGAATGATCTACATTCCCGATGAGGCGATTGACCGGATGATCGGAGAGGATATTCCTTATCTCGATCTGACGACATGGGCCCTTGATATCGGCGGGCAACGGGGGGAAATAGAGTACTTCTCCAGAGAGAAGGCGGTGCTGTGCGGAACGGAAGAGGCGATGCGAATGCTGGTCAAGCTGGGGGTTACGCCCGTGTTCAGTCTTCCGTCGGGTACGGTTGTTGAACCAGGGCAGGTATTTCTGTCAGGGACGGGGACGGCGCAGTCGCTGCATATGGCCTGGAAAGTGACGCAAAATCTGCTGGAATGCTGCTCCGGCATCGCCACCAAGACAAGACGGATGGTAGACATCGTGAAGTCCGTCAATCCTTCAGTTACCATAGCGAGTACGAGAAAAAGCTTTCCGGGGACCAAGGCGATGAGCGTGAAGGCGATTCTGTGCGGAGGTGCCGCTCCCCATCGACTGGGGCTGTCCGAGACGGTGCTCGTCTTCAAGGAGCATGCGGCCTTTTGCGGGGGGCCGGATGCCTTCCTGGAGCGGATCGGTGAGCTGAAATCCAGAGTCCCGGAGAAAAAGCTGGTTGTCGAGACGGATTCGGTGGAATATGCCCTTCGTCTGTGCCGCGCCGGAGTGGATTGCCTGCAGTTCGACAAGCTGCCGCCTGAAGAATTGCTTGCGGGAAGCGCGGAGCTGCGGACCGCGAATCCGAATGTGGTGCTGCTGGCGGCCGGAGGCATCGACGAACACAACGCTGCGGCTTACGCGGCTTCCGGAGTCGACGTGCTGGTGACGACCGGCCTGTTCTTCGCGAAGCCGCTCGATATGAGCGTCCGGCTGCTGCCGGACGGGGAGTGAGCGGGAGCGCCGGGAAAGGGCGGCGGATTTGGACTCAAAAAATGAAAGTTGTGCACGCCGAAAGAAGCCAGGAAATAAAGATGCTTTAAAAAGTGCAATCATTTTTCAGTAAGTGTATATGTTTTGTTGAAAAAAACCAAGAAATATAAGTATAATTTAAAAATAAACGTCTACACTTAACTGTATGTGATTACATATTTTAAAATAGGCGGGGGGTGTCTCAACATGGGGGATTTAGATTTTGATTATATAAAAAAGGGTTTTTTGAATGTTTTTAAACAGCTGGGCGTACACGAAGAAGAATTTTTCAATCTGGTTCGTCGTTATCCTAATATCCATAAACTAGACGATCTTATAGCCGCTATTAAAACTGAAGACGAAAGTAAAAAGGAGGCGGCAATCTACCCGGAAATCATAGAGCTGTTTAGGAAATATAATGGGATTGTCAATGCGAACATTCTTAAAGAAAATCAGATAAATTACTATCAGCTTAACAAGCTTGAGTCGATGGGTAAGATTATCAAGCTTAAACGTGGGCTCTACGCTCTTAAAGATATCAATTACATGGTTGACGAAATAGTAGAAGCGGCTCTTCTTATACCTAAGGGTGTCCTATGTCTATACTCTGCCCTTGCCCATCATGAACTAACCACTTATACTCCGAGTGAATACAATTTTGCAGTATCCCGAAAAGAGAGAAAACCTACTCTCCCAGACTATCCACCGATTCGGATATTTACTTATGATGACGATACCTTTGATATAGGGATTGAAAAGATAGAAAAGGATGGTCATAGTATTAAAGTGTACGATCTGGAGCGAACTATTTGTGATACTGTGAAATACAGGAATAAACTTGATGCCAATGTCGTTAAGGAAAGTCTGAATAACTACTCTAATAGCAGGAAAAGGAATTATATCCAACTGTTTAAATATGCGGAGAGATTGAGAGTAAAGTCCATCCTGAATAATTACCTTGAGGTGCTATAGATGGTCACAAACGTTGCTGCTTCAGTAATTGATAAACTAAAGAACGTTGCCAGAGCCAATAAAAAGGCGTTCAATGTCATCTCCATTCTTTATTACCAGGAGCGTTTCTTAAAACGTTTATCGATGTCCAGTTATAAGGATAATTTTATCCTTAAGGGCGGATTATACTTATATTCCGTAACACAGTTCAAATCCAGGCCGACGAGGGATATGGATTTCTCAGGCCGTAGATTGAACAATGACGCCTCTGTATTGGTCAATATCGTTACCTCTATATGTCAGTTGCCTCCTGTTGATGCTGAGGATGGTATTGTTTTTCATACTGATCAAATCGTTTCCGAAATCATTAAAGAAGATGCAGAATATGAAGGCGTACGTATAAAGATACCCTGCTCGCTTGGACAAATGAGGGAAGTGTTGCAGCTTGATATTGGTTTTGGAGATGTGATAGTACCAAGTCCGCAAACGATAGACTTCCCAGTTCTCCTATCTAATATGGAGAGGCCAGAAATATTGGTATACACGAATGATTCCGTCATTTCAGAAAAATTTGAAGCCATGATATCCTTTCCCTGGCGAACAGTCGGATGAAGGATTTTTTTGATATTTACACGCTGGCCCGTACAACCCCGTTTGAAGGACTTCGCTTGTACGAAGCTGTATCTGAGACTTTTAAGCGAAGGACAACCCGTACCGAAAGAGAGCATGTCATTTTCACAACTGAATTCTATACGGATAGACGTAGAGTTGCTATGTGGGATGCATTTATTAGAAATTTATATCTGGATTATTCGCCAACATTCCAGGAGGTTATGGAACTCATTCATACTTTCCTCAAACCGATCTATGATCATGTGCTCGATGAAAATGAGTATTTTGGTAACTGGGATCTTCAATCATTGAATTGGAAAAGCAGACAGACCTCTGCCCTCTAAACCGCCATTTTATTAATCCCTGCATCGTGGTTTGCAATGTTAATATTTATCTGAAGGTATTTCATAGCTTCGGCTTTGGAATGCCTTTTTTGTGCTGCTGGCCGGATAAGTGTATCGGAGCGAACGGGAATAAAAGGTTGGAATGAAAATACAGAAAGGAAATTATTGACATAGAAACGATCAGTAAATATAATCAAAAATGAGTCTGCAGACTTATTATTAATTATATTTGGTCATTTGGGAGTGGTAAAAGTTATTATGAGAAATGATGTGCTAATGCCTGTCTGCGACCGTTCCATTGAACAAGCCGTCTCCGTACTGCGGGAAGGAGGACTTGTCATCGGACCATCCCGCTCCAACTATAACATTATGTGCGACCCGAGAAATGAACGGTCCATTGAACGGGTCTTCCAAGTGAAAAAAAGAACAAAATTCGGTCCCCTCACGCTGTCGATCTCCTCGTTAAGCGGGTTGGATACATTCATTCACATGCCTGAGAACCTAGATAAAGAGGTTCTTTCGCAAGTATGGCCGAGCGAGCTTACCCTAATCTTTCGCAAAAAATATCCGTTCCCCGAACGGTTAACCTGCGGAGCCCCCACTGTAGGCTTAACCTGGCAGGGGGAATCGGCCATGCAGCGATTGACGGAAGCCTATGGCCATCCGCTTGCCGTTACTTCCGCCAATCTGTCGGGCTCCGGCTCAGGTCTTGTCAGCCTGGGTAAAGCGTTAAGCGATCTGGGGGATCAAGTGGATTTGATCCTTCAGGAGCCGGCGGAAGAAGGGGCGAAACCTGCGGGGACGGAAATTGAGGGCAACACCATTGTCGATTTATCCTTTAACCCGCCTGTGCTGGTCAGACTCGGGATTGTTCCGCTTGACCGGATCAGAAGCAGGTTCCCCGGATTAATCGAGGACCCGGCGGTTTACCCGCAAATGCTGCAAGAGCGGAGGGAATTGACCGAATACCAGAAGGAAGCTTCCCATGAATAACGTCGCCTGCTTTTACATTTACAGAATCGTCTCGCGGCTTTACTTTCACCTGCCGATCCTGTTCGTTTATTTCTATCTTCAGCACCTTTCGCTGCCAATAATCGAGCTGCTGCTTGCGGTCTATGGTCTGGTCGTTATGCTGACCGCCAAATGGAATGTTAAATTAATGGCCTTGATGAGGCAGACGAAGGTGATCGCCATCGGCGAGGGACTAAAGGGAATCGGGCTGCTGCTGCTCGTTTCGGACACACATATGGGTGTGCTCCTGCTCGGGCAGATCGCATGCGGGCTGGGATACAGCCTGGCGGCGGGCACGGATTCCAGTCTCCTGCGCTCGCTCTTTAGTGAGCAGGATCAGAAGCGGTACCAGAAGACGGAATCTTCTTCGGCCAGCTATATGTTTTTGTCCGTTCTGCTTGCCGGAATAGCAGGCAGCATGTTTTTTGGGTCCAATATCAAGCTTCCGTTCTACCTGTCGATAGCGTCTAATGTGCTGTCGCTGGCGGTTATCCTGCTCATCCGCAATCCCGGTCATACAGCGCAGGGCGTGCTTTCCGTGGCGGATAAGTCCCGGGATGGGCAAAAAGAACCAGCGGCCGCATTAGAGCTAACCCCGGGGCAGCGGTATTGGAAAAGGTACTACGCGCTTATTCGGGCTTTCACCCTGGCGCCTTTCGTCGGGTTCATTCCGTTTCTGCTGTACCGCAGACTGGAAATTGGCCTGTTCTACTTCGGCCTTGTTCTCAGCCTATTCACATTGCTCGGCTTCATCTCCGCGAGATATGCCGTACGTGTCGGCGTGAAGATCGGGGAGAACCGGCTGGTCATCGCTACTACGCTCCTGTCGGTCCTTTCCATGATTGTAGTCGGGCTGTCTCAGCATATCGGCAGCGCGGCTGTGGCTATTGCCCTCATGGGTCTGGCCTCCGGCGGAGCGAGACCGCTGGCCGCGGGGCAGTTGAACGGATCGGGAATGAGACCGGCCGAGCGTACTGCTGTTCTCTCATCCATGGAGCGGATGTACGGTTTCTGGAACGCGCTGCTGCTCATTGCCGGAGGATTTGTGCTGCAAGAGTTCGGCCTGCGTATATTGATGTTCGGCTTGGCGGCCGCTTTCTTCCTGGCTTCTGCCGTCTCGCTGCTCCTGCGCCGGGGCAAGACATCGGCTCAGCCTGTAACCGGGCAGCTCCCATCATAATTTAAGGAGAGATGATTAAATGAATATTCGCTATTTGGGGCATTCCTGCTTTTTAGTCCGCCACGGAGAGCATACCGTTGTTATTGATCCTTTTCTGACAGGTAATCCGCTGGCGGCGGCCCGGCCTGAAGACATACAGGCTTCCGCCGTGCTGGTCACGCACGGCCATGGGGATCATGTCGGGGACGCAGCAGCCATTGCTGCCCGCTGCGGCTGTCCGGTCATTGCAAACTATGAGGTCTCCCTGCATCTGTCCCAGCAGGGGGCTCAGGTTGAGCCTATGCATATTGGAGGCGCCCGGACCTTTCCGTGGGGAACGGTCAAGCTGACGCAAGCTTTTCACGGATCAGGTATCGAGCTTGAGGGCGGCGGCTTCAAAGAAGGGGGAATGCCGGCGGGCATCCTGCTGACAATGGGTCCGTACACCTTCTATCATGCGGGGGATACCGCTTTGTTCGGTGATATGAAAATGCTTGGAGAATTGAACCGGATCGACGCAGCGGCGCTGCCGATCGGGGATGTGTTCACCATGGGTCCGGACGATTCCCTGATTGCGGCCTCCTGGTTAAAGGCGGGGCTGTACATCCCGATGCACTACAACACGTTTCCACCAATTCGTCAGGATGCGGACGCATGGCTGGAGCGGCTGAGAAGCCAAGGCCAGTCCGGTACAGTGCTGAAGCCGGGTGAATCCTGTGATATTAAGCGGACGGATGCTGCCGTAATAAGCGGGAGATCTTCCGTAGAATAGCGGGCATTGCCTGGAGAATTGCTGCGGGATGATTAAGCAGGACACTCAGCGCAGGTTTTTTACGCAGCTTCAAACGACTATAACTGCTAAGCGGATCGGCCAAGGGACACCCCTTATGACCGGTCCGTTTTTTCGTTTTACGGCAGACTGCCCCTTTACCAAGACCCTGTTTTCTTAAGCCGCTTTCCGACCTACGGGTGATTTCCATTTGTTACCCGATCCGGTATACTGAGTGCAAATGTGTATGGACCGGAGGTTTGCCATGCTCTCCATCGAGAAGCAGATCGTATATCTGATATCCTGTGCTTCCGTCATCGAGGTTCAGGAACTGGTTCTATTATATGAAGCGGATGGCCGTTCAGGGCAATATATCCGAAATGTGCTGGCCAGATTGAAGAAAATGGGGTACATCGAATCGGTCGAGCGGTCCCGTTACCGGATCACCGAGGTTGGAGATTCGTTTGTCCGGTCGTTCAATCAGAAGCCGGAGCTTTCGGCCAAAGAATGGGACCGGAAGTGGCAGCTCGTCATGTTTGAATTTCCCGATGGCATGCGGAAGCACCGCCAGCTGCTTGTTTCACACCTTCGCATCCTGGGATTTGGCCGCCTGTATGACAGCGTCTATATTTCGCCCTGGGACCAATCGGACAACTTAAAGCAGTATGTGGCCGAGAATAAATTGGAGCCTTATTTGACCATAGCTGCGGGATGTGCAATCCCGGATATTATCAGCTCTAGGCAGGCGGGAGAAATTTGGCCGCTTGATGAGATCAACCGAATGTATATGGAGAAGGAAGAGGGGTTCCTTGCCGATTTCCTCTCCAGAGCTGAACGCCCCCAGGCGGATGACCGGGAAACCTTTCTGCTGTTTCTAGAAATAGGCAACGTGATTAGTGAAATGGGGTTAATTGATCCCATTCTGCCTGCGTGTCTGCTGCCCGGCTATTGGAGAGGGAATGAGATTCTGGGAAAAATGTTCGCCTGCATGCGCCGGCTTGGGAGCGCTTTGCCCTCCGATTCCGTGTACCGAAAGTATGTACGGCTGTAATTGTGCGGCTATTAGCGAGATTCCTATTTTCACCGAATTTTCGATTTAACCGCATCCCCGCCTGCTTATTTGTCCCGCACCCCCTTTAAGAGATATAATGAGAGGAGTATAATATAAGGGACTGCGTCTAATTACTGTTGAAAGAGAGCGATAACGTATGGGCCGTAAGTGGAATAATATTAAGGAAAAGAAGGCGTCCAAGGACGCCAACACAAGTCGTATATATGCAAGATTCGGGCGTGAAATCTATGTAGTGGCCAAGCAGGGCGAGCCGGACCCGGAATCGAACCGGGCGCTGAGGGTCGTGCTGGAGCGCGCCAAGACATACAATGTGCCGAAAGCGATCATTGACCGCGCGCTTGAGAAAGCGAAAGGCAATTCGGACGAGACTTACGATGAGCTGCGCTATGAAGGCTTCGGGCCGAATGGATCGATGATTATCGTCGACGCGCTGACCAACAATGTCAACCGCACCGCCTCCGAAGTGCGCGCCGCATTCAGCAAGAACGGCGGCAGCCTGGGCGTCAGCGGATCGGTCAGCTATATGTTCGATTCGACGGCGGTCATTGGCCTTGTCGGCAAGAGCGCGGACGAAGTGCTGGAAATTCTGATGGAAGCGGACGTGGATGCGCGCGATATTCTGGAAGAAGACGAGGCCGTCATTGTTTACGCCGAGCCGGATCAGTTCCATTCCGTGCAGGAAGCGTTAAAGAACGCGGGCGTCACCGAATTTACCGTTGCCGAGCTGACAATGCTTCCTCAGAACTACGTGACGATTCCGGAAGAATCGCAGGCGCAGTTCGAGAAGCTGATTGACGTTCTGGAGGATCTGGAGGACGTGCAGCAGGTTTATCACAACGTGGATTCCGAAGAATAGTCAGGCCGCTTCGCTTTCATGCGAAGAGTCCTGTAACGCAGGCCGTCCGGGAAACCGGGCGGTTTTTTGCAAATATAAGAATGTATAAGCTGAGCGCTTATCATTTTGACTTCTATTTCTACGAGAAACGCACCTGCGTCTTAAAAAGACGCCGTCAGGCGTTTCTTCTTGACTGTGCCTCCCGCTGCCGTCTGTGAAGAAGACAATGGTGGAGGCACCGCTGATGTAGCCATTCGAAAAAGGGTAAGCCGGCAGCCGCCCAAGCGAACACGTCAGCCAGAAACGAAGACCGGAGACGACCCAAGCCCGGTCCCCCATATAAAGGGGTATCGGGCTTGGCGTTTGTTTCTATCGTCTTTTTGACCTGCCGCAGCGTCCACATGGATCGGGCCACCGCAGCTTGTTCCTTCCAGGGAGCGGAGATCCTTACGATTCTTACGTTCTGGGCCATTTCTCGCCCGTCAAATATTTCTCGGTCAGGATGGACAGGAGCTGAATGCCGACCTCGTTCTGTCCGCCTTCGGGAATAATGATGTCGGCGTATTTCTTGGAAGGCTCGATGAACGCCTCGTGCATCGGCTTGACCGTCGTCAAATACTGCTGGTGGATCGACTGGATGGTGCGGCCGCGATCCTCGATATCCCGTAGCACCCGGCGGAGAATGCGGACGTCCGGGTCAGTGTCGACGAACACCTTGATATCGAGCAGCTGGCGCAGGCTCTCGTCGGACAGTACATGCAGCCCTTCGATGATGACGATATGGTTGGGCAGAAGCTCAACCGTCTCATTCGTCGACCGGGCATGAACCGTAAAGTCATATACCGGGGCCTGCGCCTTCTCTCCCTGTTTCAAAGACTTGATGTGCTCGATGAGCAGCTCATTGTCAAAGGCAAACGGATGATCGTAATTGATTCCGCTGCGGTCCTCAAGACTGAGATGCGAGTGATCCTTATAGTAATTATCCTGTGAGATAAAAGTGACTTTCCCCGGACCGAGCCGTTCGATGACGGAGCGGGCCACCGTTGTTTTGCCGGAGCCTGTCCCGCCGGCGATACCTATAATAAGCATGGCGTAATTATAAACCTCCCTACAATATTCCCTCTGCCAATTCCAGTATTGTAGCACAGAGGTCCTTTTTTTTCATCCCGCAATGCCTATTGATATATACTTAATATACACCAGCATGAGCGACATAAGTGCAGACACACTTTTTTTAACTAAGAAAGGATGAAGAAGATGAATCGCAAAATTATTTTTCTAACCACGGATAGTATGGGCAGCGGAGACGGCCGGCTTGGAGAACAGCTTCTGGAAACCTATTTCACACTGCTCAAGCAGCAGGATCAATTGCCAGCCGCCATATTCTGCGTGAACCGGGGCGTGCTTGCGCTGACGGGGAAATCGATGGCTTCCCTTCATTTAAAAGAACTGGCCGACCGCGGAGTACCGGTGCTCGCCTGCTCGACCTGTGTGAACTACTATGGTGTGGGCGATCAGCTGTATGCCGGAGAGGTCTCCAGCATGGGGCACTTCATCGAGCTTTCCGCGCAGTATGAAGTCATCACGATATCCTAGGTCCTAGACTTAAAAGGAGAAGCATAACCATGAGCAACCCGCTTCAGGAAGCGTTCAACAGGGCAACCTACCCCGTCATCGGCCACGGCAAACGGAATATTGGGGTGCTGAAGGACGCGCTGGACGCCTATGACGGCGAATTGGACAGCGACATGTACGGCGCGGGCAGGCTGATCGAAGATTTTCAGAGCAAAATGGCCGGGATTCTCGGCAAAGAAGCTGCCGTCTTCTTCCCGAGCGGAACGATGGCGCAGCAGATTGCGCTGCGAATCTGGTGCGATTGCAAGGGAGAAAAGAAAGCCGCGTACCACCCGCTGTGCCATCTGGAGATTCATGAGCAGCGCGGGCTTCATGAGCTTCACGGGATCGAGCCGGTGCTGTTGGGAGGCAAGAACAGGCTGATCGGACTCGCCGATGTACAGTCCTTGGACGAGAGCGTATCCTGCCTGCTGCTCGAGCTACCCCAGCGCGAAATCGGCGGGCAACTGCCGGATTACGGCGAGCTTGAAGCTATATCAGCGTACTGCCGTGAGCGGGGGATCGCCCTGCATTTGGACGGCGCGAGACTGTTCGAGGTTCTGCCCTACTACCGGAAATCTGCGGCGGAAATCTGCGAGCTGTTCGACAGCGTGTATGTCTCTTTTTATAAAGGCATTGGCGGGATTGCCGGAGCGATTCTCGCGGGCGATGCCGAATTCACGGAACAGTCCAAAGTGTGGAAAAGACGTCACGGCGGTGACCTGATCAGCCTGTATCCTTACATACTTTCAGCCGACTTTTATTTCGAAGAAAGGTTTCCTAACATGGAGCGGTACTATGATGGGGCAAGGGAGCTGGCCGGTTTTTTTAATAAATGCCACCAAATCACTACCCTTCCGGAGGTGCCTGTCTCGAATATGTTCCATGTTCATGTAAGTCTTCCCAAGGAAAGACTGGAGCCTTTGCTGGTGGAGATATATGAGGAAACCAATGTCGGAATAACGCATGTTTTGCGGGAAAACGGCGAATCGTCCTGCTTTTTTGAGGTAAGCATCGGTGACCGGTATGCCCTTATCCCCAGGGAAGAACTGCAGCGGGCATTTGCCCTGCTGAATGAAAAACTGACCTTCTCATTGTGATAAAACACAATCATGGCAGATAAAGTTTTGAATTTTCACCAAATGGAAAAGCCGCAGGGTATGTTATCATTCTTTACATAAGAGACGTCAACAAGACAGGAGATGTGAAGAATGATCATCGGAGTACCTAAGGAAATTAAAAACAATGAGAATCGCGTAGCCATTACCCCAGGCGGTGTAGTCAGCTTTGTCAAAGAAGGTCACAAGGTTCTGGTAGAAAAGGGCGCGGGCCTGGGCAGCGGATTCCTGGACGAGGAATATGCCGCAGCCGGAGCGGAATTGATCGACAGCGCAGCGGAGGTATGGAGCGGCGCCGAGATGGTCATGAAGGTTAAAGAACCGCTGGAGAGCGAATACGGCTATTTCCGTGCCGGTCTCGTTCTGTTCACTTACCTTCATCTGGCTCCCGAGCCTGCTCTGGCGAAGGCGCTGAAGGATAAAGGCGTATTTGCGATCGGCTACGAGACGGTGACTGAAGGCCGCACGCTGCCGCTGCTGACGCCGATGAGTGAAGTGGCGGGCCGCATGTCCGTACAGCTGGGCGCTCAATTCCTGCAAAAAAATCACGGCGGCCAAGGCATTCTGCTTGCCGGCGTTCCTGGAGTAAGCAGAGGCAAGGTCAGCATCATCGGCGGCGGCGTTGTCGGAACAAACGCGGCGAAGATGGCTATCGGACTCGGAGCGGACGTTACCATCGTTGACCTGAGCGCCGACAGATTGCGCCAGCTGGACGATATTTTCGGTGCGCAAATCAATACGCTGATCTCCAACCCGTATAACATCGCCAAAGCGGTTGCCGAAGCGGACGTGCTGGTAGGCGCGGTGCTCATTCCGGGCGCGAAAGCTCCGAAGCTGGTAACCGAAGAAATGGTGAAGACCATGAAACCGGGCTCTGTTATCGTCGATGTGGCCATTGACCAAGGCGGTATTGTAGAGACGATCGACCAAGTGACGACCCATGACAATCCGGTATTCGAGAAACACGGCGTACTGCACTACTCCGTAGCCAATATGCCTGGCGCTGTCGCCAAAACATCGACGATCGCTCTGACGAACGTTACTGTTCCTTACGCGCTGCAAATCGCAGGCAAAGGTGCGCTGAAGGCCGTGCAAGAGAATGAAGGCCTGCTGAACGGCGTCAATATCGCCAACGGCAAAATCACCTGCAAAGCCGTTGCCGACGCGCTTGGCGAAGAATACTTCACAGTAGCCCAAGCCATGTCCCAAGAGTTTACCCTGATCTAAGATTATAGAAATAGAATTAAGAAGAACAAAAAGTCGGCTGATAAAAAAACAGACAGACGTTTCCCAATGAAGAAGAGGAACCCCAATTAAAGGACAGAGCCCGTTCATACGGGCCTGTTCTTTTTTGGCGTACCAATATAGGCTCTGTTCAGCGGAGCTGCTGATTTTGGCGTAACATGGAAGGTTTCCTTCCACGACTTTGCCGCGCCCTATAGTCAGCGCACACGAAGCGTAATATAATGAAACAACCGATTAGTAGTACGAAGGCTGATGTTACGTGCAAAACGCGGCTATTTTGAAGGTTGGAGTGGGAACAGTGACCGAAGCGAGCTTATCCTTTGACCGTTTTTTTGACAGCATGGAGTCCTTGGCGGATGCCATCAGTGAATCGCTGCAATCCCAAGTGACCATTGAGGACGACAATCATCATGTGATCGGCTACAGCTCCCATCAATTCGAGAGCGATCCGGCGCGGATTTCGACCATTATCGGCAAGCGGGTGCCTGATTCTGTCATTATCGGCCTGCGCAAAAAGGGGATCATGCGCCAGCTTGAAAATACGCCTCATCCGATCCGGATTTCGGGGGTGATGGAGGTGGGGCTTGGCCCCCGCCTGGCGATGTGCATCAAGCATCAGAAGGAGGTTCTCGGCTACATCTGGGTTGTCGATGCAGGCAACCTGAAGGAAGGCTATGCGGAGAACGTCGTGAGCAAGGCCGCGCAAATCGCCGCCCGGTACCTGCTGAAGCAACGGGGCTGGAAGACGAAGCAGACCCAGGTGCAGGAGGATTTTTTCTGGAAGCTGCTGACCTCGCATTACGGCACGGAGCAGGACATCCGGCGGGATGCGGGGGCGGACGGGATTGAGCTGCCTTCGGGTTATTTTATCGGCGTATTCGAACCCGACCGGACGGTGGACAATCACTTCCTGCTGAAGTTCCGGCAGACCGCGGAGAGCTATTCCGGCGTCTCGCTGGTGTTCCTGACCACGGAGCATAACCGGATTATTACCATGTTCACTTTCCATTATCCGATTGAAGGGACAGAGGCCCTGTCTTCCTATATGCGGCTGCTGGTTGACCAGACGAACAAGCACGAGGACTGCCGGATATCCGGGGGCTGCAGCCTCCATTACAGCGAGTATCTCTCTGCGGCTGTCGCCTATATGGAAGCGGCGTCGATTGCCGAGATCAAGCGGCTGCTGCCTTTTCAGGCCCGCGAGCTGCTGCTGTACGAGGATATGGGATTTTGGGCGCATCTACCGGCGATTATCGAGCAGAAACGCAGCCGCAACCGCAGAAGCCCTTTACTCTATCCGCTGAAGGAGCATGACCGGGTGCACAAGACCGATTTTGTCAAAACCGTCGCCGTCTATCTCACCTTCAATGGAAATTTGAAAGAATCGGCATCTTTTTTGCATATCCATACCAATACCCTGATGTACAGACTGAACCGGATCGCCGAAATTACGGGGAAAAATCTGAAGGATACCCATTACCGCTTCTCCATCTATCTGGACATTCTGACCGAAGAGACCCGGCAGTTGAATCAGTGGTTTGCGGAAGGTTGATGGAAGATATGGCGGATAAGCAAAAGTGTATGGCAGAAAATATATACATGGATGTAACATAAACCGAGTATTCCCGCGCCAATCTTATTACACTCTGTACAATGAAAAGAGAGGATACGGGTCGTAACATAGTGTTGTAGGAACGACCAGACCACGGACGGAGGGATAGGAATGCAGACGCAAAATATTTTCGTTAACGGAGCCCGGCTTAAAGATACGATCGAGGCTTTTGCCGATTTCGGACGTACGCCTGCGAACGGTGTCACCCGGCTGAGTTTAAGCGAAGAGGACATCAAGGTGCGGGATTACTTCCGTTCCTGCTGCGAAGAGCTGGGAATGACAGTCACAGTGGATGATATGGGCTGTATGTACGCCACGCTGGAAGGGACCGAGGATAAGCCTCCGATCGTCATGGGTTCTCACCTCGATACCGTTGTAAAAGGTGGGCGCTTCGATGGCGTTTTCGGCGTAATCACGGGCCTTGAGGTTGTGCGGACGCTTGTCGATCATGGCATCAAGCCGCGCATTCCGGTGACAGTCATGAACTTCACGAATGAGGAAGGGGCACGGTTCGAGCCTTCGATGATGGCGTCCGGCGTGCTGTCGGGTAAGTTCGATAAAGAGGTTATGCTGAAGAGCAAAGATCCGGAGGGGGTTACCTTCGGGGAGGCGCTGAAGGCCAGCGGATACGAAGGGGCTGCCGAGAACCGCATCAAGGAAGCGACCGCTTATCTGGAAATGCATATCGAACAAGGTCCTGTACTGGAAAAAGAAGGCTTGACGATCGGGCTCGTCGACTGCGTAGTCGGCATGGTCTGTTATGAAATTGAAGTCACCGGGGAATCCAATCATGCCGGAACGACGCCGATGGGGATGCGGAACGACGCGTTTTTTGCCGCTACCGATCTGGTGGCGGAGCTGCGGAGCAAGCTGGGCGGGCTCGACTCCGAGCTGGTCTATACAATGGGCCGGGTGAATGTGTATCCCAACATCCATACGGTCATCCCGAATAAAGTCGTCTTCACCGTCGAAGCCCGGCATAAGAATGAAGAGGTCATCGCCGAAGTGGTGTCGATCATTGATTCGCTGCCGGAGACGCAGTCCGGCTGTTCCGTGTCGAAGAAGAAGCTGTGGGGCCGCGATACCGTCTGGTTCGACGAGCAGGTATGCGGGGCCATTGAAAGCTCGGTGAAGTCGCTCGGTTATTCCCACAAAAAAATGGCCAGCGGAGCCGGGCACGACGCCCAGTTCGTGGCAAGCTACCTGCCTTCGGCGATGATTTTTGTGCCGAGTGTGAAGGGCAAGAGCCACTGTGAAGAAGAGCTGACCTCGTACGAGGATTGCGAAAAAGGCGTCAATGTGATGCTGGAGACGGTGCTGACGTTGCTCGGAGATAGCGGGGAGTAAGGTTTAGATTTGAAGGGAATCGCGGCATATGCGTTAGATTATATAGTAGAAGGCTGTTCCGTTAAGGGTCTGTGGGACCCTCGGGACAGCTTTTTGTTTACTGTCCTTAGTCTAGCATCTATATAAAAGGAGAAAAAGTATGAATCAAGATGAGTTTTTTATGAAAGAAGCAATCAGGCTATCTAAACTTGCGGTTGAGCACGGTAACGAACCTTTTGGAGCGATATTGGTTAAAGGCGGAGAAATTGTATATTCTAATGAAAACCAGATTTATTCTGCAACCGATCCAACGTTTCATGCAGAAGCAGGGTTGCTACGGAGATTTTGTGCTGAAACCCATATTACCGATTTACGTGAGTACACCTTATATTCGAGCTGCGAGCCTTGTTTTATGTGTTGCGGCGCAATGGTTTGGACAAAGGTTGGGCGATTGGTTTATGGTGCCAGTGATATAGATCTGTGTAATCTACTGGATGAACAGGGAAGTCATTGCAGTCAAATTGTATTTGAAAATTCTCCCCATAAACCGGATATTACAGCGGGCATATTACGGGAGGAAAGTTTGAGTGTATTGGCCAGCTATTTTTCCCACAACACAAAAGGCTAAAAATCATACTGGTCGGTCATGGTTAAATTGAACTGACGGAGAACGATAGTTCGATCAGTGCCGCTATGTGAAAAAAACGGGCCGGTCAAGGAATCATCCTTGATCGGCCCGTTGCTATTTACGTGTTTATTCAGCCAGTCCGGCTTTGACCAGCAGCTGGTGCAGTGTAGCGGCGATCGTCTCGCGGGTAGCCGGAGCGGTAGGATTGAATACCGAACCGGAGGTACCGGTGAGGATGCCTGCTGCGGACAAGGACTGTACGCTGTTCTTCGCATAGCCTGCAATCTTGGCGTTATCGCTATAGGTCGTGAAGGACGGATTGGCTGGGGTCAGCTCGATACCGGCCAGCTTCACGGCTCTATCCAGAATAACGGCCACTTCCTGACGGGAGACATTGGCTTTCGGCGCGAACTTGCCGCCGCCAACACCCAGAATCAATCCGGCCTTCGTTGCGGCTGCGACATCGGCTGCATACCAGTCGGTTGCCTTCACGTCGGTAAAGGTCGCCGCTGCATCAGTGCGTAGACCGAGCGCGCGTACAAGGATGGCCGTAAATTCGGCACGGGTCAGGTTATTCTTCGGCGAGAAGGTCGTTGCCGAAGTCCCTTTGAAGATCAGCTTGTTAGCCAGTGCCGTGATGTCCGAAGCCGCAGGCGAAGTCGCGATATCGGTGAACGTTACCGGACGGCTTACAGCGGCATAGGTCGAGAAGCCCGGACGATTAACGGTAACCAGCGTCGTTCCGTCGGCTTGCGTCTTGAACACGGAAGATACCGGAGTAATCTTGCCGTTCTCTTCGAACAGAACGCCGGCCGTATTCGGAGTGATGCTTCCCGGAACGGTGAAGGATCTCTTGATGAACGTATTGTTTGGCACCGTCAGATACGTGCTGCCGGTTGCCGTTGCCCAGCTTGCTTCAAAGGATACCGGAGCCCCGATCACGGACGACCCGGCTGCGCTTGCGCTAAATTTGCCTGCCTGCTCTGAAGCCGGCTTGATGGACAGCTCGAAGGCCGCTCCGGAAGGAGAACCGCTTAGCAGCGATACCGGCAGAGAAACCGCGGCATCCTTCGTGCTGACGATGACTTTGCTGGACGAAGAGATTCCCGCAAGCAGCTTCACTTGATCCGCAGTCAGGCTGACTTTGGCAGCGGAGCCGCTGACCGAAGGAGCCGAAATGATCACAGCGTTCTGGGATGCGGTGGCACTAGCCAAAGCCGCTTTCAGGTCACTATCCGACACGGTGATGGTTGTTACACCGTTCTGTACAGTCGTTGTCGAAGCGACGCTCAATTGCTTAGAGCCTTGGTCGACCAGTGCTGTAGCGGTATCGGAAACCGTTGGCGCAGGTGGTGTCGTTGGTGTAGTTGGTGCAGGTGCGCCGCCACCACCGCCAGCTGTGTTATCGATGCGGAAAGAAGTAAAACCGGTATAGAAGAAATCTTCATATTGATTAATTTTCACCGGAATCTTGCTGTTATCTTTTTCTGTTGTGGCGAGAACTTGGATTTTATAAATGCCATCCTTCAAGTATGCTACAGCAGGCTTACCTTGCGAATCCAATACAGGGTCGCCATTGCTGTCGTAAGGATGATAAGCGCCGCCGATTGTTGCCGAATAAGTCCCCGGTTTGAAATAGCTCTTCAAGCTTCCCGTCGTCTGTGCGTCGAAATAACCAAGGGTCTTGTCATCAAGGCCTACAACGTCAACCTCGTAATAGTTGGCGTCTTCCGCCTTCAGCTTGAACGTGAGGTTCGTCGTTTGTCCAAAGTTCGGATAGACTACCTTTTGGCCCAGCGAAAGCTCTTGAACGCCTGCTCCGGTATCCGGATATTCCTTGCCTACATTGACAACGAAAGGAAGATGAAGATCAGGCTGACCTGCTGCTTTCAAAGTGATTTGGCCTTGGTAAAAGGAGTCCAGAGCGGCCTCCGGTTTAACATTTACATTTAATTTGAATGCCGAAGCGCTGTAGGCGGACGCCGTTACCGTAGTTTGGTCAAGCTCGGCCGTGACGTCCAACGGGGCGTCGTCATACCAATCAACGGATGCTGTATACGTAAGGTTTTGGCTGCCCGTATTTTTCAGCTGGAGATCCTTGACTGCGGATGCACCCGGAGCCAGAATTCCAAAGCTTGCAGAGTCATTATAGTTGATGATATTTTGAGGATTGAAATTTTTGTCCAAAATCGTGATCGGCTCCAGAGATTGAAGCACGGCTTGAGTCTTGATCGCATTTTCGACATTAGCCCGGCCTGGTCCTTGCAAGTACACATCGTACTTACCGCCTCCGATAACGTCCGCTGTATTGGCGAGCGCGGCGCGTATATCAAACGGATTCCAGTCTGGATGCGCCTGCTTGATCAGAAGCGCGAGACCGGCGACGTGAGGCGTTGCCATACTTGTGCCGCTGATGCGGTTGTAAGCCTCGGCATAAGATGCGTCTTTATCATATTTGCCGTATTCCGGCCAGGTTGACAGGATACCTACCCCCGGAGCCACGATGTCCGGTTTGATACTTAGGTTGGTGTCAACATTTGGTCCCCAGGAGGTGAAGCTGGCTATTTCGTCACCTTTGGTAAGACCCGGATGATAGTCGGAGTCAAAAGTAAACTTCACCGGTTTGCCTTCGTTAGCCTTAATGGCTCTGGCCAGCGCCCGTCCTTCCTTGCCTTCCAAATCAAAGGTCGGAATATACTCGAAGCCGTCGCCAATGGTGGAGTTGATGTAGCCGTCGCGGTTCTTGATGCTCTCGCTCAGGTCCGCGTTGCCTTTGCCGTCTGTATTGCCGTTAAAGATAACAACGGCTCTTGCGTTATGCTCTTTGGCAATGGCGATTTTATCGACAAAGGCCAGCTCGCCGCGGGACAGCAGCACCACCGCTCCATTCACATCTTTGGTCGAATAGTCATCATCGGAGCCAAGGTCCGCGTATACAACCGGGACGGGATCTGTTCCGATAATACTCTCGAAGTCTTCGTCGGCGATCCTCCATGCCATCGCATTAACGTCGCTGTACGTTGAGTAAGTCACCGTGGTTGCTGAAGCGCCGACGATCTCTTTCTTTAAGTTCACTTTGAAGGACTTGGTAGGACTGGTTACAGCACCTACGGAAATGGCCAATTGGGAAACGGCGGGCGACCCCAATGTGAAATAACCTGGCCCCGCGTTGCCGTTTGCGATCACGGCTACGACGCCGGAAAGCACCGCGTTGTTAATGGCGATCGAGTCCGGAGAGTTTACGTCCTTCTCGGCATCGGAACCAAGCGAAAGGTTGATGACATCCATACGGTCTTTTACGGCATGTTCAATACCGTCAATGACCTGTGCGGATGAACCGGAGGAAGTGCTCGGGTCATACAGATTGCGTCCAAGCACCTTGTACGCATACAGCTGCGCGCCGGGAGCAACGCCGAGCTGTGCGATATCGCCGGTTCTATTGACGAACTGGCCAACGATCGTACCGGCAACGTGTGTTCCATGGTAAGTGCCTTCGTAGCCTGTACCGTACACGTCATTTTCAACAGAGACAGGTGCTTCTTCATAAGGATCATCGTCGTTGTAAAAAGAGTCCCAGCCACCCTTATAGACAGGCTTGATATCCGGATGCTCGTAGTCGACGCCCGTATCAATGACGCCTACTTTAAGTCCGGCGCCTGTATATTTATTGAGCCCAGCCCAAGTTGCGCCAATCTGATCCAGTGGTGCATTGTCGTTTTGGGGCAACTCGGCGGTTTCGTCGAATTTTACGTCCGGAACCGTATGCCAGGTGCTGTTCTCGTAAATCGAGGTTACACCGGAGATTTTAGCCAGTTTCGGAATTTCGTTGGCGGGAATGGTAACCTCAAAGCCGTTCAGCACGGTGTTATACTGGTAATTGACTTCCAGATCTAGGCCTGCGTTCTCGGCTTTTTTAAGGACAGTGGCTTGCTGGCTGTCTACAGCGGCTTCGGTCGCCGATTTGGCCAAAGCGGAATTGCCCTGCTTCGCAGCATATTTTCCTACCGCCGCCGGTTGGCCGCTAAGCTGTACGATAACGCGGACGTCGGCAGTCGATTTAATGTTGATCTTAGGCGAGATGTACGTTCCCGGTGTAGTATGAGTCAAAGAAATTTTCGATGATAACTGCGTTTGCAAGCTGCTGGCTGCAAAGACCGTGCCGGGAATCGTTCCGGCTGTAAGCGCCAAACCCAGAGCCGCGACGGACAGCTTGCGTGTTAGTTTACCCCACTCCAAAAAAATCCCTCCCAAAGATTTTGTGTAATTTGGCTTGCTCCTACCGTTCGGGTGAATCGATTATGTAGAATCCTCCTTTTCTATTCTTCCTTTTTTATTTCCACCTAGATTAGTAGGAAAAAAGATTAAGAAGATTCTACCACCGGTAAATTGGAAAATCCAGATAAAATTCTTTTATTTTCGTCAAAGTTAACATATTGAAGAAAGATGTGTGTTATCTTTAAATCGTATTTCCGTGTATAATCCATCGATTTGTGGAATGAATTGTCATTTAGTTGCGTTTTTCTCAAAGGCAAAGTTGTAGTTTAAAAAAGAACCGTGATGTATTGTGTCATATCCTGTCGGTTGATAGGTCTTTAGGGCCAATTGTTGGCGCGGATTTCGAATCATTGGCGCATCGTACGGGCGGCCAAGAAGAAGGGCTGAAGAAAAAGGAACCGATTGGGTAAAGTAATTATAGTGCCCGCGGAAAGAGACAAGGAGGGAATGATTATGGACAGCAAAGAATCCAATGAGATCGGCGTAATTTATAAAGAGGGCAATGCTTTCGTGATCCGAACGGACGAGGGGCCGGTTGGAGAAATCACCTATGTGCCTAAAGATGAGCATACCTGGATAGCGGATCATACGTATGTATCGCCGCATTACCGGGGCGGAAATATCGCCCAGCGGCTGCTCAAACGGCTGGCGGAGGAGGCGAGGGCGGAAGGGGCCAAGATCATTCCCCAGTGCTCGTATGTCGGCGTCCAATTCAGGAGAAATCCAGAGTATGAGGATGTATGGAAACATTAGGCCGGGTGAAAGCTTGGGCTTAAAGACTGCGACTGTCCATAATGCCTAAGCAATGCGCCTGAACGATGAAACTTGTAATAAAAAAGCCATCTTCCGCTCTTAAGTGCGGAGGATGGCTTTTGAACGTTGCCGGTTTGACGCGTCTGACAAAATTAAGCTCCCGACAACCCGCGCCGCAAGGTGAACAAATCCTTCAGAGCCTCGGTGGAAAGCTCGGTAATCCAGCCTTCCGAGCTGGTAATAATGCTGTCGCTGAGCTGCTGCTTGCTCTCCAGCATTTCGTCGATCCGCTCCTCCAGCGTGCCGAGGGAAATGAACTTGTGGACCTGAACATCCCGGGTCTGGCCCATGCGGTAGGCGCGGTCCGTAGCCTGGTTCTCCACGGCCGGGTTCCACCAGCGGTCAAAATGAAAGACGTGATTGGCGGCGGTCAGATTTAGGCCGACGCCGCCGGCCTTGAGCGACAGGATGAAAATGCAGGGCTGCTGCTTGCTCTCCGGGGAGGAAGCCTCCAATGTGCCGCCCAGCAAGACCGGCGCTTCACGTCCAGCCTGAAAGTCTTCGATCATGCGGTCACGCGCCGATTTGGAGGTGCTTCCGTTCAGATAGAGCACGGGTTCCCGAAGCTCTTCCCGCAGAACGCGCTGAAGCATGAGGCCCATCCCGATATATTGGGTAAAAATCAGGCAGCGCTCTCCCTCCTCCCGCAGCTCCCTGACCATGGCTAGCAGCCGCTCCAGCTTGGCGGAGCGTTCGATCAGCGGACCGGTGTCCATCGAACCGGCGTCCGGTGCGTCATCTCCTGGCGCGTCAACGCCGGGTGCGCCTTCCTTCGTAATGAGCAGCGGATGGTCGCACAGCTGCTTGAGGCGGGTCAGCGCGGAGAGGATGGCGCCTTTGCGCTGAATACCTTCCAGCTTGTTCATTTTGCTCATCAGCTCGTTTACTGTCTGGTCATAGAGAGCGGCCTGCTCGGCAGTCAGATGGACGTAGCTCTTCATCTCGTTCTTGTCGGGCAGGTCGAGCTGGATGGCGGGGTCTTTCTTTTTGCGGCGAAGCATGAACGGCTTCACCAGCCTTCGCAGATCGGCCGCCCGTTTGGGGTCGCCCTCCTTCTCGATCGGCTGGATGAAGCGATCCTGAAAAGCGCGCAGCGGTCCGAGAAAGCCCGGCGTAATAAAATCGTAGATGGACCACAGCTCAGCCAGCCGGTTCTCAATCGGCGTGCCGGTGAGCGCAACCCGGTGTAGGGCCGGAAAGCTGCGGACGGCCAGCGACTGCTTGGTCTGGGCATTCTTGATGTTCTGAGCTTCATCCAGGCATAACGCCGACCAGGTGAAGCTTGCCAGCAGCTCCTGATCCAGCGACGCCGTCGCATAGGATGTGAGCACAACGTCGGACCCGGCTGCGGCGTCCTGGAAGCTTTCTCCGCCAAGTCTGCTGCTCCCGTAATGGAGCATGACCGAGAGCGAAGGGGCGAACCGGTTCAGCTCCTTCTGCCAGTTGCCGAGCACCGAGGTCGGGCAGATGATAAGCGACGGCCTTGGTCCCTCCGGCCGCTCCATGAATTCCTCCTTAACGCGGAGCAGATAAGAGATCAGCTGGACGGTCTTGCCAAGGCCCATATCGTCGGCAAGACAGGCGCCCAGCCCGAATCGGCGCAGGAAGACCAGCCAGGAGTAGCCTTCAAGCTGATACGGGCGCAGCTCGGCGTTCAGGTCGGCGGGCGGACCGGGCTGCGCCCCGAGTTCGCTGCCGCCCAGCTGCCCCATAAGCTGAACGAACTGCTCGTTCAGTTCGACTTCAAGCTGAAGGCGGCTTACCTCTTCGGAATCAAGGTTCGGGGCTTCTTCTCCGGCTCCCTCTGCCGTATTCAGCAGATGCAGCTGAAGCACATCCTGAAAGGACAATCCCTGGCGTTTGTCCATGCCGTCCATCGCTCTGCGGATTTGAGCCAGCAGCGCGGGATCAAGCGAAATCCACCGGCCCTGGAAGCGAACCAGGCGCTCGCCGCGCGCGACCAGCGCCGCGAATTCCTCCTCTGTGAGGTCGGCGTCTCCGATCGAGATGCGCCAATCAAAATCGATGATGGCGTCCAGGCCCATCAGCGAGCGGCCGCTCCGGTTCTCGCTCTCCGGGCGCAGCTTCGCCCGCAGGCGCGGCTTCCGGCGGCTCGCCGCCTCCCACCAGGCCGGCAGCAGCACGAGCCAGCCTGCATCCAGCAGACGGCGACTGTCCGCCGTCAGGAAAGTCCATGCGGCCGCGCTATCAAGCGGCCGCCCCAGCAGGTCGCCGCCGCCCCCGAAGCGCTCCGGGGGCAGGCAGGCGCGCAGGCGCTCCAGCCAGCCTGCCGAGCGCCCCTGCACATGCGGCGACCACGAGGCGGGCCAGGCGCCATGGGCGGCGCCGTCCGCGCCAAGCTTCACCGGGACAAGCGACGACGGGTCGGTCTTGTCCTGCAGCACGAGCCGAAGCCACCAGGCCGCTTCGGCTTTAAACGGCTCCAGCAGCTGGAGCGCGGGCCGAAACGGCGACACATCGGCCTTCCAGCCGATAGAGACGAGCCAGGCCTCCGCGTCCATCCCGGCTGCAGCCAGAGGCTTACGCTCGAACAGCATCGGGTATTCCCGCCGCAGGTCGGCCGCCTGTTCTTCCGTGCCGTAGTGACGGTCGAACACGGCAGCGGAAAAGGCCGCTCTGACGCCTCTCATCAGACCGTCGTCTTCCTTCAGCCGGGCCCGCGCGCCCCGCGCGTCCATTTTGTCGTCGGGCCGGCTGTCCCCCTCCGAAAGGGCGACCCCTGTCCGGTCCGCAGCGCCATAAGCGGCGGCCCGTTCCGGTTCCCGCTGCGAAGCCGTCTCCCGGTCCGCGGCGTCAGCCGCCTTCCGGAGAGCTCTCTCCTCCCAGGTCCATTCCAGCCGCCCTTCCCGGTATGCGGCCAGGCTTGGCTCGTACCGTTTGTTCTCCAGGCAGAAGGTCAGGCAGGGAGCCAGCTCCGTAAGCGGCGCCGCTTCGCCTTCCCATGACCAGCCGATATGCGTCAGCCGCCGCCCGGCGGCGAAGAAGGGCAGTACCTGCTCGGCGGGCAGGACGACAAGTTCGATCTCTCCCGCTTTATGAATGACAAGCTCGGTGCCGTAGCATGATTCCTCGTGCCAGGCAAAGAGCAGCTGCTTCAGGGTCAGGCCGGGAAGGGCATCCCCGTGATCCGTCTGGCCATACAGCAGCGCGTCTCCGTATTCGCTCAGGCTGATCCGAACCGCAATATTCCGCAATCGTCCGTTCATGGTGTCCATTTTCCTTTCCGCAGCTCTTCCTGGAGCGCTCTTAGCCTGCTGTGGCGGGCAGTAAACGATTCGAGAAAACGCTCAAAGCGATCATCCGCTTTTATTTTCTTATACAGCTTATTCAAACGCTTAAGCAGCTTCACCGCCGCTTTATAGCTGCTTCTGTTCTTCTCCAAAACGTACCGCTCCACCGCCTGATGATAGAACGGCAGCAGCAGCTCGGGCGCGTTCTTTTCCAGCGGCTGCAGATCCCGCACCCTGAAATTCGCCGGGTCTTTGCCCGAGCTGAGCTGGTAATCCATCCATTCCCGCCAGCGGCCGCGCTCAAGCAGCTTCTCCTCGTAAATGCCTCCGCTCAGCGGAAGCATGGCGGCCAGTTCCCGCCACATTAGTGGCTCGCTTTCGGGCAGAAGCCTTACCGCTTCCTCCCAGAAGCGGGCATAGCTCTCAAGCCCGTTCCGGCGCTGCCCGGCGAGCAGTTCGCCGGTCCCGGTCAGCCAGTTCACCAGCCGCTGCGACTCCCCGGCTTCCGACAGGTAATCCCAGAACATGTCCAGCCGTTCCGGGCGGAAGCCCGGCCCCTCCGCCGCCTCCCGAAGCAGGCTTAAAGCCTGGTCGTCTTCCGACTGGAGGAAATGCATCCAGGCGAGCGCGGTCAGCGAGGCCGGACGGGGCGAAGCATCCGTCCGATTCGCTTCCTCCTGCTCCAGCCGCCGCAGTTCTTCCTTTAGAAGCGAAGAGTCCGGCATTTCGGGAATGATCCACTGTCTCCACAGCAAATAATAAAGACCCGAATAAAAGCCTTGTTCCCTTGGCTCTGCGAGCAGCTCCTGCCGCAGATACCCAAGCGTGTCCATGATCCGGTTCCGCTGCTCCGGCTCGGAGACGAGGGGCAGCGGCGTTTGAAGAGCGCGCTCGATCTCATCCTGGAGTTCGGTTACGGCGATATGAGTATAATAGCCGAGAGAAGGCGCAGAGGCGCCGGAGCGCCCGGCCGAAGGATGGGTTACTTGCTTCAGAACAAAGAGGCGGGCGTGCAGAACGAACAGCTTCTCCAGACCGGGGGGAAGCGGCGGCTTGATCCGGAGGA
Organism: Paenibacillus sabinae T27; assembly: GCF_000612505.1. Classification (NCBI taxonomy): domain Bacteria; kingdom Bacillati; phylum Bacillota; class Bacilli; order Caryophanales; family Paenibacillaceae; genus Paenibacillus; species Paenibacillus sabinae. The sequence continues at coordinate 260,443 of NZ_CP004078.1, forward strand.
TCGAAGCAAGCGCTTCCTGGGCATAACGGGGATTCCGGGTGTCTTTGGCCTGACCGGGTATACATTGGGCGAACCATTCATGCCACTCGGCGACGTTCATGACCGGGATGAGCCGTCCGCGCTCATTCAGGGATTCCCGGCTTCCAGACCGAAACCCGTCATTTGTTTCGCCGTGGCGGCCTGCTCTGGCAGCATGGTCCGTTCCATGGACATTGGTGCTGAATCCGGGTGAGCTTCCCGCTCCGCCATCGGCACTTCCGCCCGCCTGTTCGGCGCGAGCAGAACTTATAGCAGCCCGTGCCTGGGCGGACGACTTGGCATTGGCCAGCAGCGGCACCGGCCGTCTCTCCGTTTCGGCATAGTTCATCAGGACGGCCGCCATATGCTTGCACGGACCCGGGACAGGGCAGCTGCAGCTGCTGATCGAGATGGCCCCTAGGACGATCTCGACGCTGTACCGCTCTGTACCGTCAACGAAGGCCGTGACCAGTCCGGGCGGAACAGCCTTTAAGCCGATAACGCGCTTCTGCTTATAATATTGAAAGCCCCGTTTAAGGGCCAGGTCGTCAAAATAATACGCCGCATCTTGGATGAGTCGGTCCCAGCCGGCGTCATCAAGGATGTGTCTCGATTCCATGAGGTCAGTCTCCTGTAGCTTAAGGTTGTTTCATTATACCACTTCTGCGGAGCGGACTAGGCGAAGTGTCCCATTGTATCATATTCTTTTACGCAGTTTCTTCCTTCTTTTTTCGCTCGGTACAGCGCTTGGTCCGCCTGATCGATAAGCATTGTAATGCCGTTTGTGTCCGGCGAGGCCTCAGCTACGCCCAAGCTGATCGTGTACCTTATGCTGCCTGAATCCTCAAGAGGGACAGGGGAGGAAGAGATGCTCTTCCGCATGATTTCCGCCAGGCCGGAAGCCCGGTCGGCTGCGATTCCGGGAAGAAGGATCATGAATTCTTCCCCGCCGAACCGGCCGATAATCCCGCGGGGCTGCGACAATTCGGTAAGCCTTCTCGCCGTTTCCTGAATGACCTTGTCCCCGGCAAGATGCCCGCACCGGTCATTGATGCTCTTGAAATAGTCGATATCGACCATGATGAGCGACAGGGGCTTATCCAGGCTCCAGGACTGGGACAAATGCCTTTTGGCCAGTTTGAGAAAATAGGTCCGGTTATACACCCCGGTCAGCCCGTCGGTTGTCGCCATCCGGTTGATTTCCGAGAACAGCCGGGCATTTTCGATAGAGATCCCCACCTGACCGGCAAAATCGCCGAGGATTTCCCGTTCGCTGTCGATAAAGGTTCGGGTGAACCGGCTGTACAGTACAACCAGGGCGTGCACGCGGTCTTGGAAGAGAATCGGAATTCCCATACAGGTCTCCGCGCCTTGGCCCAGCTTGCCGGGGAAGCCGGCGCCGCCTTCGCGTACAGCAACCCTTTTTTCCCGGAGCAAACTGCGGAAGAAGGAATCATCCTCAAGCTCCATAATGACCATCGCATCCCCCGGTCCGCTGCCAATCTCGGCTTTCAGGCTGTAGCTTTCATCGGTTCTTAACAGAATAAAGCCGTTCTCGCAGCCCGTGATCTCGGACAAGCTGGACAGGGTGTATTGAAGGAGCTTATCGACATCGTAGGTCGAGGTCAGCTTTTTTGTTGTATCATGCAGATTTTTCAGCAGGGCGCCCTGCTTCTCCTCGAGCCGCTTCTTCTGCCTGATGCGGTTGAACCTCTCCGCCAGCGCCAGCGACAGCAGCAGGGTCCCGGCTCCCAAGCCGAACCGCATCGAATTCAGCGACAGAACGTTCAAGGGAATCAGCTGGTAAGCGGCCAGCAAGATCAGTAGAGAGCTGCCCGACAGCACGATCCATGCTAGCGTGTAGAACCAGACTGACCGGACCGGCAGCCCCGCGGCCGCCGTCCTGATCGCGCACAGCAGCATGCTGGCGGATGCGAGGCAGGCAGCCAGTTTAATGCATGCGCCCGGCGCCATGAAGGCCATCAGCGGCAGCGTCACGATCAGTCCGGCGGTAAAGACCGGCACAATCCTGCCCATTCTCGGCCAAAGCCTGGAAACCGGCAGAAAGCTGTGCGAGAACAAGCAGCCGAACAGGCAGGCCAGCACCATGGAGACGGGAACGGATTTCTGCTCCCATATGGAATGCCCCGGCCATAAGAATTGGTAGGCATAACCGTCCCAGGCGGCCTGCATGACGGCAAAAGAAACGAGAAAGAGCACATAGTACAGATAAGTCCGGTCCCTGTTCGTTATATAAAGAAAGCTGTTGTATACCGCCATCACGAGCATAATCCCGTAGTATATGCCGAACATAAGATTTTCACGAAGCTCCCGTTCAAGAAAGCTCCGCGTCTCCCACAGCTTCATCGGAAGCTGGAGATCGGTGCCTGTCTGAATTTGAAAATACAGGCGCTGTCCGGACCCGGCGGGAAACGAAAGGTTAAAGATGAAATTCCGGTGGTCGATAGCCCGTTCGTTGAAAGGCAGGCTGCTTCCGGCGCGGGTAAGCCGCAAAAAATGGCGCTCATCATCCAACTGGTATAGATTCACCCGGCTGAGCTGCGGTTTGCCAAGTTCAAGCAGCAGATCCCTCGCTTTCGAAGAGGTGTTGTACAAATTCAGTTTGACCCAATACGTGGAGCTTCTGATCGAGCCGCCGAGTCCGCTGGCCGGGTACGGCACAAACAATACATCCATATTGGGATTAACCATATCCTCTATCGTTAGCAGTCCGCCTTTGTCCTCATAGATTTTCAGATCGTCCTGAAGATCCGTATTCGTACGGAGGCTGACCGTATCCGGTGCCTCTTCCAGACGCGCCGAGTTCACCGTGGGGCTCAGCGGAAGCAATAGCAGGAGAAGGAGGATCAGTCCGAGCGCTGGCCGTCCGGCCCGGCGAATGCGGATTGTTGCAGCATCAGATAACGTCTTTATGATCTGATTCATTATGCCTGCCGGTCAGGCAGCCAACCGGATGGCGGTGCGGTCCGTTTTGGCTTCTTCCCTGAATCGGTCTTCAGGCAGCGGCAGATTCCGGACAAACCGGGTTGAACCGCTCTGCTGAAGCCCCAAGTGTGAGTGTGATTGTATTTTAAAATTGATTATTTTGTTCATCTCAAACAGCCCCCTAAAGTATGTCTGACTCCGATTTATCTATATACGAGTTCGACGGTTGGAATAATAATCCTGTTTAATTTTAAGAAAAAAACGAGTTTTTTCATAGTTGGCGAACATATGCTTAGGCGACGCGAAACGGCTGCACCCCCGGTATTGGGCGGAGCAGCCGTCTTATTACGCAGTGCTATGGGAAGTTTACAGGGTCTCGGGGATCGTGCCGGCGATAGTTTCGGCGGTGTCCTCTTTCTTGGGAGAGAGCACTTCTTTTTTAAGAAACCAGCAGATGAAGAACGTCAGAATAACAAAAATGAGCGAAATCGAGAACACATTCTGAAAGGCTTGCGCGAACACCGTTTTCACCTCGGTCAGCAGCTGCGGCGAGATACCGGCCGGGATTCCGCCCGCCGCCAGATTCTCCGACGTGCCGGGAGGCAACTGACTGCTGAGCGGTGCGACGCCTCTGCTGATATGGCCGGAGAGCAGGCTGCCGAACACGCTGAGCCCGATGGTCGCCCCGAGCGATTGGAACAGCTGGACCGTGGATAAGGCGATGCCGCTGTGTTTTTTATCTACCGATTCCTGAACAATCAGCGTATTTCCGCCGAACATTGCCCCCATGCCGACGCCCAGGATCACAAAGCAGACGATGATGTAAAGAACGCCCGTGTGGATGCCGATTCGCGACAGCAGGAAAAAGCCGGCAATAGGCAGGGTGAAGAACAGGATAAACAGGTTCCGGTAAGCGACGCGCGTGATCAGTGAACCGAACACAATGCTGGCCGGGATCACACCCGCCATGAACGCCAGCGACAGATAGCCGGAAGCGGTCGGCGTCAGGCCCATGACATTTTGCGAGAAGAACGGGAAGAGGGCGATCCCGCCCATAATGCCCAGCATCAGGATGAACACCAGAATGGAGAGAACGACAACGTTCCGGTTCTTGAATAAATGCATGGGGATGACGGGTTCTTCCGCCCGGCGCTCGATGTTGATGAACAGGGCGATCAGAAGGGCGGAGACCGCAAGCAGCCCCATAATAACGGGAGAGAACCAGCCGTAGCCCTGATTGTCAATCAGCACGGGTGCAAGCAGCAGGGACAAGAGCGCCAGCATCAGCGTGCCGGCCCCGGCCCAGTCGATGGCCCGCTTCTCCTCGCTCCGGGATTCGTTAAGTCCCTTGGCGAGCAGTAGCGCGGAGAGAACGCCAACCGGGAGATTGATCAGGAACACCCAGTGCCAGCTGAACTGTCCGACGATGTAGCCGCCCAGCGTCGGGCCGAGCAGCTGCGGAATAATCATCATCGGGCCGGCCAGGCTCTGGATTTTGGCGCGCTGCTCCAGCGGAAAGATCTCGCCGATAATGACGAGCGCAAGCGGCATCAGACCGCCCGCGCCGACGCCCTGGATGCCACGGCCGACAAGCAGCATCGTCATGGACTGCGCGAACCCGCTGACGATGGACCCGCCGATGAACAGCGCCATGCAGCTTAAATACACCCGCTTGCGTCCGTACAGATCAGCCAGCTTGCCGAGAATGGGCATGAACATCGTAACGGCCAGCATATAAATGCCCGCCACCCAGCCGTAGAGGGCGAGACCGTGCAGCTCGCGGATAATTGTGGGCATCGCCGTCGCCACAATTGTCTCGTCCAGCTCTGTAAAGATCAGGCCGATCATCAGCGCGGCCAGCACCAGATATTTGTTGTTGTTGCCAAGAGCGTTGGTTTGAATGGGACTCACCTCGAATAAAAAGAATGGTCTTGCGTGTAAAGAATCCTTTACCAAATTACAGCAGGACTGTAAACGGAATTTAAACGGCTTTCCATTTCCTTGTTTTGCGCGGAGCATTCCGCAGTCCATATCCCCGAAAGTTCGACTTTATTATAAGCCGGGGCGCTCACGTCCCAAACCGTCCGCAGGGCGATTCTGCACTCGGTCCAGGGATGTATATGGGAAGAGAGCGCCTGCTCCTGTGAGAACGGCGCAGCCGTCTCTTCATGAAAAAGACACTGTCGTATTCTTGCTCTCTTATCCGTCAAGCCTGCCCCGCGGAAGGGCAATCGGGTATAATGGCGGTGTGGAGGGATGCTTCATGGATCAGGCATTATTCGATCTTGTCTATCAGGCCGTCGCCCGGCGCGACACCCGGTATGACGGGGTTTATTATACCGGGGTCAAGACCACCGGCATCGTATGCCGGCCATCCTGCCGGGCCAGAACGCCCAAGCCGGACAATGTGGCGTTCTATCCGTCACTGGAGAAGGCGCTTGAGGCGGGATTCAGGCCCTGCAAAAGATGCCGTCCCGACGAGGGCGGGCCGCTGCGCCCGGACGCCGTTCTGGCGGCTCAGGCCGATGCCGTGATCAGCGCCGGGTACGGAGAGCGGCTGACGCTGAGCGGCCTGGCCGGGCGGCTGAAGGTCAGCGCTGCCCATCTTCACCGTACCTATAAGGAGGTGACCGGCCTTACTCCGGCCGCCAAGCTGGATCAGGTACGGCTGGACAAAGCCCGCGGGCTTCTGCGGTTTGGCCGGATGCCCGTGTCCGAAATCGGCAGAGCGGTCGGCTTTCGCGGCGCCTCCCATTTTGCCGCATGGTTTCACCGGCATACGGGAGCGTCGCCCACGGAATACAGAGAACGGATTCAAGGAGGAACGGCCAATGAGCCAGAAGACAATATACCGGCACGCCCTTAGCTTCGGGGGCCGGACATGGACGCTTTGGGGTGGCGCGGATGGGCTGTGCCGCCTGTCCTTTCAGCATGATACGGAGCAGACGGCCAAAGTCTGGCTGGACCGCTACGCTCCGGGCAGCGGCGTAACTGACGATAAGCGGCCCTTTGAAGAATGGGGAGCGATTCGCCTGCTGGAGGACTACTTTGCCGGTCGGCGGCCGGACTTCCGGGAGCTGCCGCTCGATCTTAGGGGAACGGCGTTTCAGCGGGAGGTATGGACGGCGCTCGGCGATATTCCGTATGGCGAGGTCATCACGTACGGGGAGCTGGCGGGGCGAATCGGCCGGCCGGGGGCGATGCGTGCCGTGGGCGCGGCGAACGGCCGAAACCCGCTGCCGGTGTTTCTTCCCTGCCACCGGGTCATCGGGGCGAATGGCACCCTGACCGGCTATGCCGGAGGGCTCCGGCTCAAGCAGGAGCTGCTGGAACTGGAGGGAATCGCCCATGTGGCGGCGGCCGGACATGAACGATTTGCTTTTTGAGCTGCCGCTGCCGGAGCTGTTCGATTGGAAGGCCTGCCTCGATTATATGGCGCGCTCGCCGCTGGAATGTCTGTACAGGACGGACGGCGAAGGGGTGACTCGCCTGCTTCGGGCGGACGGCGAGTCGCTGCTGGTCCGGCTGACCGCGCCGGAGCAGGGGCGGCTGCGGGTGGAGCTGCTGGAAGGGAAGCGGCCGGGGGATGCCGGGCTGGAAGAACTGGCGCGGTATATCCGCGACTGGTTCGATCTGGACCGCGACTTGCGGCCGTTCTATAGGCTGGCTGAGGGCGATCCCCTGCTCGGCCCGCTGGCGGAACGGTTTCGCGGCCTGCGCATTGTCGGCATCCCCGATTTGTTCGAGGCCCTGTGCTGGGCGATCCTCGGGCAGCAGGTCAACCTCGCCTTCGCGTACAAGCTGAAGGCGAGGCTTGCCGAAAGCTACGGCGAGTCCGTCCTGTGGTCGGGTGGCCGTTACCATCTGTTCCCGGCCCCGGAGCGGCTGCTCGGCGCGCCGGAGGAGGAGCTGTGCGCCCTCCAGCTGAGCCGGAGCAAGGCGCGGACGATTATTGCCGTCGCCGATCTCATCGCCGATGGCGCGCTAAGCCGGGAAGAGCTGCTGGCCCTCGGCTCGCCGGAGGAAGCTGAGACGAGGCTTACCGCGGTGAAGGGAATCGGTCCCTGGACCGCCCAGTATGTAAGGATGCGCTGCCTCCGCGATGCCTCGTCTTTTCCCATCGGGGACGTCGGCCTGCACAACGCGGTCAAGGCCGTGCTTGGGCTGGACCGGAAGCCGTCGCTTCCTGAGCTTAGGGAGCTGTTCGCGGGCTGGCGGGGCTGGGAGGCTTACGCGACCTTTTATTTGTGGCGGGTGCTGTATTGACGTTCACCGCGTCGATCATGGGGATGGACGCGGTCTACTGCCTGATCGACTCCGCTCCCTAGGAAGCGAAGAGTAAACTTCGCGAGCTGCTGCAGCTCATGCGGGGCGGGGTTAATGGCGACTTTGGGACGAATCCGGGATTCGAAGGAGAAACAAAAATAAACTTCGGCCAAGGCCGAAGCTTGAGGTTAACCTGTGTGGTGCTTAATTTAATGTTTAGATTGAGTGGGACTTGTATTAACTACCGCAGGGAGCATTTTCTCGCCTTTTTCCATCGGAGACTGGCATATGGAACAGGTGGGCTGGACCAAGAAAACAAAATTGTCTCTCATCCAACCGTTGCAGCTTTCATTGGTACAGGACCATATGGCCGTGAGTTCCTCCGGAATATTGTCCAGAGGTCTTTTTCGTGAATAGTACAAGAAGCATCCTTCTTTCTCTCACGGAGTTATTGTCGTAAAAAAACAAACGCCCCAAACGCTAGGTTCGGGGCGTGTTTTCCGGATTTACAGTTTAACGACGTTCTCGGCTTGCGGACCGCGGTTGCCTTGAACGATGTTGAACTCAACGCGTTGGCCTTCATCAAGAGTCTTGAAGCCTTCGCTGACGATTGCGCTGAAATGCACGAATACGTCGCTGCCGCCTTCAACCTCGATAAAGCCAAATCCTTTGTCTGCGTTAAACCATTTAACTGTTCCTGTTTCCATTGTAGAAAACCTCCTTGTTTTGTTGAACATGACCTTTAAATTTCTAACTTTCGTATAAAAATAAAAAATCACATATTGCACAAAGTTATGCACTCAAAATCATAACCCTCTGCAATATGTGAGTTCAGGTCAAAATTCCAATACAGTAATCTTAGCAGATTCCGGAGGCGGATACAACCCATATTTAAACTTAATTTAAATGCTTCCATAACAAACTGCATGGGTGGCCGGATTTATTTAATCCAGCCACGCTTCTTTCAGCGCCCTGATGCCGTCGTCAATGCGCTCCTCCGGTATTCCTCCAAAGCCAAGGATAAACGATGGCTCCGTCCAGGACGGCCGGTTCCACCAGGTGTAGCCCATCGGCGCGATCCGTGCGTCGGCCTTCCTCGCCGCCGCTGCAAGCTCCTCCTCCGTGCCGCCGCTCTTAACGGTAAGCAGCAGATGAAAACCGGCGTTCCTGCCAGACAGTGCCGCCGCATCTCCGAAATGGCGATTTATTGACCGAATGACGGCGTCGTGCTTGCGCTCGTAGAGCTGGCGCATCCGGCGCAGATGCCTGCCGAAATGTCCCCGCTCCATAAAATCATGCAGCGCCATTTGATTCAGCCTGGAGGCCGAGTGCTCCAGATACAGTTCGTTCTTCAGGCGGTAATAGGCCGGAAGGAGAGCTTCGGGCAGAACCATATAATGCAGGCAGAGCGCGGGTGACACAGATTGCGCGAAGCTGCCCATATAAACGACGGGACTATGATCCGCCAGACCCTGCATGGAAGGAATCGGCCTTCCGTGATAGCGGAATTCTCCATCGTAGTCGTCCTCGATCAAGAGGCCGCCGTTGTTCAGCGCCCACTCCAGCAGCCGCATCCGGCGCGCAATCGGCATCGTCATCCCACAGGGGAATTGATGAGAGGGCGAGACATATAGGACTTGCGCTCCGCTCCCGATCAGGCGCTCCACATTCAAGCCGTCCTTGTCCAGCGGCAGCGGCACGGTGCGAAATCCGTGTCTTTGAAATATAGAAGGCAGCAGGTGATATCCGGGGTCCTCAAACCCCAGACTGTCTGAATACTCGCGAAGCATCAAGGCGAGCAGGGAGGACAGCGTATACTGGTCGCCGCCGATCACAATTTGTTCCGGAGTGCAGCGAAGCCCCCGGAATTGGCGCAGATAAGAGGAGATGCTGTCCCGGAGGGCGGGTTCGCCCTGCGGATCGCCGTAATGCAGAATATCTCCCCGTCCTACCTGCTCTTGTAGCGGATTTCTCCAGATTTTATGCGGGAATAGGGTAAAAGTCATTTTTGGATTGGTGAAAATCATAGGCATACTCCCGTTCATCCCGGGCTGTAACCCGATAGGATGGCGGAGCTGCCCTCCGCAGTTCCGCTGAATCATAGCTATGTATAGCTTGCAAATAATAGCCGCTCTTCGGCCTGCTGGTTAAAGCCTTCGGCGAGAAGCTGTTGGTAGGCCGTTTCGACCGGAGTGGCGCTGATATGAAGCTGCGAAGCCGCCGACCGGATCGAGGGGAGCCGCACGCCGTAGGGAAGCCTGCCGTTCATAATTTCCCGCTTGAGGAATTCGTAGAGCTGAATATAGAGGGGGTTCCTTCCGGATTCATTCAGGCTGGGGAAGATCAGCATATCTGTTCTCCTTCATCTGTCCTTTTAAATTTATCCAATTTGTACATTTTAAAGGATGCAGTTATGAAATACCATAGCATTATCAAGGAAACAGGAGATGAACATAATGCGCACGGGAGCCAGATTTTTGACGGGAGAGCGGGTTTATTTGCGCCCGATTAACACGGAAGACGCAGAGTGGTACTATCACCAGCTATACGGCACCGAGACGAGAAGACTGACGGGGACGCAGAAGATGTACACCAAGGAGCAAATTGAACGCTATGTTCTTGAAAAAGCGGACGACGCCTCCGCCGTGCTGCTGCTGATCGCTCTGAACGAAAATGACGAAAGAATCGGCGATATCGCGATTCAGGACATCGACCGGATGAACCGGAACGCAAATATCCGCATTGCCGTAAGCGAAGAGAATCAGCAGGGCAAAGGCTATGGGCGGGAAGCGCTGCTACTTATGCTGGAATACGGCTTTGGCATTTTGAATCTGCACCGGCTTGAGCTTGAAGTATATTCGTACAACAAACGCGCGCTCCATGTGTACGAGGGACTCGGATTTACGAAAGAGGGCGTACGTCGGGAAGCGCTGTACTATGATCATGAATACCATGACATCATTACGATGAGCCTGCTGGAAGAGGAATACAGGAAGAAGTTCTGCAGCTAAGGTCAAAAAAGGTCAAATTAATCAAAACAGCAAAATAAATCTTAGTAAACGCCCCAGGACGCCGAAATTCGGCGTTTTTTCGTCTGTAATCGGCTTTGAGACTTACTCGGAGGAGGGCTATAATAAACATGTAAGGTCAAATAAAGTCAAAGTCAAATGAGAGGAGAATGCAAGATGTTTGATCTGGTTCCTTTTGGAAAACGGCGTGAAGAGGCCTTTGGCCAATTGGCCAAATCTTTCGGTGATTTGTTTGGGGACGACTTCTTCGCTCCGCTCAAGAGCTCTACCCTGTCGATCCGCACCGATATCCGCGAAGCCGGGGACCACTATTTGATTGAGGCCGAGCTTCCGGGATTCACCAAAGATGAGATTGTGATTGATTACGCGGCGCCGTACCTGACGATCAAGGCGGTGCGCAAAGAAGAGAACACCGAGGAGAACAGCGACCGCCAGATTGTCCGCAAAGAGCGTCGATACGGAGAATACGTCCGCAGATTTTACGTTCAGGACATCAAGGAAGAGGGCATTCGGGCTTCCCTGAAGAACGGCGTATTGTCGCTTGAGGTACCGAAACGGCAAAAACCGGAGGGCACGCGGATTGAAATCCGGGATGACGAACAATAAGGCGAATTTCTTAAATGAAAAGAGGAAATTGGCCATTAATATAGATATGAGAAGCGCATTGTAGATGATTTTCCGGCTATAATGCGCTTTTTTTTCGAAGATATATGGACTTGGGATACCAATACGATTACAGCGCCGGCATTACGGGGAAATAAATAATATAGGAAAGAAAGGGGGGGCGCGAGGATGGCGGAACCCGGATATTATGAAGTGCTCGGCGTCAACAAGGACGCATCCAGACAGGATATTAAAAAAGCGTACCAAAAGCTCGCCAAGCAGTGGCATCCCGATGTGAACAAGTCGCCCGGAGCGGAGGAACGGTTCAAAAAAATAGCCGAGGCGTATGAAACGCTCGGGAACGAGGAGAAGCGCAAAGCCTACGACGAAGCTCTGAAGTACGGATTCGGGCGCGGACCGTCGGGCGGCGAGACCTCCTGGGAAGCGCCAGGCGGAGGATGGAGCGGAGGCTTTTCCTTCAATGGAGCGGACATTCCGGACGGTGACCTGTTCGATATGTTCTTCGGCGGCGGGGGAGCGGCTAACCGGGCGGGCTTTGATTTTTTCTCGGGCGGCCGGCGGCCGGGAACCAGCGGTTTTGCCGGAAGCATGGGCGGCATGGGCAATATGGGCGGCATGATGGAAGCCCGGCTCGACATTTCACTGGAGCAGGCGTATAAAGGCGGCGCCGTCACCGTCCAGGCCGGAGGGCGGACGGTGACCGTCAATATCCCGCCAAGGTCCGGTGACGGAACGGCAATCTCCGTGCCAGAAAGTGGCGAGATGCTGATTGTCCTGAACATCCGCTCACACGAGACCTACGAAGTGAGCGGCGGGGATCTTCGCGGCACCCTGCAAATCGCCCCCTGGCAGGCCGTACTCGGCGGCGGAGCCAAAGTCTCCCTGCCGGACGGAAGCGCGGTCAAGCTGAAGATTCCGGCAGGCATCCGGAGCGGCCGAACGCTGCGGATACCCGGCAAGGGGCTTAAGCGGGAGAACGGCTCATACGGAGATGTGCTGTTCGACATCGAGCTGGTTGTGCCGGAGCAGGTAAGCGAGACGGAGAAGCAGCTGTACCGCCAGCTGGAGCAGTCCTCGGGTTTTCAGGCAGGCGCCAAAAAGCGGCCCCCCGAAGGCAAGCGCCGCGGCGCTGCGGCTGGGTAAGCGGGCGTGGGGCAGAATCGCTGGCTAAGGCCATAAGCGAGGACTAGAACGGGAACGAATGAGTGTGAAAAGAGACTAATGTGGAAGGGAATGAGTCAGAATGGACTTCAATAAATTAACGCAAAAGCTGCAGGAAGCTGTCGCTTCCGCGCAGTCATTGGCCTCGGGCGCAGGGCATCAGGAGATCGATAATCCTCATCTGCTCAAAGCGCTGCTTGAACAGCATGAGGGGCTTCTTCCCCGGCTGCTGCAAAAAATGAACGTGCCGGTAAACGAGCTGCTGAGCCGCACCGATGAGCTGCTGCGGCGGAAGGCTTCCGTCGGCGGCTCAGGGGCCGGAACGGTGCGGCGGTACGCTTCGCAGGCGCTGATCGCCACACTGGAGCAGGCCGAGAAGGAAGCAGCGGCCATGCAGGATGAGTTCGTGGCGGTGGAGCATGCCGTGCTGGCGATGGTATCCGGCAGCAGCGGAAGCCCGGACATCCGCCGAATTTTCGAAGCCCAGGGCGTGACGCGCGAAAAGCTCCTGAAGGTTCTGGCGGAAATTCGCGGTCACCAGCGGGTGACGAGCCGGGAGCCGGAAGCGACCTACGAGGTGCTGGAGAAATACGGCCGCGACCTCGTGGCCGAGGTGCGCGCGGGCAAGGTTGATCCCGTTATCGGCCGCGACGGCGAGATCCGCCGGGTGATTCGGATTCTTTCCCGGAAGACGAAGAATAATCCGGTGCTGATCGGCGAGCCGGGCGTCGGCAAGACGGCGATCGTGGAAGGTCTGGCGCACCGGATTGTCCGGCGCGACGTACCGGAGGGCCTGAAGGACAAGACGATCTTCTCCCTCGATATGAGCGCGCTTGTCGCTGGAGCGAAGTACCGCGGCGAGTTCGAGGAGCGGCTTCAGGCCGTCCTGAAGGAAATCAAGGAAAGCGACGGCCGGATCATCCTGTTCATCGACGAGCTGCACACGATTGTCGGCGCGGGCAAGACCGAAGGCGCGATGGATGCGGGCAACATGCTGAAGCCGATGCTGGCCAGAGGCGAGCTGCACTGTATCGGCGCGACGACGCTCGACGAGTACCGCAAGTACATCGAGAAGGACCCAGCGCTGGAGCGCCGCTTCCAGCAGGTAATGGTCAGCGAGCCGGACGTCGAGGACACGATCTCAATTCTGCGCGGCCTGAAGGAGCGGTTCGAGGTGCATCACGGCGTCAAAATCCACGACAGCGCGCTGGTCGCTGCGGGCGTATTGTCCAATCGCTACATTACCGACCGCTTCCTGCCCGACAAGGCGATTGACCTCGTTGATGAGGCCTGCGCAATGATCCGTACGGAGATTGATTCCATGCCGGGCGAAATGGATGAAGTGACGCGGCGGCTGATGCAGATGGAGATTGAAGAAGCGGCGCTTAAAAAAGAAACCGACGAAGCCAGCAAACGCCGCCTGGAATCGCTCCAGCGCGAGCTGGCCGATCTCAAGGAGAAGCACCTTGAAATGACGGCCCGCTGGGAGAAAGAAAAGTCGGCCATTTCCGGCGTTCGCGAGCTGAAGAAGAAACTGGAGCAGGCGCGCCTGGACCTGGAGCGCGCCCAGGAAGAGTACGACCTGAACAAATCGGCCGAGCTGAGCTACGGAATTATCCCGGACCTTGAGCGGCAGGTGAGGGCGGCGGAGGAAGCGGCGCAGCAGGATGGCGATTCCCGGCTGCTGCGCGAGGCGGTGACCGAGGACGAGATCGCCGACATCGTCTCCCGCTGGACCGGCGTTCCGGTCAGCCGGCTCGTAGAGGGCGAACGCGACAAGCTGCTGAGGCTGGAAGAGACGCTGCATGAGCGCGTCGTCGGCCAGGACGAAGCGGTGTCGCTCGTCTCGGACGCCGTGCTGCGGGCGAGAGCGGGCATCAAGGACCCGAACCGGCCGATCGGTTCGTTCCTGTTCCTCGGCCCGACCGGCGTCGGCAAGACCGAGCTGGCGAAGGCGCTGGCGGCCGCGCTGTTCGACCGCGAGGACGGCATGATCCGTATCGACATGTCGGAGTACATGGAGAAGCACAGCGTCTCCCGGCTCGTCGGCGCGCCTCCGGGATATGTCGGCTACGAGGAGGGCGGCCAGCTTACGGAAGCGGTGCGGCGCCAGCCGTACACGGTCGTCCTGCTGGATGAAGTAGAGAAGGCCCACCCGGACGTGTTCAACATCCTGCTGCAGCTGCTGGATGACGGCCGCCTGACCGATTCGCAAGGGCGGATCGTCGATTTCAAGAATACGATTATCATCATGACGTCCAACATTGGCTCGCCTCATCTGATTCAGGGCACCGACGACAACGGCTACCTGACGCCAGCGGTCAAGGAACGCGTCATGAGTGAGCTGCGCGGCCATTTCCGCCCCGAGTTCCTGAACCGGGTGGACGATATTGTGATGTTCAAGCCGCTGTCGCTTGACGAAATCCGGCAGATCGTCGGCAAGCTGGTGGACGGCCTCCGGGGCCGTCTGGCCGAGCGTCAGGTCGGCCTGGTCCTCACGGACGAAGCGATCCGCTTTATCGCAAAAGAGGGCTTCGATCCCGTGTACGGCGCCCGGCCGCTGAAGCGGTTCATCCAGCGCAGCCTGGAGACCCGGGTCGCCCGTGCGCTGATCTCCGGCGAGGCCGGCGAAGGCTCCGTGCTGAAGGTCGGCGCGGCGGACGGCGAGCTGACAGTCACCATCCAAAAGCCGGAAGCCGCGCCGCTTGGCAAAGCGTAATACCGGCTCGGACATGATTAGACGAACAGGGACTCTCCTGACCTTGAAGGTCAAAGGAAGTCCCTGTTTTTTTTGCGGGCGGATTGCCAGCAGTTACTTGTTCATCAATTGCTTTTTAAATCCTCTCTGGTCGGCGGAATAACCAATGGATTCGTAAAATTTATCTTAAAAACCGAGAAGACTCCTTCCTCTATAGGGAGGAGATGAATCGGCGGTTTTTTCGCCCCAAAGGGAACATATGTGCTATAATGGAAATATCCTACATGAAAGGGGGTTGTGTGGCATGTTAGCACATAAAGCTTACAAATATCGCATCTATCCCAATCCAAAGCAACAGCAACTCATCCATCAAATGTTTGGCTGTTGCCGTTTTGTCTTCAATCATTTCTTAGTCAAATGGAACGAAACCTATACGGCAACAGGCAAAGGGTTGTCTTATAACACCTGTGCCACACAGCTCCCTGCACTCAAACAGCAATTTGAATGGTTGAAATCGGTAGATAGCATTGCTTTGCAATCGGCGGTGCGGAACGTGGCAGACAGCTTTGAACGTTTCTTCAAGAAACAAAATCAGGCTCCGCGTTTCAAAAGCCGAAAGCATCCTGTGCAAAGCTACACCACCAAATACACCAATGACAACATTGCTATCGATGGAAACCGGATTAAGGTTCCGAAGCTTGGATGGCTTCGCTTTGCCAACTCCAGAGCGTGTGAAGGTCGCATTCTTTCGGCTACCCTGCGGCGCAATGCGGCAGGCAAGTATTTTGTATCCATTCTCTGCGAAGTGGAAATGAAACCTCTGCCGCAGACCGATAAGGAGATTGGCATTGACCTTGGACTCAAGGAATTTGCGGTCTGCTCTGATGGGTTTCGGGTTGCCAATCCCAAAGTATTTCGCAAATATGAACAAAAACTTGCATTTTGGCAACGCCGCATGGCTCGTCGTAACAAAGGGGGCTCCAATTGGCAGAAAGCCAAACAGAAGGTTGCCCAAATCCATGAAAAGATCGTCAATGGCCGCCATGATTTTTTGCATCAACTCACCACGAAGCTGATTCGTGAAAATCAAACGATCAGCATCGAAAATCTGAGAGTGGCGAACATGCTCAAAAATCACCGGCTGGCCAAATCCATCGCCGATGCGTCCTAGAGTGAATTTGCACGTCAGCTTTCGTATAAAGCGGAATGGTATGGACGTACGGTGAAGATTGCCGATACGTTCGCCCCAACGAGCCAAAGGTGTCATGTATGCGGCTATATCCATCCCGAAGTAAAGAAATTGTCTGTACGGCAATGGGAATGTCCATCGTGCTATACCCTTCATGATCGAGATGAAAATGCCGCACATAACATCAAAAGCCTTGCTGTTTAAACGTCAATCCACCTTTCCTTTGGATATGTTGCTAAGGCAAAAATCTTAGAACTCTGGGAAGATCAGTACAGATTTTCCTTTGGAAAACTGCGGGAACCGCAGGGATCGCTTGGTAT
Organism: Paenibacillus sabinae T27; assembly: GCF_000612505.1. NCBI lineage: Bacteria > Bacillati > Bacillota > Bacilli > Caryophanales > Paenibacillaceae > Paenibacillus > Paenibacillus sabinae. The sequence continues at coordinate 276,694 of NZ_CP004078.1, forward strand.
ACGATTTTTCGAGAGAAAATATCGATATGAATTCCCCTCAGTAGAAGGGATTACCCAAGAATCTCCCACTTCAAGTGTTAGCTAAGTGGGGGAGTGTTCAAGCGACGATTCGCGTTTGCTTTCGGATACCAGGATGACATATTTGCAGTGATTGATTTCTCCAAAATCCTCAAGTGCTTGCATGAGCAGCTTTCCTACACCCTGACCCTGATACTTAGGCAGTACGACTACGTTTTCGATCAGCAGAAAAGAATTACAATCGCCAACAAGGTCGTAACAAGCGATTCCCATCGCAGTACCGATCACTCTGTCCCCGTCATAGGCGACGGCAACATAATAATCGGGGTTAGCGGATATGACTTCGAGCTGTTTTTTCATTGCGGTTAGATTAGACTCTTTGCCGTTAAAGTCAACGAATAACTCGGATAGCCCTGCGACATCGTCTGATTCAGCTTTTCTGATTGTAATAGGATTCAAAATAGCATCTCCGATGAGTTTCCGAAACATATTACCATATTACGGGGAACAGTTGGACAGTCTCAGCAGGAAGAAAAAGATGTTCGGCGATCATCCCCTTGAATTGGAGTTCGGCGCTGCCATTCGTACAGAAATACAGGGTTTTCCTAGGCCGGTAAGGCAGTGGGAGGTCCCTGTTTTGTTGCGGGTAAGAAACCTTTAACGCCGTTCATCGTCTAATCAGATGGGATATTTTTGAAAATATATAGGGAGGCAAGAATATGACAGTTAAAAAAGTGCCGAAACCGGCAGTGTGGCTGGTATTATTCGCGTTCTTGGCGGAAGCGGTTGTCATTCCGGTCCGGGATGTCAAAGTCTCTGCCGCTGGTGCGGAACCCATAGTGCCAGCCGCTTCGGCACTAACGGCTTTCGGCGCCGTGAGTTCCACGGACGCGGTCCGGTTCGACTTGATCAAGCATGAGATGAGAATTAATCTGTCCGGCGGCGAAGCGTCGCTGGATGGAAAGGCTGTCAAGGCGGCGACGCCCATAAAGCGAAACGACCGATTGTATGTGCCGCTTCGCGCGCTGGGCGAATCGGGAGCGGTATCCTCCGTTGCCTGGAATTCCGCGAAACGGCAGGTTCGGGTCGTTTCGCGGCGGGAAGAGCTGAATTTCCGCATCGGATCGACCCGGGTATACGACGGGCAGGGCAAGGCTCTGCCAGCGGAGAACTTTACGATTCCGGCGCCGCTGTTAATAGGCGGCACGGCCTATGTTCCGGTGTGCTCGCTGACCTTATTCGGTCTGACGGCGGGTGCGGAGAACGGCCAGCTCTTCTGGAGATGGAGCGAGAAGAAGGCGCAGGTGCTGCAGCCATACTGGGAAACTGGAGAAGATGAAGCCGTATTCACCGTACTCTACGCCAAAGAGCTGTATGCGCCGGGAGCCGGGTCTTCAATCGGTTCGGGGGCCTGGAACAGCTCGAGGAATATTGTGGGGAAGGACATCTATCTGGACGGCTCGCTCTATAACCGTATCCAGTTGTCCGTGCCGCTGGAGCCGGGCATCAACCCGGTTGCAATTAGTTCCATAGGGATGGCTGCCGCAGGAATTCGGATCAGACGCAATGTAAGCGACCCGTCCGTGATTCCGGTGAATATTACAGAGGATGGGAAAGAATTTTTGACTCTAGAGTCTCCAGCAAGCGGCTACTTGAAACTCAAATCCGGAGACTCTTTCACCATTTCGGGCAAAGTGATCAATCCGCCTAATCTGGCCATCGGTAAATTGACGGTTACGATTCAGCGCTATGTACCGGATGCGGAGGATGTCAGAAAGGATTTTACAACAGTTTCCACAAAGGAGATTCCGGTAAAAAACGGGACGTTCAGCGGCAGCGTAACCTTACCTCGGTCCGGTTCATACCGGATTTGTGTGAACGGCTTGACCTATACGACCTTTCCAGGACATGGCCCAGCTTCCGTTACCTGGGCGAACCTGTCAGCGGAAGTGGCGGAATAAGGGCAGTACATGGTTCAAAGGCCGGGTCTGCTAATCAATAGCTCCAAGATACCAATGCCCTTTAGCGTTCTTGACAAAATAAAAATATAGATATTGGTCGGTTATCACGGCATCCTGCATGACCTTGCCAATAACTTGAACCTCTATACGGTTCGCGTAATCCTGTCTAACAGTACCAAGCTGATTGAAAGCATAGTCACGGTTTAACAAGTAAAGCTGGGCGCTGCCCGATCGGTCATCGGTAAACACGCTGCGGAACGCTTCGGCATCCTTATTGGCCATGGAGGTTAACACGGTTTTCAGTCGGCTTTTAATCTCCTGGTTCAATAACGGTTCGCTGCTGTCCCCCACATTGACAAAAACTCCAGCTTTAAAAAACTCGGACGATTCTTTTTGGACAGGGGTGGAACTTGGGCTGGGGCCGCTGCTCTCTTGTATGCCGGTAACATCGTTCTTTGCACAGGAGGTTAGTATAACAGCAGCCAGCAATCCGGCGAAGCCGGATAAGAACCATTTTCTCATTGTCTACACTCCCTCGTCGATTCAAGCCCCTACAACAGCTCCCCCCGCCTCTTCAAATACACGTACAGCGGCACGGCGAACAAGGCGCAGAGCAGGGCGCACAGGCCGATGAAGGCATAGCCCGCCTGAAGCCCGGCCAGCAGGCCCTCCCCGGCGCCGCGGCTTGCCGTCACCATGTCCTTGATGCCTGTGATGATGGCGCCGATCAGGTAATTGCCGATGACGCTGGACACGCCCATCAGGGTGACGATGAAAGTGATGGCGGTGTCGCTGCCTTCGCCGTAGCGCTTGGCGATCAGCGCCATAACGGTAGGGTAGATCGGCGCGATGCCGATGCCCGCCGCGGCGAACAGAAATGCTCCCGGCTCGCCCGCCGCGATGGCGGCGAAGGTCAGCAGGCCGGACAGGGCGGAGAAAATGATGAGCGACAGTGTGAAGCCGATTTTATCGGTGATCGGACCGAGGAACAGCCGGGCGAAGGTGAAGCAGAGAAAGAATACGGAGAGCATGCCCGCTGCTGCGGTACCGTCCCAGCCGTAGGCTTTTTCCAGAAAATTGACCAGCCAGCCGCCCACGGCCATTTCGGAAATGACGCCAAAGGACAGGGTGGCGACCAGCATCCAGATGACCGGATCGGCGGCGAGGACTTTTAACGGAAGCCGTTCATCCCCGGATATGCCGCTGCTTGGGAACTTGCCGGCAACAGCAGGAATCATCGGCAGGATAGCAAGCAGCAGGATCAGCAGATAGACGTCCCGCCAATCGATAGCCCGGCCGCCGATCGACAGCGTCATCAGCCCGGAGGCGATCATCGGCGCCACGGTCGAGCTGAGTCCGTAGAAGAAGTGGGCGAGGTTCATCATCGTCCCGGTGTTGCGGATAAAGATTCGCGCCGCGAGCACGGCGAGCCCGATCTCCAGCATTCCGTTGCCGATGTACATAAGGAAGAAGGAGCTGGAGAGCGCCGGATAGCTGCGGGACAGGAAGATCAGTACGCCGGACAGCACCATGGAGCCAAATGACAGCAGGCAGACCGCCTTGATGCCGATTCTGCGGATCAGGTAGGCAGTGAAGGAGCAAGCCAGCAAATAGCCGAGCGAGTTTAGCGACAGCAGCAAGCCGATGCGCATTTCATCGAGTCCCATCTCCAGCTGGATACGGGGAATGGCGGGGCCTTTAATATTCTCGGAGAAGCCGAAGATCAGAAATCCGATAAAGACCGTAAGCAGCTGTAAAATATAAATACGCTTCGGCGACGCCGGAAACGTTTTCGTTTGGGCAGTTTCTTTTGGCAGAGTATCCAATTCAATCCTCCGTAGACGAGTAATCCGGCCGTCCGCAAGGGCGGGGCAGCCAATGTATTGTATTATACACGGCCCTTACTGTCCGGGGGAAGAGCAGTCCCGTAACCGCAGTATTCGACAATTTTTGAAACATGCAGCCTGCAGAACCGTATAAGGTATTCAACAAGAGCTATGCCGGCTTTAGATCACGATTCGCCGGTTGCTTTCGGCGCCCTTGTTACGTAGACTATAATCAGTGTCAAATGAGGGCGAATGGAGAATGACAATGGAATGGTTTAAGCATTTTTTTGCGGATTTGACGGTCCGCCGGTTTGGAATTTTGCTGCTGGTATGCTTGCTGCTGTACGGTATCAGGGATATGCTCAATCTGGTGCTGCTGACCTTTTTGATTGCTTACATTATGAACAGCTTTCAGGTGCTGCTGTCGAGGCGGATCGGCAGATACGTAAGGGTGAACAGCAAGGTTATTATCATCATCCTCTATGTAGTTATGATTTCCACTTTGGTAACAGCGCTGGTGCACTATCTGCCCAAAATATTCGTTCAAGTCCGGCAGCTCACCAATTTCCTCATCGCGCTAACTCCGGAGAATATTCCGCAGAATGAGATTGTCCAATATTTATTCAAGACCGTCAAAGGTTTGAACTATGAGAAGTATATGACGAACGGTCTCGATTACATCACGACGATCGGCAACTGGGGCACCACGTTCGTTCTGTCGATTATTCTGAGTTTCGTCTTTATTCTGGAGAAGAACCGGATCGTGGCGTTCACTTCGCGGATGAAGCAGAGCAAGGTGGCCTGGTTCTATAATGAGCTGGAGTATTTCGGCAACAAATTTGCGTTATCCTTCGGTAAAGTGATCGAAGCGCAGATTCTGATCGCAATGTTCAACACGATTTTTACGGTCATCGGGCTGATCATTCTCGGATTTCCGTATCTGTTCGCGCTCGGAGTGATGATTTTCCTGCTGAGTCTGATTCCGGTGGCGGGCTTCCTCATTTCGCTTATTCCGCTCTGCATCATCGGGTACAATATCGGCGGGCTGGTGATGGTCATTTACGTGCTGGCGATGATCGCCGTGCTGCACTTCATTGAGGGCTATTTCCTGAATCCGAAGCTGATGTCCTCAAAAATGAACTTGCCGATGTTCTACACCTTCATTGTGCTGCTGTTCTCCGAGCATTATCTCGGCGTATGGGGACTCATCCTGGGTATCCCGATCTTTGTATTCGTGCTGGATATTCTGGAGATCAAACGCGCAAACGCCGAAGCGGAGCTTCCGGCAGATCCCCTGAAGAAACGGTAATCCATTCAGCCAAGGCCCCTTTAAGACGACAGTTCCCCAAGAGCTTTAAGGCATCGCGGGAGGACGGTTCTTAAAGGGGCTTTCTTATGCTTGTACAATAAAAACAAACCGGATTCCCTTGGCTCCCGGCTCTACGAAAGCTCATAGTGCTCTCCGGGAACGTTCATCGTCTAAATTGTCCGCTTGGCCGCTGTCCGAAGCGGGCCGCCAGATTAATCCGGGTCAACGCTCCTGCTGATAATCTCCTGCACTTCCTCACTGTAAGCCTCATATTGTTCCTTCGTAATGCTTCCGGATGCCAGACGTTCGTCCAGCTGCTTCGTCAGCTGCTCGGTCTGCAGGTCGATGACCTGCTGTACGTCGGCGCCATTCGCTTCGGCGATATCGGCAAGCGATTTGCCTTCAAAGAGGGCGTAATAGAGCTCTTCCCCGGAAGGCCGGTTCAGCGTTTCGAGCAAATCGTCGCGCCCCGCAGCGGCGGCGGATAACGACAGCTTGGCCACCGGACTTGAGCTGACGCTTTTGGACGCCCAGGCATTTCCTCCGAAGGAGATGGCTACGATCATCGTGCCTACAATCACTACCCGTTTGATATTGCGCGTGATATTCATATGTAGTCCCTCATTTCATGTTTCTTTAGCTGTATGTATTGTAACCTTCGAAACTGACCGGCACCTTAAGCACGCTTTAAAATAACCTTAAGATATATATAATTCATACTTGACAGGTAAGATTAATAGGCTTATGATTTCTTCATAACTTTTCACCAATGAATATTTGACCGATGAAATATCATTTCGAGCTGATTGGACCGTCAAAGGCTCCCGGGTACGCCTCTGTATTGAGTGCTCCGGGAGCCTTTTCTGGTACAATACGGCGAATCGAGGAGCATGAACCGATGGAGAACAGGGATTGGGATGTGCTGGAGGAGGCCGACTGGCTGTTCCGCAAGATGGTCAGACGGTTTGTGAAGGAGCGAGACCGCATCAATGTGGAGGGCATCGCGCTGCCGGGAATGATGATTCTGCATAAAATCATCCGCGAGGGCGACCAGCGGCTCAGCGATTTGGCGGAGCAGCTGGATCTTACTTCGGGCGCGATCACCGCGCTGTGCGACAAGCTGGACACGGCAGGCTATACCATCCGGCGGCGCAAGAGCGGCGACCGCCGGACGGTGCTTCTTGGCATCACGGATAAGGGGCGGGAGATGTTCGAGCGCAACCGCAGCGTCGGAACAAGGTGTATCTCGCTTCTGTTCGAAGGATTCGAACGGGAAGAGCTGGCCGCTCAGAATCAGGCGTTCAAGAAAGTCATCGGCAATCTTGAGGGGTTCTCGGAAGCCATTCTGGATCTTGCCAAGCAGAATGCCGGGACTCCCGCGCAGGGCAGCCCGGAACGGAAGCCGGCCAGAGTAACGACGCAAACCCGTTATTTGACCTATTAAACTTCATTCCATCATACCAAGGGAGAGATGAACAATGGGATTTCCAACCGTGTATCCGACCGGCGCCACTGTCTATAACCCAAGCAAGGCATGGAGCGGCTATACCGTGTACCAAGCCGGGGACGAGGGCGTCGTTCTGATCGATATGAACGGAAGAGAGGTTCATTTGTGGAGAGGGCTGATCGGCTTTCCGGCCAAGGCGCTTCCGGGCGGCTATGTGCTGGGCAGCACGGGCCGCAGAGATCCGAAATTCGGCATTCAGGACAATGTCGATCTGGTGCAGGTCGATTGGGACGGCAATATCGTCTGGAGATACAACGGCTACGAGCATATCGAAGATCCGGGCTACGAGCCGACATGGTATGCGCGGCAGCATCATGATTACCAGCGCGAGGGTAATCCGGTCGGCTATTACGCTCCGGGGCTGGAACCCGAGGTTTCCAGAGGCACAACGCTGATCCTCGCCCATAAAAATGTGAATAATCCGGCCATTTCCGACAAGCAGCTTCTGGACGATGTCATCATTGAGGTGGACTGGGAGGGCAATGTGACGTGGGAATGGAAAGCGAGCGACCATTTCGATGAGCTGGGCTTTGACGAATCGGCCCGCAACGTGCTGTTCCGAGACCCCAATACCCGGTCTTTCGGCCATCTTGGCGGCGGCGTGGGCGATTGGCTGCATGTCAATTCGGCGTCGTATGTCGGGCCGAATCGGTTCTATGACGAGGGCGACGAGCGTTTTCACCCGGACAATGTGATATGGGACGCCCGGGAAGCGAACATCATCGCGATCACGGACCGCAGAACCGGCAGCATCGTCTGGCGTCTCGGCCCGGATTATTCCCTGCCGGAAGTGAAGCATATCGGCTGGATCATTGGCCAGCATCACGCCCACATTATACCGAAGGGTCTGCCGGGCGAGGGTAATCTGCTTGTATTCGACAACGGCGGCTGGGGCGGCTACGGACTGCCGAATCCTGCATCCCCGTTCGGGCAGAAGAATGCGATCCGCGACCATTCGCGGGTTCTGGAGATTAATCCCGTGACGCTGGAGATCGAGTGGCAGTATACCGGGGCGGAAGCGGGCTTCTCGGTCCCGACGGACTCCTATAAATTTTACAGTCCGTATATCAGCTCGGCGCAGCGGCTCCCGAACGGCAACACCTTGATTACGGAAGGCTCCAACGGCCGGCTGTTCGAGGTGACGAAGGACCATGAAATCGTCTGGGAGTATGTGTCTCCCTATACCGACCGGAGAAACACGAATATGGTCTACCGCTCCTACAGGCTGCCTTATGAATGGGTGCCGCAGCTTGCAAAGCCGGAGGAGATTGCCATCGAGCCTATCGATGCCGCTCAGTTCAGAGTGCCGGGAGCCGCGCCGAAGGGCAGCGATTCCGTGGTCAATGTTGCCGCAGCGCTGCCATTCGTGGAGGGAGCGGCCTGCGTGGCCACTTCGGATGAAGCCCGGCGGAGAGCCTGACCGATGGTTCGACGGGAATAGACAACTGCTTCAGGCGGGGTAAGGCCGGAGGCTTAGGGGAAGCCGGGCAAATGCATAGTCCGGAGCGATAAGACCGGCAGCGAGAATTAGGGACAAGTACGCATTACAAATTAAGTAAAAATCTGGTATAATTCTTTGGAAAAAGGAAACGAAGGGAAGGTATGCTTGTGTTCCCCGATAACCTGAATGCCAAAGATGATTCCGAATGGGTAGAAGCTCCCCGCAGTGAAGATGCTCCGCAGGAGCAACGAGGAAGAAGCGAAAGGATCGCCGAGGAGTCCCGTCAGGGCTCGTCACTCAATTTTTTTAACGCTTTTGTCGCGCTTGGCACGACCGTCTCCGTTATTATGCTGTTTGTTTGGCTGATGAATCTGATAAGATAGACATAACTATATAAGATGAACTTGAAAAATTACATCAGGGTTAGAAGTAACGAAGGGGAATTTTGGAACTGTAGGAGCGATAGCGACCGCCCGAAAGCTTTCCGAAGGAAAGCTCGCTTCGAAAGCATAAGCTGTCTCCGGATTTCATCCGCGAAAAGCGGTGTAAATAAGAAATCTGGAGATGGGCAGCAGCCGGAAGTCCAAACATTCCTTGCAGTTGCGAGCGATACCCAAATGGGAAAATCTCAAGTTCATGTTATATAAGCCAAAAGAAAAGAGGACCGCAGTGGAACCGACAGCACAGGATGTGGCGGAGTGGATGGTGAAGGAAATCCGTTTTACGGGAACCTTGTACCAGGCCGATGCTATTGATTATGTAAAAAGAAATTTCGGAGAGCAGTTCGTCTTTGTGAACGAGAACGGCAACGCTTCGCTGTCGAAGGAAGTCAAAAAGGCGTTCCGCAAGCTGCACAGAGGACGGATTGCCTGGGACCGGGACGGTTTTTTGTGGGCCTGGACCTAATAAGGAATCCGGCGGATTGAAAGCCGGACGGCACATAGCGGAAGAAGGGGCCCGCCATACATAAGCCCGGTCAAGAGAACCCGGCAAGCAAGGGCCGCGGGTAAAATGAAAATCTCCAGCTGTACCCTCTTTAAGGGGGGGCTGGAGATTTTTGCGTCCTGTGGCGCTGCTTGCGATATCATCTGATGGATAAGCCGGAATTTCTCCCGGTTATTCATCGGACAGAGGCTTGTTTTTTTAATTAAGCTGGAATTTCTCCCTCTTAATCTTGTGATTTTGCGGAAAACAGAGGGAAACGCGCTAATAAAGTGGAGAAAATCCCTTTCGTAACCGGTAAAGCTTCATTTGGCTAGAAATAAAAGGGAGGAATTCCGGTCTAGCGGCGTTTCTACACCGGAACGTCCCGGGTGCCCCTCTCCATCGGCGTGCCGCACAGCGGGCAGGGCTTGTGCGCCAGATGGTCCTCGGCGCCGCCAGTCTTGACGCGCATCCAGCCCGGGCAGGCGGCGGAAGGGCAGCTCCAGACCGCGACCGTGCGCGTGCGGCCGGCCGGTTCCCCGGCCCCGCCCGCCGCGCCGCTGACGCGCCCATGGCGGTCTACGCCGCCGCCATGCCCGCTGCGGCCGGCCGATTCGCCGGCCCCGCCCGCCGCGTCGCCGGTGCGCCCATGGCGGTCTGCGCCGCCGCCATAACTGCCGCGGCTGGCCGGTTCCCCGGCCCCGCCCGCCGTGCCGCCGGTGCGCCCATGGCGGTCTGCGCTGCCGCCGTAACCGCTGCGGCCGGCCGGTTCCCCGGCCCCGCCCGCCGTGCCGCTGGTGCGCCCATGGCGGGCTACGCCGCCGCCTGACCGGCCGCCAGGCGCCGAGGCTGCCGCCGCTCCCGCAGCCTCGGCGGCGCCGAACGCCGCCAGCATGAAGCGGGACACCGGGGCCTTCCGGCCCCGGTGCAGCGCAGGCGAGCTGACCAGCAGCTCTTCCTTGGCGCGGGTGACCGCCACATACGCCAGGCGGCGTTCCTCCTCCAGCAGCGCCAGCGCTTCTCCGCCGCCCTCCGCGGTCTGGCGGTCCTTCAGGCGGCCCGCCTCCAGCGCCGAGCTGTGCGGCAGGATGCCCTCGGACGCGCCGAGCAGCAGGACAACGGGGAACTCCAGCCCTTTGGACTTGTGGATCGTCATCAGCGCAACGCGGTCGCCCTGCCCGGTTCCGCTGGGCTGCCGGTGATGCTCGTTCCTGGACATCACATCGTCGATGAAATCAAGAAAAAGGGGAATGCTCCCGAATCGCCCCGCCGACAGCTCCAGCTCGTCCAGCATTTCCTTCAGCGTCTCCCGGTGCAGCGTCGCCTGATGGCGCTCGTCCGCCAGCACGAAGGAATCATAGAACCGGCTGCGGATCTGCCGGATGGCCTGGAGCGGTGTCAGCTCCCGCAGATGCCGGAGCATGTCCAGCCGCTCCCTGATGGCGGTCTGGCGGAAATCGGCCAGACCGGGCAGGCTCAGCAGGTGGATCAGCGGCCCCTGCTTCGGCTGCGCCGCCTCCATCCGGTGGATATGGGCCATTCCCTGCTCTCTGCCGACGTAGAGCGTAGGCAGCATATTCTCGATGGCGGCGAAATCCCGCCGGTTCACCGTCAGCCGCAAATAGCTGACGACCGGCGAAATGAGCCAGTGCTCATACAGTAGCCGGCCTTCGCCATAGTCAATGTATGGGATGCCTTGGATCAGCAGGCGCTCCAGCACGGCACGGCTGCTGCTCGATGCCCGGTACAGTACGGCAAAATCGCCGTAGCTCCGCGCTCCCTGCTCCACGGCGGAAGCGATGTACTCCACGACGGCTTCCGCTTCCTCATCCGCCGTATAGGGGCGGAGGTACCGGGGCGGAACGCCTTCCGGCGCCGCCGAGCGCAGCGTCTTGGCCCTCCGCCGCGTGTTGCCCCGGATAATTCCGTTGCCGAGGCCTATGATGGCGGGGCCGGAGCGGTAGTTGATGTCGAGCGTGATGACCTTGGCTTCCGGGTATACCTGCTCGAATTCGAGAATAAAATCGCTCCGCGCCCCGTTGAACGAATAGATCGTCTGGTCGTCGTCTCCGACCACCATCAGATTACCGTGCGGCCGCGCGATCATGCGGATCAGCTCGTACTGCAGCAAGTTCGTATCCTGAAATTCATCAACCATAATATATTGATAAGTTCTTTGCAGCTCCGCAAGCAGCTCCGGCCGTTCGAGCAGCATCTGGTAGGCGTGCAGCAGCACGTCGTCGAAATCGATTTTGCCGTTGTCCCGCTTCCACTGCTCGTAGCGCTTTAGAATCTCCTTGATTTCCTTGTCCGCATTCGTAAGATCGGGGAGAGTATCCGCGTCGCCCATGTTCATTTTGCAGGCGGACAGAAGGGAAAGCAGGCTTTCCGGCGGGTAGGCGTCCTTGGGCAGGCCGAGCTCGCGCATGATCGATTTAAGCAGAATATGCTGGCGGCGCGTGTCGTGGAAAATCTCCTGCATGACCCCCTGCCTCCGCAGAACATACAGGAAAAAAGAATGGAACGTGCGGGCCTGAAGCCCCGAAAGCCCCATTCCGCTTATACCAGGCAGCCTGCCGATCCGCTCCCGCATTTCCGCAGCCGCCCTGCTGGAGAACGTCAGCAGCAGCAGGCGTCCGGGCGAAACGCGGCGCACGGACAATAAATAGCCTGTCCGGCAGACCAGTACGCTCGTCTTGCCGGAGCCGGCGCCCGCCAGCGTCAGCAGCGGTCCGTCACCATGCCGTACCGCCGCGATCTGTGAGGCGTTCAGCAGGATGCCGCCTTGCTCCAGCGTCCGGAAATAGCCGGCGTCCGGCTCCTCTCCGCGAACCAGCTCCCGGCTCGTCTTCGCCGAAGCGGCCGCCGCCCGCGGGACGCGGGTTCCGGAGGCTCCCGGCGGAACCGGATGAAACAGCAGCTTGTTCATAATAACCTTCACCTTTACCTATACCCTGTGTTCGAATGGCATTTTTGCCAACCTACACTATACCATCTCTGAAGGGAGTCTGCATCCGGAGGGAGGTACCCGCCGGGCTTGGAAAGCACCATCAAGATGGAGGTACCCGCTGGGTTGGAAGGCATCATCAAGATGGAGGCACCCGAGGGGCGCGGGCGGGAATTTAACGAACCGGCGCCGGGGAGGGAGAGGAAACCGGGACGCGAATGGAAATCTATTAACCGGCGCCACGCGAGAGAGGAACCTTAGGGCAGGAAGACAATTGATGAACCGCGTCCAGGCCTATCTCCCGCCAAGCACCTGAATCAGACGCTGATTGAACAGCTCCAGTTCATCGTAGAAAACAGCGTGCCCGCTATGTTCAAAGGCCAGGAGCTGCGAGCCCCGGATGCCCTGGTGCATCAGCCGGGCGAATTCGAACGGGCATATCTGATCGAGAACCCCGTGAAAAATCACGGTGGGCACCTGAATCAGCGGAAGGTCGGGGCGCAGATCCTCGTCCCGCAGCATCATTACGCCCCCGGCGGTTCCGTGGTTGGATGGAGTTACACAGAGCGACTGGAACCACTCGCGAAAGGCGGGGGAAACCGGCTTTGCAAAAAAATTCTCCCCAAAGGACGCGACCGCCTGCGGCCGGTCGGTATACACGCCCGCGAGCAGCTGATTGATGGCCGTTACGGGCATTCCGTACGGGTAATCCGCTCCCCGGGCGAACTTCGGAGCGGCCGCTGCCAGAAGCAGCAGCTGCGACAGCCGGCAGCCCCGGTGCCGGGCCGCATAGTGCAGGGCGACGGCGCCGCCCATGGAGAAGCCGGCCAGCCGCACGTCCGACAGCCGGAGGGTATCCAGCACCGCCCGGACATCGTCGGCCATCCGGTCGTACGTGTAACCCTCCCAGGGGTTATCGGATTGGCCGTAGCCGCGAAAATCGATCGAAATACAGCGGTAGCCGTATTTCGGAAGATGAGTCACCTGGTATTCAAACATCCGGTGATCGAGCGGCCAGCCATGCAACAGCACAACCGGTATGCCGCTGCCGATATCCTCCACGAACAGCTTGACGCCCGGCTCGGTTTCAATATAGTACTGCACAGAGTCATCCCGCCTTTCGGTATCGTTGACTATTCGATGTATACGCGCGGCTTCCGGGCGCTATGATGAAAAAGAAATAGGCTTAAAAAGGGTTGATTTCCACAAGAAAAAATATTATCATTATCGATAATGATAACGATAAAGAGGTGAGCATATGGCCCAGTCCAAGGCCGATTTGATTCTGCATCCGATTCGGATGCGCATCATTCAGGCGCTGGTAAACGGCAGACGGCGGACGACGCAGCAGCTGGTCAAGGAGCTGGAGGATATTCCGCAGGCGACCATGTACCGGCATCTGAACAAGCTGCTGAAGGCGGGCGTGCTTGAGGTAGCCGAAGAGAACAAGGTGCGCGGTGCGGTGGAAAAAGTATACTACCTGTCGCAAGGAGGCGAAGACGCCACGCCAGCGGATACGACGGAGCGGGCGGCCGGCGAGCATATGGCTTTTTTTCTGAAATTCGCCTCGTCGCTTATCGGCGATTTCAGCGCTTATGTGCAGCAGGAGAAATACGATATGAGACAGGATGGCGTATCCATACGCCAGGTGCAGCTGTACTTGACCGATGAGGAGTATGCGCAGCTGCTGGAGGACATGAGGCGGCCTATGCAAAAGTACGCCGGGAACGAATCGGGCGAGGGCCGCCGCCGGCGGATGATCTCTACGATCGTTATTCCGGGAGCGCTCTCCGGCTTGACCGGTGGCGCAGACGAAGGGGAGGAGCAGAACGATGTTGGCAGAGCAAATGAAGAAGGAAACTAGTGTGGAGAATCCGGCTAATGACCCATTTGCCGGATTGACGGGAAGAACGCTGAAGTTTGTGCCGCTTTATCTTCTCGTGCCGGTGCTGTACGGAGTCCTGTTCAGAGCGGCGGGAATTCCCTTGCAGTGGAAGGTTTTCGGACTGGGGGCGCTTGGCTGGCTGGCGGCGCTGTTCCTGCGCGGGCCGCTGGCGGCGCTTGTCCGGGGTCTGCCGCAGGAGCGGGCCAAGCTGATCGTAGGCGGCAGCTCCGGCGTGCTGGAGGAAGGCGTGCGGCTCGCGCTGCTCTCCCTTCTCGCCGCCTCGTTCCCGCAGGCGCTGTCGCTCGGTCAGGGCTGGGCGGCTATCGAAGTATTGTTTGTCATCGTCAACACGCTCGTGATCCTGTCCCTGGTCAAGCGGACCGACGAGAAGGCGATGCAGGCCAAAGAGATATTGCAGGCGCAGGGCAATCTGCAGGCAAGTCCCCTGTGGGGCATTCTGGAGCGGATCTGGGCTTCGGCCTTTCATATCGGCGCCGCGCTGATTATCGCCCATACCCCCTGGACGGCGGCGCTGATGATTCCGCTGCACAGCGGCTTCAACCTGGGCGCGGTTCGCCTGGCTAAAGCGGCTCCGCTGCCGGTAGTGAGCCTGTATGCCGCGGCATTCGGCCTGCTGACGCTTGCGGCGGGGCTGCTGCTCTGGTAAGCGCCCAAGCTTCGGGCGATCTTAAAGGGCCCATTCCCTTTGGGGCGGACGTTCATACTCTAACAGCAAATTGACTAAGTGGAGATGAACGATAATGTCCCGTACATTAGAAGGACCCGCCATCGATGTGCTGATTCCGGCTATCGAGAAGGATTTGGCCACTTTGCCGCATGTGGTTGACGCTGTCAGGAAGCAGGTTAGGCACCCGATCCGCAGCGTGATGATCGTCGCCCCCCGCAAGGAGCGGATTCTCGATTTTTGCCGCAGGAAGGCTTGTACCTTCGTTGATGAAAACACGGTGCTTCCCATCACAAAAAAGGATATCAACTACCGGTCACGCACCTGGGAGCGCTCGGGCTGGCTGTTTCAGCAGCTGCTGAAGCTGGGCGGCGACAAGCTGTGCACGGCGGATTATTTTTTGGTCATCGACGCCGATACCGTCCTGATTGCGCCGCACCGGTTCCGCACCGGCGGCAAGACGATCTTTTACTGCCGGAACTGGAGCCAGCCGGAGTATTTCACAACCTACCGGAAGCTGATGGGGCGCAAGGCGGTCCGCCCTTCCTCGTTCGTGACGCATTATATGCTGTTTGAGCGCAGCCGTCTCTCCCGCATGAAGCGGGAAATTGAGGCCAAACACGGCGTTCCGTGGTATACAGCCATTATGCGCAGCATGAATCGCACCCGGCAGTTTGCTTTTTCCGAATTTGAAACCTACGGCAACTACCTATATGCCAAGAACCCCGGAGGGATGGTGCTGAAGAAGGCGCGCAACAAAAGCCTGAGCATGAGCGGGTCGAACCTCTCCACAGCCGCAGCCGCCAAGTATGCCCGGATCTACCGGTCGCTCTCTTTCCACAAACGGAAAGGGTATAGCCGGACATCGAAGCCATGACAGCAGAGCCTTTTTAAAAACTTGTCCGTCAAGTGCGCCGCCTCCCGCCTCCCTCCGCCATTAGACAAGCGCCGCGAGGCGCTTTATAGTAGATGGATATAGCTGTAACGATGGGAGTAGAGAACATTGGTCAGAGCGACAATCGGAGACGTGGCCGCAAGAGCCGGCGTGTCCAAAAGCACCGTATCCCAATATTTGAATAAACGCTATCAGCATATGGGCGCCGAAACCCGAGCCAAGATCGAAGAGGCCATTAAGGCGCTGGATTACCAGCCAAATGTACTCGCAAGGGGACTGAAGCAGAAGCGGACGTCAACGCTGGGCGTCATTGTGGCGAATATCATGCACAGGCTCTCCACCGAAATATGCCGGGGCATCGAGGATTACTGCCAGGAGCAGGATATCAACGTGATTCTGTGCAACAGCGACGAAGACGGGGAGAAGGAGAAGAAGTACGCCGAAATGCTTCAGGCGAAGCAGGTGGACGGCATGATTTTGCTTCCTACGGGGAAGAACGGCTCTCTCTATAAAAAGCTTGCCAGGCACAGGTACCCTATCCTGTTCATGGACCGGAAGGTGGACAGCGTCAAGGCCGACACCATCGTCGTCAACAACCGGGAGTCGGTGTATGAGGCAGTGTCTCATCTGAAGGAACGGGGACACCGGAGAATCGCGCTCGCCACGGCGCCGCTGACAATCAGCACCCGGACGGAGCGGACGGAAGGCTTCCGGCAGGCGATGAGCGACCACGGGCTGGAATACGGCCGGTATATCATCAATGCGGAAATCTCCAGCCTAAGGAGGAGGTTCCGCGAGCTGTTTGACGGCCCGGAGCCGCCGACGGCGCTGATCGCGGGCAACGACCTCGTGCTGTTGGAGGCGCTGGCCTTTGTGAAGGAGCGGCAGCTCCGGGTGCCGGAGGATCTGGCGCTGGTCGCCTTCGACAATATCGAGTTTGCCCACCTGCTTACGCCGACGCTTACGACCATCAGCCAGCCTTCGATCGAGATGGGAAGAAGGGCCGCCGAGCGGATCATCAGCCGCATCCGTTCGGAAGAAGACCTGACGCCGGAAGAGTACGTCTTCAAGTGCGAGCTGGCAGTGCGGCAGTCGTCGGAGATGAAGCGGAGCAAATCTACCTCCTAAAGTTATCCCTGATTAAAGAACCGTCACTTCTCGCAGCGGAAGGGGCGGTTTTTGTTGTAAAATAATTGTAAAATAATACAAGCGTTCAATGTACAGGAGTGGAATACGGATGGATCGGATTACTATATTAATTGCGGACGATGATCCTGAAATTGCAGAGCTGATTGCGCTGCATTTGAAGAAGGAAGGCTACCGCCCGATTAAAGCGGCGGACGGCGAAGAGGCTGTTAATGCCGTGAAGTCCCGGCGTATTGACCTGGCGATCCTGGACATCATGATGCCCGGGCTGGACGGCTATGAGGTGACCCGTCAAATCCGTGAGCGGTATCTCTTTCCGATTATTTTTTTGAGCGCCAAGACCTCTGATCTGGACAAAATAACGGGACTGGTCATGGGGGCGGATGATTATATGACCAAGCCGTTTAATCCCATGGAGCTGATGGCCAGGGTAAATACGCAGCTCAGGCGATCCAGACTGCTGAGTCCATCGGCTGCAGCGAATAATCGGCAGGTGGAGGCGGGCGGATTGATCATCGATCCGGACAAGCATTCAGTGACTCTGTACGGCAATCCGGTAAAGCTGACGCCCAAAGAATTTGATATCCTGTATCTGCTGGCCGCTCACCCCAGACAAGTATTCAGTGCGGATCATATCTTCCGGCAGGTTTGGGGAGACGGCTATTATGAAGGGGGAAATACGGTTATGGTACATGTCCGTACGTTAAGAAAAAAACTTGGCGAAGAACCTAACCGATGGATCAAAACCATTTGGGGCGTGGGGTATATTTTCAATGGCTAGAAGGTTCCTGAGTTTCCGATCAAAAATGATTCTGCTGTTGGGCTTCAGCATGCTCTTGTCCGGGGTTGTCACCTTCCTGCTATATAAAGTGCTTCAGTATTATTACTACGAAAACGCGCGTGCGGGCGATTCTTTGAGCCGGTTTCGTCTCATGATCCGAAATGTTGGCGATCTGAATTTCTTTTTGATTTTCTTTGTGCCGCTGGCGATTCTAGTATTCTTCTTCCTGACCAAGCCTTATGCTGTTTATTTCAATGAGATATCTGCGGGAATTCACCGTCTGGCGAGTGGGGACTTCAAGGATCGGGTTCAGATCTCTTCAAATGACGAGTTTGAGAAGATTGCGCAGGATATCAATTTGGCGGGGGAGAAGCTGCAGCAAGCCGTGGAAAGGGGAGATTTTGCAGAGAGCAGCAAGGATCAATTGATCCTCAATTTGGCACATGATTTACGGACGCCGCTCACTTCTGTATTGGGTTATCTGGATTTCATTCTCCGTGACAGGCAGCTGACTGCGGATCAAGTGCAGCATTTTGCATCCATTGCCTTTACCAAATCCCGGCGTCTGGAGAAACTGATTAACGAACTGTTCGAGATTGCCGGTATGAACCATGGTAAGCTTGCCATCCAGAAGAAACCGCTTGAGCTTAGTGAACTGCTCCGTCAATTAAATGAGGAATTGTATCCTATCTTTGAGAACCATCATCTGACCGCCAGATTGAGTGTTCCTCCGAAGGTGAATATATTGGGGGATGGGGAACTGTTAGCCCGCGTATTTGAGAATATTCTGACTAACGCCGCTCGTTACGGAAGGGACGGTCAGTTCATAGACATTAGCTGTACTCATGATGAAGAGGCCGCAATCGTCCAGATCGTCAACTACGGAGACCCAATTCCGGAGGAAGAACGGCCTTATATCTTTGATGCGCTGTACAGCGGCGACCGGTCGCGAACCCATCAGGGCGGAAGCACGGGTCTCGGTTTATTCATAGCAAAAAATATCGTAGAACAGCATAAAGGAACTATTTCCGTTCAGAGCGATATAATCCGGACACTTTTTGAAGTGCGTTTGCCGAAATGAGTCCGGACACTTTAAAAATATTTAAGAAATACACCACTTCTTTATTAAACAACTTTCTCTATCCTTAATGGGTGTAAGGAGATATAAGGAAAAGGAGGAGCTGAGAATGAAGAAGTGGTTTTTGGCGCTTGCCTTGCTGCTGCTAACAAGCTGTGAGCAGGGCCGTGAAATCGTAATCCGCGAAACGAACGATCATGCCGGCAACATTCCGGTCAAGGTTACGGAAGAGCAGGTATACCAGGGAGATCTGCTCTTGGTTAATAAAGAGTATTCATTACATAAGGTGGGAATACAACCCGATATCGTGAATCTTTACGGCTATAAGGAATTGACCCAGGGCTATGCGCTTCTGGACCACACTATCCGTTTATCGCAAAGAGTGGCACGGGAATTTTCCGTCATGATCGGGGCTGCAGAAGGGGACGGGGTCCGGCATTTTATGATCAGCAGCGGTTATCGGAGCTTGGATGAGCAGGACCGGCTCTACCAGGAAAAAGGAGCCGATTACGCGCTGCCTTCCGGGCACAGTGAGCATAATCTGGGCTTGTCCCTTGATATCGGTTCTACGGAAATGGAGATGAACCGGGCAGCCGAAGGCAAATGGCTGGAGAAAAACGCCTGGAAATACGGATTCATATTGAGATACCCCAAGGATAAGACGGATATCACAGGCATTCAGTATGAACCCTGGCATTTTCGTTATGTGGGCCTGCCTCACAGCTTGATTATGAAAGACAAAAATTTCACTTTGGAGGAGTATCTGGATTATCTGAAAACAAAGCGGACAATTTCAATTGAAACGGGCGGAAAATCCTATGAGATTTCTTATGTTCCCATAGCCAAAGATACGGTGATCTATATCTTGGAAGGACGTCGCTATTCGCTGTCAGGCGATAATATAGGCGGGGTCATTGTGACCACATCCCGCTAAAGGGTGCATACCAAACTCTGAGAGCTAGATATCCGCTTGGTAAGGCTGTCCCTAAGCCGCAGGTGCTCAGGGGCAGCCTTGTTCATGCGCTTCACATGACCTTGCTGTATTTGACGATGTAATAGTAGCGGATGCTGTAAGAGAATACATAGAACGCTACAACGGCAAGCGTGAGCCAGAGGGGTGAATCCGCAAGGATCAGCACAAAGGGAATCAGCATCATTGCTCTTATGGTAATATCAAAGGCCTTGGCCTTCGACAAGTTATTGATCGAGACGCTTCGTTCATCCCCGGCTTCAATCTCGTGCTGTTTCTTGAGCGCAGGGTGCTTGGCATAATAGCGGATGATGAAAAGGTTGGAAATGCTCATACCGATCAGGCCGGCGCCTAAGCCTGCGCACACACCGGATATGTTCCTGGCCATGTCTCCTACTTCCAGTAGACCGGCAGCCAACAGCAGAATTCCCAATGCAAGCGCCCCGGCATTTCGCACAGCAGAGCCATTTTTCACAACTTATTCCTCCTCATAAATAAAAATCTCTTCAATTGACAGCTTGAAATAGCGAGCGATCTTGAACGCCAAAATAATAGATGGATTATAGCGGCCATTCTCCAGCGAGCCGATCGTCTGTCTGGAAACCGCCAAAGCCTCGGCCAATTCCTCCTGCTTGATTCCATGCTGTTTGCGGATCTCCTCCAGACGGTTCTTCAACTTTGCACCTCGTTTCAATGGAAAGTAAGCTTTACATTTACAATATAGCATCCGGCTCGCGAGATGTAAAGCCAACTTTCCATTTATGGGCTTGTTCATATCCGGATTTCCGCTTCTGCGCTAGTACTCGAACATATAAATAAAAAAATGACAGCGCTTTAAAGAAAGGGCTTGCAAAGGAGAGGAGGCTGGATTATAATTTGGTCATAAGCAGTAGTAAACCGATTTACTAAACCGATTCACTACATCGATTCCACGTACCCTGATAAGGCGACTGTATCCGGCACAATCCGACTCACATGATTTGCAAATTACAAGAAGGAGGACGATAGGATGAATGCGGTTTTTGTTCCAACTTCTGTTTTTGGAAACGCTTGCGTGGCGCAGCAGCACTTGGTGGAGCCGATTCGCGCCGGAGGTGCGGACGGCATCGAAATCAGACGCGAGCTGTTCCCGCCGGGAGCCCTTCCGCTTGCCGAGTGCCGCGAGGCGAACCTGCGCAGCGGCCTGCGCTGCGTATACTCCGTTCCGATGGAGCTGTGGAATCAGGAGGGAAGGCTGAACGAGGAGCTGCTCCTGCACATTCTTGGGGAAGCGGCGGTGCTGAAGCCCGAAATGCTGAAAGTGTCGCTGGGCTGCTATGCGGGCATTCCGGGGTTGGCCTCGGAGGAAGAGCTGATCCTTGCCGAACAGGGCCGGCTCATCCAGCTTGACCGGCTCCTTCGGAAATACCGGGAGAAATCGGGGCCGCTGACGCTGCTGATCGAGAACGACCAAACGTTTTACGGAGGCAAAGCGGATAATTTGAAAGCGTTTTTTCAGGCGGTGAAGCGGTGCGGGCTGGACGGTGTGAAGATGACGTTCGATACGGGTAACTGGATCTACTGCGAGGAGGACCCCTTGGCGGCCGCGGCGATTTTTGCTCCTTACGTCGCCTATATTCACTTCAAGCATGTCGTCCGTTCGGGCGGCATGTGGGTCACTCTGCCTCTTCCGGAAGAAGAGGATGCTCTATGGCGGAAGCTGCTGGGGCGGCTGCCGGGGAATGTGCCGCGGGCGATCGAGTTCGCGCTTCCCGGGGCGGAATGCCTTGAACGATATATCGGAATGCTGCGGAGCGGCGGTTCCGGGAACAAATTAGCAGCAGGAAAGGGGATAGCATAATGAGCCTGAAGGATGTGGTCACTTTCGGAGAAGCCATGGTTATGTTCGTCGCCGATAAGCCCGGGGCTCTGAAGGACATCGACAAGTTCAGCCGCCGTCTGGCAGGAGCGGAGGTGAATACGGCGGTCGGCTTTGCCCGGCTGGGGCTTTCAGCGGGATGGGTCAGCCGATTGGGCGACGACGTTTTTGGGGAATATATCCGCGAGTACCTGGAAAGGGAGAACATCGACATCTCCGGCGTCACACGCGATTCCACGCATCCGACCGGCTTTCAGCTGAAATCGAAGGTGCTGGAAGGCGATCCGCAGGTGCAGTATTTCCGCAAAAACTCGGCGGCAAGCACACTCTCGGGTGCAGACGTGGAACCGGACTACTTGACCGGCTTCCGCCATCTGCACATGACCGGCATCCCTCCGGCGCTGACGAAAGAGACGCGCGAATTCGCATATGCGGCTTTGGGTGCAATGAAGGCGGAGGGACGCAGCGTTTCTTTCGATCCGAATCTGCGGCCTTCGCTCTGGTCCTCCCGTGAAGAGATGGTATCGGTCATCAACGACCTGGCCTGCCGCGCCGACTGGGTGCTGCCGGGAGTAGAAGAAGGCGAGATTTTGACCGGTTCCAGGGACCCGCGCGCAATCGCCGAATTTTATCTGAACAAGGGCGTCTCGCTCGTTGTCGTCAAGCTGGGGCCGGAGGGCGCATACTTCCGCACGCAGACGGACGAAGGCACCGTACAGGGCTTCAAGGTGGAAGAGGTTGTGGACACGGTGGGAGCCGGAGACGGCTTTGCCGTCGGACTCGTCAGCGGTATGCTGGAAGGGCTTACGGTTTCACAGGCGGTACAGCGGGGGAACGCGATCGGCGCGCTGGCTGTGCAGTCTGAAGGCGACCATGACGGCTATCCGACCAAATCGGAACTTGAAACTTATCTCCAATATCAACTTACGGGAGTGAAATAATCATGAATAATAACAAAAGCGGCGGTTTCGTTGCTGCGCGCTGGCTACGGCTCATGCCCATCGTATTCATTACGTACAGTCTGGCTTACCTCGACCGGGCGAACTACAGCTTCGGCGCAGCAGCCGGCATGGCCAAGGATCTGCAGATTACGGCCTCGATGTCCTCGCTGCTGGGCGCGCTCTTTTTCCTCGGATACTTCTTCTTTCAGGTGCCTGGCGCGCATTACGCCGAGAACAAGAGCGCCAAGAAGCTCGTCTTCTGGTCTCTCATTCTATGGGGCTTGCTGGCTGCGGCTACCGGTATTGTCCATAACGTTCATTTTCTGATTGTCATCCGGTTCTGTCTCGGCGTGGTCGAGAGTGCGGTTATGCCGGCGATGCTGGTGTTCTTAAGCCACTGGTTTACGAAAAAAGAGCGCTCCCGCGCCAACACGTTCCTGATCCTCGGCAATCCCGTAACCGTGCTGTGGATGTCGATTGTATCCGGCTATCTTGTATCCTCCGTCGGCTGGAGATGGATGTTCATTATCGAAGGGCTGCCGCCGGTAATCTGGGCTTTCTTCTGGTGGAAGCTCGTAAACGACAAGCCTTCCGAAGCGAAATGGCTGACCGATGAAGACAAGAAGGCGCTTGATGGCGCTCTTCAGGAAGAACAAAAAGGGCTCAAGCCTGTAAAAAACTACGGCGAAGCGTTCAAGTCCCCGCTTGTCATCAAGCTCTGCCTGCAGTATTTCTTCTGGAGCATCGGCGTGTACGGCTTCGTGATGTGGCTACCTTCAATTATCAAGTCGGCTCCCGATATGAACATGGTAACGACCGGCTGGCTGTCGTCCGTTCCTTATGTACTGGCGGTTGTCGGCATGCTGACCGCTTCCTATTTCTCCGATAAGACGCTCAACCGGAAAATATTCGTCTGGCCGTTCCTGATGATCGGCGCCGTCGCTTTCTACGCTTCGTACCTGCTGGGCGCGGATCACTTCTGGATTTCCTTTATCCTGCTCGTGATCGCAGGCGGCGCCATGTACACTCCGTACGGACCGTTCTTTGCCATCATGCCGGAAATTCTGCCCCGCAACGTGGCGGGCGGCGCGATCGCGCTGGTCAACAGTATGGGCGCGCTTGGATCTTTTGCCGGCTCATATATCGTCGGTTACCTGAACGGCTCCACCGGCGGCTTCGGCGCATCCTATATCTTCATGGCGGGCTCGCTGCTCCTGTCGGCGATTCTGACCATGACGGTCGGCAAAGCCCGTAAGGTGTCCGGGCAGCAGCCTGAGCCGAAGCTGGAGGTGTCCGCGCGGTGAAAATCCAGCTGGCGCTAGACCGGATGAGCATAGAGGAAGCAGCAGCTATGGTCCGGCGAACGGAGCCCTATATCGACTGGATCGAGGTGGGCACCTCGCTGATCAAGGAATTCGGCATGGCGTCCGTGGAAGCGCTTAAGCGTGAATTTCCGCATAAAACCATCGTTGCGGACATGAAGACGTTCGATAACGCGAAGTACGAATTTGAATTGTGCTTTGGTGCCGGGGCGGATGTAGCGACCGTTATGGGCGCGGCACCGCCGGTTACCGTGGCGCTGTGCGTGGAGACGGCGCGGCGGTTGGAGAAGCAGGTCATGATCGACCTGCTTCATACCTCGCCGGAGCAGCAGCGGGAGCTGGCAGGGCATCCCGGAGCGATCCACTGCCTGCATGTCAGCAAGGACCAGCAGGAAGGCGGCGGGCTCCGGCTGCAAGGCGCAGGCGGCAGCCGGGCAGCGGCGCATGACGCTGCCGGAGAACGGGAGGGCAGTGGCGACGGAGCAGACGGCGGCCCAGGCGCCGAAGGTGCGGCATGCCTTAGGATTGCCGCCGCCGGAGGCATTACGCTGGAGTCGCTGCCGGGCCTGCTGGCGCTGAAGCCCGAGGTCATCATCGTCGGCTCGGCGATTACGAAGGCGCCTGATCCGGCGCAGGCAGCCCGCCGATTTCAAGAGCTTATCCGGGAGTATGCCGGAGAGGGCGGATTAAGGGGCCGTTCTATATACGATGAACTTTAAAAATGACATCAGGGTAAGGAGTAACGAAGGGAAAGTTTGGAACTGGAGGAGCGATAGCGATCGCCTTTGTCTTCGGATTTCATCCACGAAGAGTGGGTTAAATCGAGAAATCTGAAGATGGGCAGCGGCCGGAAGTCCAAACGTTCCTCGTAGTTACGACTGATATCTGATGAGAAAATCTTAAGTTCAGCTTATATAGCTGACAACGTTCATTGTGAAACAAATACAGGGAGCATCCCCACGGGACAAGATGGTGATTCAGCGATTCATAAGCAGATAAGGAGTGACGCCAAGATGAGCAAGCTGAAGGAAATCCTTTTGGAAGCGAAGGAAGTGCTGGAGCGTGTGGATGAGACGGTTGTAACGGAAACGGCCGTGCTGCTGGCCGGAGGAAAGCGGATCTTCGTTGTGGGCGAGGGCCGGTCGGGTCTTATGGCGAAATCATTCGCCATGCGGATGATGCATTTGGGCGCGACCGTCTACGTGATCGGCGAGACGATTACTCCGTCCATCTCCCCAGGCGACATTCTGGTCGCCGTATCCGGGTCGGGAACGACTCACGGCGTCGTCTGGACGGCGCAGAAGGCCCGGGAGCTGGGCGCGTTCGTGATCGCCCTGACGACAGATGACGGCTCGCCGCTGGGCCGGTCCGCCTCGCGGCTGCTGACCATTCCGGCGGCGACCAAGCACCGCCGCGAGGGTGAACGCAGAAGCGTCCAGCCGCTCGGCTCCCTGTTCGACCAGTGCGTCCATCTCGTACTGGACAGCGTCTGCCTGAGCTACGCGGAGCTGCGGGGCGTCGATCATGCTGCCGCATACAAGCAGCATAGCAATGTAGAATAGCGGGAGTCACAGTTCCGCAGAATTTGAAGCAGTCCCCCGGTGTCAGGATAGCCGGGGGACTGCTTTTTTTGATTCCGGCCGGACTACTTTAAGCTCCATTTCTGTTCATTTCCGAAACGGGGATTATTCGTGGTACAATATTTTTTAAACATATTAGAAAGCATAAGCCGTGCGCTTATTCAAGGCCTTTATCTATTGATGTGAAACGGATGCTCTCCTTGGGAGAGGACGGCGCAGCCGTTTCTTCTTGAAATATAAGATTTATAAGCTGAGTGCTTATCATTTTGACTTATATTTCTACGAGAAACGGTTCCGTCCCTAAAAGGACGGCACAGCTGTTTCTTCTTGATGTGCAGGCTTTTCGAGAGAATGTGGGGGGCATAGGATGAAATCCAGATATTTAGCGACAATCTCACTTGTGGTCATGGCGTGCGGGTTCCTGCTGACGCTGTTTTTGCCGAGCAATCTGGCAGTGGAGCTGCTCAGGGGAGGCTTCGAGGCGGGGCTGGTCGGCGGGATTGCGGACTGGTTCGCGGTTACGGCGCTGTTTCGTTATCCGCTGGGACTTCGTATCCCGCATACGTCTCTGCTGCTGAAGAACCGCGACAAGATTGCAGGGTCCCTGATTTCGGCGATGGAGAACGAGCTGCTGAACAAGCAGAGCATCGAGAACAAGCTGCGCGGAATCCGCTTCATCCAGATCGGCTCCTCGATGCTCACGCGCTTCTTTAGCCGCAAGAAGAACCGGACGGAGATGCTGGAGCGCCTGGCTGTTCTGGTGAGCCGGATTCCGGCGGAGAAGGTGCTGCCGCATCTACAATCGGCGCTCGCGGGTTATGTCCGCAGCGCGGATTTGAAAGAGGCCGCCGATACGGTCGTCACGAGACTCGTGCATGACGGAAAGGATAAGGACGCCCTCGATTACGGGCTCGGACAAGCGGCCGCCTGGCTCGGCCGGGCGGAGACGAAGACCATGCTCGGACAGCTCGCTTCCTCCAAGCTTGCCGAGGTTAAGCTGGGCGGCTTCAAGGGAATGGCTTTTCAGGCATTTGCCGGGTTTGTCGATGAGGAGATGCTTGGCGATCTGCTGCAGAATATGCTGCTGTCGGCCCTGCACGATATCCGGGATGAGGATAGCGTCTACCGCGAGACCATCATCCGGGAGATTCGGGTTGCCCTGTTCCAGCTCGTAAATGACGAGGAGCGGATGAATTCGCTGAGGGACTGGGCTGCGGCCGAACTGGAAGGGGAAGTGGCGGGAGTCTTCCTGCTGGCCCGACTGGAGGACATGCGCGGAAGGGCGCTTGCGCTGCTGGAGCAAGACCGCGCCCGCGGCGGGCGGGGCCTGTTCGCCGCTTATGCGCTGCTCGCCCGCCGCATCGCCGGGGAGAAGGAATGGGTCTTGGAGTTGGAGGATCGAATCCGCCTCTCGCTGCTCGCGTTCGCGGAGGCCAACCATTACCGGATCGGTGTGCTGGTGAAGGAGAATCTCGACAAAATGGACGATGCCACCCTGGTCGCCATGCTGGAGGAGAAAGTCGGGAAGGACCTGCAGTGGATTCGCGTCAACGGTGCGGTGTGCGGCTTTGCCGTCGGTCTGGTGCTTTCCGCGATCCAATGGATCTCCTTGGGATAATAATGGAAGCGCGAAGCGCGCAAAGGGCGAAGGCCGGAGCTTGCAGCAAGCATCCGGGGCTTCGCCCTTTCTTTTTTTGAGCCTGTCTCTCTATAGAATTAAATATACGAAGCCGACGCCGTTCACTCTTGGATAAATTACAGTTCTTTTTTGCCGCTACTGATTGTATACGCTTCCAATACGGGGAGAACGAAGATTTTGCCGTCACCGAAAGAGCCTTTTTCCCCGGTTCTCGCCGTCCGCTTCACAATGTCGATGACCTCTTCCTTGTCGTCTTCAGGAATGACCATCATCAGCATTTTTTTCGAAATCTGGTCGTAGTGAATATCGCCCACTTGAATCCCTTTTTGCTTGCCGCGTCCCAATATATCCATTTTACTGATGGACGGGAAGCCCGCATTCAGCAGTTCCGCCATCACTTCATCTACTTTTTGCGGTCTTACGATAATTTTGAGCATCAACATTATAATCCACCCTCTCTATATCATTGAAAAGAATATGCAGGGTGTTGCCGACTGAGGCGCTGTAATGATTATTTCGGGATGGCAACGCTTACAAACACATTATACAACGGATAAAGAACTGCCAAAGTGAATAATGTCATTGCATGTCATTTATTTTTTTCTTGAAGTTTACAGAGCCAAGCGTATAGGGATTCGAGCCGGCCGGCCGTCCGCGCCCAGTCAAACGCTTCGGTGGCGTCCCGCCGCCCCTTCATGCCGATGGAGAGTGCCCGCTCCGGGTCCCGGGCCAGCGCCAGCATCGTCCGCGCGAACGAGGAGCTCTCCCGGTACCGGTCCACCAGGAAGCCGTTGCGGCCAGATACGATAATTTCGCGGATGCCGCCGTTATTCGAGGCGATTACCGGCAGACCGGAGGCCATCGCTTCCACGTTGACCAGCCCGAATGATTCATGCTGCTGCGACGGGCAGACCAGGCAGTCGGCGATTTGGTAGATCCGGTGGATGTCCGCATGAGGAATGCCGCCGGCAAAAGAAACGGACAGGCGCAAGCGCTGCGCGAGCTTCTTGAGGCTGCGCATATAGACGGGCTTTCCCGTTCCGGCGATGACGAGATGGACCGGCAGCCGTCTTCCGAGGACAGCTGCCGCCCGCATCAGGACGGGCAAGCCTTTGCGCGGGATGATCCGCCCGACGAACAGAACCGTAAAGCGCTCGGGCAGCCCGAATTCCCGGCGGAGCTGCCGCCGCTCCTCCTCTGGAAGCGGCGCGAAGCGGGACAAATCGGCGCCCAGCGGCACAACCGCAAGCGGCAGGCGGCCGGAGGGGAAGCGTCCCGACAGTCTGCTGCCCAGGGACAGGCTGTTGACGGCGATCAGATCGGCCTCACGGAGGCTTTTGGCGACCTTCAGTGTGGCGGGCACAAAGGTCAGGGAGTGCAGGAACAGTACAACGGGAGTTCCGGGGACCGCCCTCTTTACGGCGGCCATCAGATGCGGGCGGTTATCGACCTGAATCAGCTCGTACGGTTCCTCCGAGGCGGTCTTCACCGCCCAGGCAAAGTACAGGCGGGGAGTATCCGCTGGCAGACGGATCAGCCGGACGCCTTCGAGCATCTCCCGGTCTGGCTGCCCGGGAGTTTCCCGGCAGATGACGGTGACGTTATGCCGGCGGGCAAGCTGCCTTGCTACCGCCCAGATGCAGATTTCGACGGAGCCGCTGCCCGGAAGCGGGAACCGTCCCGGCGCGATCATGCAGATGTTCATCGTTAGGCTCCTTTCCCCGTCCCGGCGGCGTAACTCCCAAAAAAGCCCCGTCAGGCATAGTTCTTCTTCCTTGCACTATATGCTCATGCCTTGCCGGGAGACACTTTCTTTGCCGGAAAGCGGCGTCTATCCAATGCCAAAGCTTTCACCCAAGCATAGCTTACCTTGTAACGACAGAAGATTAGCGAACGGGAGTGGAAGCAAGGATGAAGGCAAAATCCACGTTGACCAGCAAATGGATTAAAACGAAGGTGCTGCTGCGCAGTCCGGAGATTTCGGCACTGATTCCGGAGACGGCAAGGCTGACCCGGGAGAACGCCAAGCGGATGCTGGACAAATACGGGATGGTGTATATCAAGCCGGAGGTCGGCACGTTCGGAAACGGTGTCATCCGGGCGGAGCGCAGGGCCGGGGAACGGGGAGCCGTGTACTGGTTCCAGAGCGGAACGAAGCAAAGAACGTTCAGCACCTTTGAGGCGTTTTATGCCTCGCTGAAGCCGATCACCAAAGGCCGAAGCTACCTGATTCAAAAAGGAATCGACCTGCTGAAAGCGGGAGGGCGACGTTTTGACATCCGGGTCATGGTCCAGCGCGGTCCGCGCGGCATCTGGGAGACGACGGGGCTGATCGGCAGAGTGGCCGGGAAGGGGAAGATTGTCACCAACTACCACGCTGGCGGAAAGCCGACGGCTGTGGAGAAGCTGCTCGCGCCCCATACGGACGCTGCGCAGTTGGCTGCTACAATAAAACGTCTGAAGAAGCTCGGTAAAGATATCGGGCAGTTCTACAAGAAAAATTACCCCGGGTTCAAGCAGCTTGGCGTCGATATCGGCCTTGACCGTTCCCTGACGCCCTGGATCATTGAAGTCAATACCAGTCCCGATCCGTTCATTTTCAATCAGCTTAAGGACAAATCAATGTACCGTAAAGTTATGGCCTTCCGCCGGGCGCAGCAATCCCCCTCCAAACGCTGACTTCTTCCGCCCGCTTTCTGAAAAAATGAAAAAAGTTTAAGAAAATGTTGCATTTTGCGTTTAGACCTGCACAATAAAGGGTAAATACAAAAAAATTGCGCAGTTATGAAATATTCCGTCACAGCATAAATGCTAGTTTCGAGAACAGCCTTCAGGCAGTCATTTTTTCGAAAGGGGTGGGAGTTTGAGCGACTCTCTGACATTGTCGGTAGCCATTTGCACCCGGAACAGACATGAGGATATGCGAAAATGCCTGATATCGATCTTCGGGCAGCAGGGCATCGCTGGTTCGGCGATCGAAATTCTGATTATTGACGACGGCGATACGGAAGAAGCTTGGCTGGAAGAGGTCAGGAAGGAAATGCCTTCAAACATGGAACTGAGCTACCACAAGAAAAAACGGGAGGAAGCCGGTCTCTTGAGATCGCGGATATATGCGACACATGCTTCCAGATCGGAGACCCTTCTCTTTCTGGATGACGATGTGGAGCTGGAGCTGGACTATCTGGCTGTCCTTCTGGAGACGTTTAAACGCTATCCCGATGCTGTCGGCGTCGGCGGTGTGGACCAGAGTTTCTCTTGTTCCCTGAAAGGGCGGCTGCTCATGCTGATCAGCGGCCGAAGCCGTTTCGCTCCCGGCAAGCTGTCCTATAGCGGATTTGCCTCGTCCATGAACTTGTGGAACCGGCAGAAGAAGATCTTCCGGACCGAATTCCTTCACGGTTGCAATATGTGCTTCCGCAAGTCCGCGCTGCGGGATGTGGAGCCGGTCGAGTGGCTGAACGGCTACAGCCTTGGCGAAGACCTGTATCTGTCCTATCTGGCCAGCCTTTACGGGCCTATGGTGATCAATCCTGGACTCAAGCTGATTCACCACGGTTCTCCGGCTTCCAGAGACAAGGAAGAGCTGGTTGCCTATACCAAGGTGATTAACCACTACGAGCTGCTGAAGCTCAGAACCGGCAGATTAACGCCTTTCCGCTATGCCATGCTGCTGTGGACGACCCTTTTCTTATATGCCGAGACCGCCTTTAAGCGGCGGAAGGAAGCGAGCACCGGCTATCTCAGAGGCATACGGGAGCTGAGAAGCGTGCTGGCCCGGAGCGGATCGACGGGCGTCTGACCCCGGTCTGTTCGCTGGAACAGGCAGGGGCCCCCTATCCGCTGTTTACCGAAACACCCGAAATCTTGGGCAGAAGCCTGGATTTACGGGTGTTTCGTTTATTCTCCTAAGAGAAAGGAGCGGTTCGATGTGGTACATAGGGGCATTCGGATGCCGCTGGCAAGCGGCCTGATGGCGGCCGCCCGGATGAAGGACCGGCTTCCCGGGGAACAGTCGTCGTATATTGTGACAGCGGCCGCATACGCTAGGAGAGAAGACCGCGAGCGGTGCTTTCCCCTCGGAATCAGGGATTTCGTCAGCACCCGGTTTTTTTCTCCGGAATTCGATCGGATTCAGCTCACGCGCCGGGGTGAGGCTTCGCAATGACTATTGGCAGAACCGGAAAAAAGCTGGATCTGGAGCCGTACACCCAATGGGCGCCGGGCGTCCGGTCTTCGGCATCCGCTTGCGGGCCGGCAACGATGGCGGCGATCGCCGAATACTGGGGGCGCCGTTTGGGGCTGTCTGCCTTGATAGGCCTGGAACGCTTCCGCTCGAAAGCGGAGCAGATCAACCATGTATATGATCGTTACGGCGGAAAGCTCTGGGGGATGAGCGCCCGGGGGCTTGTGAAGGGTATCGGTGCGTATTTCCGGTCGGCGCTCGGGGACACCTCAACAATCCAGCTGAGAAGCTTCAATGATTTCGCCTTATACAAGGCGGAAATCGACGCGGACCGGCCGGTGGCGGTGAAGTTCGACAAATGGTTGTCCCTGCGCTGGACGGGGAACTATGCCTTCGATTATCACTGGACGGTGGGGATCGGCTATGAGCTGACGGAGGTCGGCCCCCGGCTGATCGTGCAGGATAACGGCGCAAGGCGCGCGGACGGAGGATATACCGCAAGCCGAGAGCGGCTGATCGATTATACGGAGAACCGGGCGGTGATTACTATGGTGTCTGTGAAGCCGGTTCGGAAGGAGACCTGAATCAAGTTCCGGAACTTTCAGAATATAGGGCGAAAACCGGTTTGACAGCAGACCGGACGCGTTGTATAATCCCGGAGAATCCTAGAAAATATTTCAAAAAACAAACGTTTGCGCCGCATGGAGCCAGGCAGCTTTCCAGGCGGCGAGAATGAATAAAGGAGTCCTGATCGATTTGTCGGTACAAAGGGAAAGGGATGAGCCGATTTATTACGGCGATCCCGCGGTCACCGGCGGTGTCTCCGTCTTTGTCGACGGCTTTGACGATTTATTCAGTTACGAGGGAGACGATTTGGGGCTGAACTATACGCCGGAGCGCTCCGTCTTCCGGCTGTGGGCCCCCACCTCCCAGGAGGCGCAGCTGGTGCTGTACGATTCCTGGCAGGGGGAAGCTTCTGCCGTCATGCCGATGACCCGCGATATCGGGGGGACCTGGATACTGACGCTGAAAGGCGATCTGGACGGCAAGTTCTACACCTACCGCGTATGGATAGAAGACAAGTGGAACGAAGCCATCGATCCTTACGCGAGGGCCGTTGGCGTAAACGGCGACCGGGGCGCCATCCTCGACCTCCGGAAGACGGACCCGACGCGCTGGACGGAGGACAAACCGCCGCTTCACGATCCTGTGGATGCCGTTATCTATGAGCTGCATCTGCGGGATGCATCGATTCATCCGGCTAGCGGCATCCGGCAGAAAGGCGGATTTGCCGGCCTTGCCGAGAGCGGTACGCGGGGACCGGGCGGGATTCCTACCGGGCTGGACCATATCGCCGGCCTTGGCGTCACGCATGTGCAGCTGCTGCCGCTCAGCGATTACGCTACCGAAAGCGTAGATGAGACGAAGCTTGGCGAGCCGCATTACAACTGGGGCTACGACCCGAAGAACTATAATGTTCCCGAGGGCTCCTACGCGACCGATCCTTTCGTTCCCGGAGTCCGGATCACGGAGCTCAAGCGCCTGATTCAGACGCTGCATGACCGGGGCCTGCGGGTCGTTATGGACGTGGTCTACAACCATGTCTACGACGGATACCGGGCGAACTTCACCAAGCTTGTTCCGGGCTACTATCTGCGCCATAAGGCGGACGGAACGCTGTCGAACGGATCGGGCTGCGGCAATGACTGCGCCACCGAGCGCAAAATGATGTCCCGTTTTATTGCAGATTCCGTCTTGTACTGGGCGCGGGAGTATCACATCGACGGCTTCCGCTTCGATTTGATGGGGCTGATCGACATCGGCACCATGACGGAGATCCGTCAGCGGCTTGATGAGCTTGATCCCTCGATCCTGACGATTGGTGAAGGCTGGATTATGGACACGGAGCTTGCCCCGGAGCGCCGGGCGAACCAGCATAACAGCTCCCATATGCCGAGAATCGGACAATTTAACGACGGCTTCCGCGATGCCGTCAAGGGCAGCATCTTCCTGCATGACCGCAAAGGCTTTATCAACGGCGGGAGCGGCAGCGAGAGCGGAGTCAGGGCGGGTGTCGCCGGCGGCATCGCCTACGGGCCGGGCATCGGACAGTTCGCCCAGGAGCCGCAGCAGTGCGTCAATTATGTGGAATGTCACGATAATCATACGCTGTGGGACAAATTGCTGCTGTCCACGGAAGGGACGGGTGACAGGGAGCGCCGCAGCATGCACCGGCTCGCCTCGGCCATGGTGCTGACGAGTCAGGGGATTCCGCTGCTGCATGCCGGCCAGGAGTTTATGCGGACAAAGCAAGGTGTGGAGAACAGTTATAACAGCCCGGTGGAGATCAACTGGCTTGATTGGGAACGGTGCGCCGAGCGCCAGGATGATGTTGCTTATATCCAAAGATTGATCGCCCTGCGGAGGCAGCATCCGGCGTTTCGGCTGCGGAGCGCGAAGGAGATCCGGGCTGGCCTCGTCTTTGAGCAGTCTCCGGGCGGCACGGTGGCTTTTACGCTGCGGAATCACGCCGGAGGCGATTCGGCAAGCCACATCTACGTTGTATATAAAGCAAGCAAAGAAGAGACTCCGCTCACGCTTCCGAAGCTGGGGGATTGGGAGCCGCTGTTTGGCGGGGAAGGAATCGTCCTTCTGGACAAAGAGCAGCTTATTGCCCGGGGTATCGGAATGACAGTGCTGGCGGTGAAATAAGGTGTTATCAGGCGCACGCCGATGTAAGCGGACTTGAAAGAGCTTGTATCTTATATGAAACGAACATTTGGCGTACAACCGGTGGAAGAGCCGGTTGTACGCTTTTTCGTGTTGGGACCGGGTTTGCAACCGGTTGCTTGTCTCCCCGGCCGGATTCGGCACAATGGTACAGGGTCTAAATGATTTAAATTTGAAATTTCTGTGATAATGGCAAAATGATCTTCTCGATTTGCCAAAAAGGTGACATTGCTCACGTTCGGATACGGAAAGCGAATGGTACTATGTAGTCACTTATTACTTTTAATTTTAAATGTGGCGGACAACCATGCAGCCGGGGCAATCGTCTTGGTGCGGTCTGCTGCTTCGCTGCTTTACAGCGTCATATGAATGGCGCCCGGAGGGACTGAAGTCCTTGGTGTAAGCGGCACCCTAGAATCGCCGGCCTGCCGGTCCGGCGTTAAATCAAAGAAGACACGGAGGATGACAGGTATGGGCAAATCTACGGGATTTTTGGAATACGCGCGCGTAACGCCATCGGAATGCGAAGCGCTTGAGCGGATCAAGAACTGGAACGAATTTTCGGTTCCGATGGAAGAAGAGAAGCTGCGCGAGCAGGCTGCGCGCTGCATGGATTGCGGAACGCCGTTCTGCCATGTGGGCCGGCTGCTGTCGGGGATGGCCTCCGGCTGTCCGCTGCATAATCTGATTCCGGAATGGAACGATATGGTATATAAAGGGAACTGGGAAGTCGCGCTGAAACGGCTGCATAAGAGTAATAACTTCCCGGAATTTACAAGCCGGGTATGTCCTTCCCCTTGTGAAGGCGCTTGTACGGTCGGTATGAACGGCCAGCCCGTAACGATCCGCACCATCGAGAAAGCGATTGTGGACAGAGGCTTCGAGGAAGGCTGGATCAAGCCGGAGCCTCCGCTTACGCGCACCGGCAAGAGCGTGGCCGTCGTCGGCTCCGGACCTTCGGGACTCGCGTGCGCGGCGCAGCTTAACAAAGCAGGCCACACAGTTACCGTATATGAACGCGCTGACCGGCTCGGCGGCCTGCTGACCTACGGCATCCCGAATATGAAGCTCGACAAGAAGAAAGTGCAGCGCCGGGTAGACCTGCTTGAGGCCGAAGGAATCACCTTCGTGACCGGCACAGAGATCGGCAAGGATATTTCGGCCGAGGAGCTGAAAGCCAAGCACGACGCGGTTGTGCTGTGCGCCGGCTCGACCAAAGCCCGTGATCTTCAGGCCGAGGGACGGGAGCTGTCCGGCATTTATCAGGCGATGGAGTTCCTGACGCTGAATACGAAGAGTCTGCTGGACTCGGAGCATGCGGACGGCGAATACCTGTCTGCCGCCGGCAAGGACGTCGTTGTTATCGGCGGCGGCGATACGGGTACCGACTGCGTCGCAACCTCCCTTCGCCATGGCTGCAAAAGCGTGGTACAATTGGAAATCATGCCGCAAGCGCCGCTTACCCGCCAGCCGAACAACCCGTGGCCGGAATTCCCGAAGGTGCTTAAAGTGGATTACGGTCAGGTCGAAGCCAAGGCGGTATATAAGGAAGATCCGCGCCGCTATCTCGTATCGACCAAGCGTTTTGCCGGGGATGAGAACGGACAGGTAAAGGAGCTGCATACGGTGCGGCTTGAATGGGTACGGAATGAAGAAGGACGCATGGTGCCTAGAGAAGTGCCGGGCAGCGAGGAAGTTATCCCTGCGCAGCTCGTATTGCTCGCGCTCGGTTTCACCGGACCGGAAGAGACGGTTGCAAGCCAGCTCGGTCTGGAGCTCGACGAACGCTCCAACATCAAGGCTGAGTACGGCGTGCATACGACGAATGTGGAAGGCGTCTTTGCGGCAGGCGACATGCGCCGCGGACAGAGCCTTGTCGTGTGGGCGATCAGTGAAGGCCGTCAGGCTGCCCGGGAAGTAGACCGGTATCTGATGGGCTCCTCGAATTTGCCTTAAGATTAAGGAAATCAGTTAAGCCGGGGTCTCGCAAAGTACCCGGCGCCCAGCTTTGAAGGAAAGCCTCACTTTGTGGGGCTTTTTTCACTGCGATATAGGTGGCAATTCTATATAACCAACATGGGAAAGGATGGAAAGATATGAAGCTGATGTTTATTTCCGATATTCACGGCTCGCTGCACTGGTTAAAGAGAGCGCTGGAGAAATACGCCGAGGAGAAGCCGGATGGCCTTGTTATTCTCGGAGACTTTATGTATCACGGTCCGCGGAATCCGCTGCCGGAGGGCTACGATCCTCAGGGAGTGGCGAAAGAGCTCAATGCGTACAAGCGGCATATCACTGCCGTCCGGGGCAACTGCGACAGCGAGGTGGACCAGATGCTGCTCGATTTTCCGATGATGGGCGACTATACGCAAATTTGGTATGAGGGCAGACGCATTTATGTCACGCACGGACACGGCTTCAGTATCGAGAACCTGCCCGAGCTGAGTGAGGGCGATCTTTTTATTCAAGGGCATACCCACGTTCCCGTGGCTGACATCAAAGAAGGCGTTTATGTGCTGAATCCGGGCTCCATCTCGCTCCCGAAAGAGAACAACCCCAATTCCTATGCCGTGCTGGAAGGCGGGGCGTTTACCGTCAAAAGCTTTGCGGGAGAGATCGTGAAGTCGATCCAGATTTCCTGATTCTCCCCCAAAAAAGCCCGCTGCAGCGGGCTTCTTGAAAGCCGGGCGCTTGCGTCCGGCTTTTTCGCGCTTCAAGCGGATGATCTGCTGCCTTAAAATGCCGGAATACCGTCTTCCCGAAGGAATTGAGCCGGGATTGATATTATTGTATTATGGGTAAGGAATGCAGAAGAGATGTGTTCCTTAAACTATTGTAAAGCGGGCTAAGATGATGAATCCTAAAGATTTCAACTATAGCATGCCGCCCGAATGGGCGAAGCATGAGCGCACGTTTATTTCCTGGCCGGTGCAGGCGTCCATGTGCTTTCCGGACGATCATGAATCCGTGTGCCAAGGATATGCGGATATTATCCAGGCGATTGCCGAGTTCGAGCCGGTAACGGTCGTTGTCAATCCGGACGAGCAGGAGGCCGTCATGCGCCTCGTATCCGGTCCCGGCATCACGTTTCTTCCGATCGAGCACAGTGACGCTTGGCTGCGGGATAACGGGCCAACCTTCGTGGTGGACGGCAGCGGTAAGCTTGCCGGAGTGAACTGGAAGTTTAACGCCTGGGGCGGCAAATATTCTCCCTGGGATCTCGACGACAAGGTTGCACCGCAAATCCTGGAGCAGCTGAAGGTTACACGGTTCGATGCGCCGATCGTGATGGAAGGCGGCTCCTTGCATACCGACGGAGAGGGCACGCTGATTACAACCGAGGAATGTCTGCTTAACCCGAACCGCAATCCGGGCCTCGGACGGGGAGATATTGAAGAGTATCTTCGCCAATATACCGGCGCGGAGAAGATCATCTGGCTGAAGCGCGGGCTCAGTGGCGACGAGACCGACGGGCATGTCGACAATATCGCCTGCTTCGCGTCACCGGGCAAGGTCATCATTCAGGTGTGCGAGGACCCGCAGGACGAGAATTATGCGATTACAGAAGAGAATTTGCGTATTCTGGAGAGCGCTACGGACGCCAAGGGCAGAAAGCTTGAAATCGTCAAAATCCAGCAGCCGCCGCGCGCCGATCATGAAGGCAGCCGGCTGACGCTTAGCTACCTGAATTTCTATTTTGTGAACGGCGGTATAATCCTGCCTGTATTCGGCGCACCCGAGACGGATGCGCTTGCGGAGCAGGCCCTGTCGCGTCTTTTTCCGGACCGGAGAATCCGCACTGTGAACGGGATGGCGGTCATCCGCGAGGGCGGTAACGTGCACTGCACCACGCAGCAAATGCCGGCTAGAGCATTTCAATAAGGCAACAAGGAGGACATAGGCTTGAGAAAAGTAAAAGTAGCCGCGACGCAGATGAGCTGCTCCGGCAACATTGAAGAGAATATCGCCAAAGCCGATAAGCTGGTTCGGGAGGCGGCCGCTCAGGGAGCGCAGATTATTTTGCTGCAGGAGCTGTTCGAGACGCCGTATTTCTGCCAGAAGGAAAAATCGGATTACTATGAATATGCGACCGAACTTGAGCAGAACAAAGCCGTCAACCATTTCAAAGAGGTGGCCAAAGAGCTTAAGGTTGTGCTTCCGATCAGCTTCTATGAGAAGAAGAACTATGCGCGCTACAACACCCTGGCCGTGATCGACGCCGACGGAACCATCCTGGGAAAATACCGCAAGAGCCATATACCGGACGGCCCCGGCTACGAGGAGAAGTTCTACTTCAATCCCGGAGACACCGGATTCAAGGTGTGGAACACCCGCTACGCCAAAATCGGGGTGGGCGTATGCTGGGATCAGTGGTACCCGGAGGCGGCGCGCGTCATGACGCTGATGGGAGCGGAGATTCTGTTCTATCCGACGGCCATCGGCTCGGAGCCGCAGGACAGCGCTATCGATTCGAAGGATCACTGGCAGATGTGCATGCTTGGCCACGCCGCGGCCAACCTGATTCCTGTGGTGGCGTCCAACCGGATCGGGCGTGAAGAGGATGAGGATTCAAGCATCAACTTTTACGGCTCTTCGTTTATCGCCGGTCCCCAAGGCAACAAGGTTGCCGAGGCCGGACGGGGCGAAGAGGCGGTGCTGGTCGGCGAGTTCGATCTGGACGAGCTGGAGACGGGGCGGATCGAGTGGGGCATTTTCCGCGACCGCCGTCCGGAGCTGTATCGTCTGATTGCTTCCTACGACGGGGAGCTAACCTTTTAACGAGAGCTGAGATATTGCAAAGCATGAGCACTGACCCAAGGGGTGAAATCCTGGCAGTGCTCTTTTTTACAAGAGGCCGGATTCGGCAGTTGGATCTTCGAAAAAACGCTTCGGTAAGGCGGCAAGTGCTAGAATTAAAGTTGTTACAAACTTCCGATAATTATGTGATATAACATAACATATGGAAGAAAAGATAATTGTCATCTACACTTTAATCTGTTAAAATCTCTTTATGCTATTGACAATTTTCGCAGGGGGATTGAGAGATGAAAAGCAGAAATAAATGGGTCATGTCAGCTTTGATCGCGATGCTGGTCGTGGTCATCGCCGGATGCGGATCGGATAACAATGCAAGTTCCGGCAGCGGCGGCGAAGAAACCGTGGTGAAGTTCGCGAGCGACGCTACCTACGCACCTATGGAATATATGGATAAGGATACGATTAAGGGCTTCGACATTGATTTTATCGATGCAGTCATGAAAGAAGCGGGAATGAAATACGAAGTGGTCAATACCGGCTGGGACACGATGCTTGAGAGCGTCAAGCAGGGTACGGAATACCAGGCCGGCTTGTCCGCGGTATCCATTACCGACGACCGCAAGCAGACGTATGATTTCTCCGTTCCTTACTTTGAATCGACGAACATGATTATGGTCAAGGAAGGCAGCGACATCAAGAGCGCGCTGGATCTGAAGGACAAGACCGTGGCTGTGCAGACGGCTACTACCGCCGATGAGCTGATGAGCAAGATCATGGGCGTGGGCAACACGAAGCTGAAACGCTTCGACAGCAATGCGGTTGCGATGATGGAGCTCGACAATGGCGGGGCGGACGCGGTGGTGGCCGATATCGCGATCGTACGAGAATACATCAAGAACAACCCGAACATGAAGCTGGTCGGAATCACGGATACGCCGAATTTCGGTTCCGAGTATTACGGCATTCTGTACCCGAAGGGCAGTGAACTTAAGGCGAAGCTGGACCCAGCGATCCAAAAGGTCATTGAAAACGGCAAGTACGAGGAAATCTACAAGAAATGGTTCGGCGAAGCTCCGGACCTGACGAACTTGAAGAACGCACAGTAAGCAAGGTAAGCAAAGCAAGCATGCGTAATGAATACTATTGCGCGTGCTTTGTTTTTTTCAGGAGAGAGAGAAAGATTTACGGGGACGGCTTGCATCCGGCCTATTGTGAAGAGAAGGGAAGAGAAAGATGGATTTCAATTTCGACATCATTGGAGGATATTTGCCTTTATTCTTGCGGGGAACCTTGTATACGATCGGCTTTTCGATCGCTTCAATCATCCTTGGTTCCGTATTCGGGCTGGGCATCGGCTTTGGCAGAATGGTCAAAAGTCCGCTCTGGCGCTGGCCCTTCCTGGCCTACATCAATTTCTTCCGGGGCACACCGCTGTATGTCCAGATCCTGATTGTCCATTTCGGGTTGGTTCCGGCCTTTTATGGTAGCACCAATGCGCTGATTTCCGGTGTCGTTGCGCTGTCGCTCAACTCGGCGGCCTACACAGCGGAGATTTTCCGGGCAGGCATCCAGTCGGTCGATCCCGGCCAGCGGGAGGCGGCGCTGTCGCTTGGGATGACGGGAAGGCAGTCAATGCGGTTTGTGGTGCTGCCGCAGGCTATCAAGCGGATGGTTCCGGCATTTGGCAACGAGTTCATCGTGCTCGTGAAGGATTCGTCGCTGCTCGCGCTTGTCGCCGCCCCCGAGATCATGTACTGGGGCAATACGATGAAAGGCCAGTACATGCGGATCTGGGAGCCTTATTTGACGGCGGCAGTCATTTATTTTGTGCTTACCTATTCACTCAGCAAGCTGCTGTCCTATATCGAACGGAGGATGTAACCCCATGGAACCGATCATTTCCGTCAGACATCTGATCAAAGCCTTTGGAAGCAATACCGTGCTGAACGATATCAGCGTTGACATCAATAGCCGGGAGGTTGTCGTCGTGATCGGGCCTTCAGGCTCCGGCAAATCGACCTTTCTGCGCTGCCTGAACCTGCTGGAGCAGCCGCAGGGGGGCGATATCATCATCGAAGGCGTCAATCTGATGGACAAAAAAACGCGGATTAACGAGGTGCGAACCGAGGTTGGCATGGTGTTCCAGCAGTTCAACCTGTTCCCGCACAAGAAAGTTATCGAGAACATTATGCTCGCGCCGGTTCAGGTGCGCAAATGGCCGGAGGAACGGGCCCGCCAAAAGGGGCTGGAGCTTCTTCACAAGGTCGGGCTTGCCGACAAGGCCGAGGCATACCCCGCCTCCCTGTCAGGCGGACAAGCCCAGCGGGTGGCGATCGCCCGGGCGCTCGCCATGGAGCCGAAGATTATGCTGTTCGACGAGCCTACATCGGCGCTTGATCCGGAGATGGTCGGCGAGGTACTGGCCGTTATGAAGGATCTGGCCCGTGAAGGGATGACGATGGTTGTCGTCACGCATGAAATGGGCTTCGCGCGCGAGGTGGGCGACCGGGTGCTGTTCATGGAACAGGGGGCCATTGTGGAAGAGGGGCCGCCGGAGAAGCTGTTTGGAGATCCGCAGCACATGCGGACCCGGGAATTTTTATCGAAGGTGCTGTAAGCGGCGGGGATTCCCCGCCTCTTTTTTTGGAACATAAGAGCGGTCATTCACTGAAACAAATTCGTTTCCTCCGCGTATCACCTTGTATGTTCTATTTGCCGGGATTGTCCCGGCGAGAACCTAGCGCTTGTTCGAAATGGAGGGTTAACGCTTGGCTGGAATTAATCTCGTAAAAGGCCAAAACATAGATTTGACCAAAGGCAATGCCGGCCTGTCGAATGTGATTGTCGGCCTCGGCTGGGACCCTGCCGAATCCCGGGAGCCGCTTGCTTTGAGGAAGGAGGGCAATGTCGACTGCGACGCCTCAGCCCTGCTGCTGAACGCGGAGGGAAAGCTCATGAAGAAGAGCAACCTGGTCTGCTTCCACAACAAGCATAGCGCCTGCCATTCGGTCGTTCATACCGGCGATAATCTGACTGGCGAAGGAGACGGGGATGACGAGCAGATTAGAGTCAACCTAAGCGCAGTTCCTGCCGATGTGGACCGGGTACTGTTCGTTGTCAATATTTATGACGCCGAGAACCGCAATCAGGATTTTGGCATGATCAAGTCTGCCTATATCCGGGTCATGAATGCCTCGGGGGGCGCCGAGCTGGTCAGGTATAACCTGTCGGACAACTACTCCGGCTTCACTGCCCTGATCTGCGGGGAGTTATACCGCCACGGACCGGAATGGAAATTCGCGGCGATCGGCGGAGGAAGCCATGCAGCGCATATTCATCAGCTGGCAGAGCGGTTTATATAAATTAACGGCAGCTGCCGGGATTAACGTTCGATCGCCGGCAGATCATAATAAATATACCGGAGGCAAGTGACAATGAATTGGTTGTCAGATTTTTTTGGGAGCATAAGCAGCAATTATGGACATTTTTTCTCGTGGCATGACGTGGCGGCGACGTTATCGGACCCTGTGAGCTGGGGCATAATCGCAAGTCTGGTCCTTCTTGAAGGCCTGCTCTCGGCGGACAACGCGCTTGTGCTTGCGGTTATGGTCAAGCATTTACCGAAGGAACAGCAGCGAAAGGCGCTCTTTTACGGAATTCTGGGTGCGTACCTGTTCCGTTTTGCAGCGATTGGGCTCGGATCGTTTCTGATCGGATTCACACTGGTCAAGGTGCTCGGCGCCCTGTATCTCTTCTACATTGCCTATAAAGGCATCTTCAAGGGCGAAGGTGGCGATGCCGTCGAGAATAAGGGGGCTTCCTTCTGGAAAACGGTGCTGCTGGTCGAACTGATGGATATTGCTTTCAGTATCGACAGCATAATCGCCGCCTTCGGGGTTAGCAGCGAAGTATGGGTACTGTTCATGGGCGGTATTCTCGGCGTGCTGATGATGCGCGGGGTGGCGCAAATTTTCCTGAAGCTGATCGAGAAGTTCCCCGAGCTGGAGCAGGCGGCTTTCCTGCTGATTGCCGTTATTGCCGGTAAAATGATGGCGGGCGCTTTCGGATTCGAAATGTCCCATGTTATCTTCTTTGTCGTTATTATCTCCGTCTTTGTCGGCACGATTCTGTATAGTACCGGCCGCAGAAGAAGGGAAGCGAAGAACGAAGTTCATCATTAAGCGCACGAAATAAGAGAATATTAATGGAATGACCTGGCTTGGCTGCAAGGCATAATCCTTCCCTCCGGCACATAGATTGCGTCAAGGCGCGGCAATGCGGGGGGAGGGGATGACGTGATTCTTGGCTGCCTTATTCTCGTGCTTCTTGTGGCGGCCAGCAGCAAGAAGGCGGAGGAGATCGCCGAACTGATAGACGATGATCCCTCATCCAAGGAATAATTCCGGCCATCTGACGAGGGTTGTTGTTTCAAGCGTTTTGTTGCGGTTTATTGGGTATAATAAGCCACAACTCGTATCCGAGGCTGCTGAAAATACAACAACCCACGGAGGATCTATGGAAAACGAAGCACTGTTGAAAGTCGAGCAATTGGCGCTGAAGAAGCAGAAGGTGTACCGCAACAGTATTTTCCGCTACATTGCCCGCGCCATGCTGGCCAGTATGTTTATCGGCTTCGGCGTCATTGTGGCCTTCAAGACCGGCAACTTTTTTTACATGGAGCATTCTCCGCTTACTTATCCGATGGCCGCCATTACTTTCGGAGCTGCCATCATCCTCATTTCCTACGGCGGCGGCGACCTGTTCACCGGGGACACATTCTATTACACCTATACGGCCTTGCGCAAAAAAATGCAGTGGACGGATGTCGCGCGAATGTGGGTATGGAGCTATATCGGCAATATTTTGGGAGCAACGGCGTTCGCCCTGCTCATTTATTTGACCGGATTATTCTATGATGCGAATGTGAACGGCTTTTTGCTGAGTGTCGTTGAGCATAAAATGAGCGCCCCGGCCGTGCAGCTGTTCTGGCGGGCGATTCTTTGTAACTGGCTCGTATGTCTGGCTTTTTTCGTGCCGATGTCGATGAAGGCCGACGGCGCGAAGCTCTTCTGCATGGTGCTGTTCGTATTCTGCTTCTTCATTTCGGGCTACGAGCACAGTATTGCCAATATGTGCACCTTCGCCATCGCGCTTGTGCTGAACCACCCCGGAACGATCTCATGGGCCGGCGTTGTCCATAACCTCATTCCGGTCACCCTCGGTAATTTGATCGGCGGCGGAGTCTTGATGGGCGTCATGTACTATTATGTGAACAAGCCTTTTCTGGACCAGGAAGACCATTGACTGGCAGTGGGGCGGCTTAACGCCCCATATCATTTGCAGCGAAATGGAAGACCTCCATTCTGCTTAGGGGGGAGTCCCCAAGGGCAGAACCGGAGGTCTTTTTTCCAAATAAGAAATTATATGTTTGATATCGGCGGCATTTGCCAGAAGAGCGGCGCTTCCTCCCGAAGCGTTCCTTCCAGCGGACCGCCTTCCCGCCGCCAGTATTCGATGCCGCCGAGCATTTCTTTGACCTGGTAGCCCTGGGCGGCCAGCCGGGCGGCGGCTTTGGTCGCTCCGTTGCAGGCGGGTCCCCAGCAGTACACAACGAGCGGGCGGTCCTGCGGCAGCGCCGGAGCGCCGCTGCGGCCAGTATAGCCCGAGGGCAGAGAGACGGCGCCGGGCAGATGCGCCTCCTCATAGGAACGGGCATCCCGGACATCGACCAGAGTAAAGCCCAGCAATCTTTCACGCAGATCGTGGGCGACGTCGGCTACATCGGTCTCGAATGTTCCTCTTGTGTTGAAATAAGCAGCGGCCTCAGCCGGAGAAGCGGGCTGCACGGACAGCACCTGCGATTTTGGCTGGATTTTCATGACATACATCCTTCCTTTCAGGCTAATTATGACTTCTTCCTACATTTTATCTTGAACGGATCATTAGTGATATCTATAGTATTAGATAACAATTATCGAAATAAATGATAATAATATCCGGAGGAGAGCGGGATGGAACTTACCTATCTGCGTACATTTTGCGAGGTTATCAAGAGCGGCAGCTATACCCGGGCGGCGGAACAGCTGGGGTATGCGCAATCCAGTGTGACGACCCAGATCGCGAAGCTGGAGGAGATGTACGGGGCGAAGCTGCTGGAACGTTCAGGGCACGGAATGGCGCCGACATTTGCCGGCAAAACGCTGCTCGGGTACGCCCGCCAAATGCTGGCGCTGAGCGAGGAGGCGAAGGCGATTATCTCTGAAGGACAGGCAGGGGAGCTGACGGTCGGCTCTATCGAGACGCTTGCCGCCTATTTTCTGCCGGACCGGCTGCACCGTTTCCGCAAGCAGTACCCGGA
Organism: Paenibacillus sabinae T27; assembly: GCF_000612505.1. Classification (NCBI taxonomy): domain Bacteria; kingdom Bacillati; phylum Bacillota; class Bacilli; order Caryophanales; family Paenibacillaceae; genus Paenibacillus; species Paenibacillus sabinae. The sequence continues at coordinate 321,439 of NZ_CP004078.1, forward strand.
CATCCGGCTGCGGGTGCTGCCCGGCTCCGAGAGTGACATTATCGCCGGTGTACGGAACAAATCATCCGATTTCGGACTTATTTTTGATAAGCCCTACGTCTCTGAGGATCTGCAGGTCCTGCCGCTAAGGCAGGAAGAGCTGTTTATCATCGTGCACCCGGGACACCCGCTGGCTGACTTCAAATCGGTACAGATATCCATGCTTGCCGCGGAGCCGCTCGTTCTGACAGAGGATACGTGCACCTACCGGAATCATCTGCTGCAGGAAATGAGAGGCCTCGGGATTGCGCCAAGAGTGGAGCTGGAATTCGGCAATCTGGAGGGGATCAAGCAGGCCGTTAAGCATGAGTGGGGGATCGCGTTTCTGCCCGGCTATACGGTCCTGGAAGAATTGGAGCGGGAAGAGCTGAAGGCGATTCCGGTGGCGGCGGGCGGCGGCCAGGGCTTCCAAATTCAGCTGATCTACCGCAAAGACCGCTGGCTGTCCGCCTCATTCAAGCGGTTTATCGAAATGATGCGCGGGGCGGATGACGTGAAAATAGAAGGCTCTGCGCGGCAGGAATAGGCGGGTTCAGAGGCTGGGGAGGCGAGCCGTGGAAGCGCTCCTGCTAAAGTCAAAAAGCCGCCATTCCGGCAAACCGGAAGGCGGCTACTCTTAGTGCCGTATGTGAAAGTCAGCAGCTCTTGTAATTTCTGTTGGCTATGAACTGCAGGCGGCCTTTAATTTCTTTTTGCCATTTCAAATCTCCAATCTTGACGGCAAGACTAAGCAGATCCAGGTAATCATCAACCATCAGCGACGTCCGGGTAGTGGCTGCGTTCATAAGCGTTCAGTCTCCTTTAAATCCATTTTTCATCTGTTTTAATAATGATAATCATTATCACCAAAACCGATATTGTTATTATCCATATTCTACGTCTAAAAATCAATATGAAAAGTGAATTATCTCACTTTTAAATGTTACAATTTTAAGCAATCTGACAAAGGAAGAGATGTTTTGCAATGAAAGAAAGGGACTGAAAGACATAATTACACATGAAAATTGCCTTTTTTACCCGGCTGAGCAGGAATTATCCCAATAATTGTCGAACCAAGCTAGTGTATACCTAGCATAGTGTTATTTTTTGGAAATTAAATCAAAGGAGAAATTAGCGATGAAGCGGTGCAAAGTCATCGTCCTGTTATTATCTGTTCTGCTCCTGCTTGCGCCGGATGCCGCTCACGCCGCAAGAAAAGAAGTCGCCTATAAAGCGGAACTGGATTATCCCCCCTATAAATACATACATAACGGATATTTGACCGGATTTGATATTGATCTGACCAATATGATTTTTGAGAGGCAGGACTACCTGGTTCAATACGGCAGCGACATTTGGAACAGGGTGTACCGGCAGCTGATCGGCGGCGATATCGATACGGCTGGGCTGATGGCTGTAACCGAAGAGCGGAAGCGCGAAATTCTTTTTTCCAACCCTGTCATGAAGATTCGCACCTCCATATACGCAAGGGAGAATTTCAAATCCAGAGTAACCCTGGACAATCTGAACGGTTACAAGATCGGCGTCGGGCAGGGACAGTATACCGAGAGCGTCCTATTGAATGAACTGGGGGTGTCCGGCTACAGGGCTTATCCGACGGTTGCGGAGGCTTTGACCGCCCTGAGCAGGGGCGATATCGATCTCTTGTTCGAGAATCAGGAGGTTGTCGATTACCTGATCGTCGAAGAAGGGTTGACGGGCCGGATTATACATAAACTGAACAATCTTTATCCGGTGGTTTTCGCCTACGGAATCAGCAAATCTTCACCGGAGCTTGTGCCCTATATCAATGAACGTCTGAAGCGGCTGAAGCAGAGCGGGGCGTTTGAGGAGCTGTATCGTCAGTATTTTTTCAATCATTCGGAGGATTATGGAAAAAGGATGCGCCTTAGGACGATTGCCGGCCTGGTCATCGGCCTCGCCCTGCTGGCCGCAGCCGCCTTTTTTCTTAGAATGTATATTATCCATTTGCGCCGGATTATTCGCGCCGAACAGCAGTTTTTCGAGGATGTGATCGAGCATACGGGCATTCTGGTCTGGGCGGTGCAGAAGGACAAAACGGTGCTGCGCCTGAACAAGTACGGTGAGCGGGTCACGGGCCTGAGAGAACAGGAGATTGTCGGCCAGAGTCTGGATGATGTGGAGCTCAAAGTAGCGGGGGGAACCAGGCTGAAGGAGCTGCTCTACCGGGCGATTGGCTACGATTTTGCCGGACATGAGGAGTTTCAGATTCCGAGCGGAGCCGCCGAGGGGCGGTACTTCACATTCCGGACGATGCTGATCAAGGGCCTCGGCAGAGGGGCCTCCGACGCTTTTGTATTGATCGGCATTGATATCGACGAGCTGAAACGGAACGAGCGGAAGCTTGAATCGAGCTTTTGGAAGCTGGAGGCGACCCATCTGGAACTGGCGGCGGCCAAAGAGGAATTGCAGGATCAGAACGAGAAGCTGAGCTTCAGCGAGAAGCGGTTCCGCCTGGCGGTGGAAGCCTCCGGCGCTTTACTGTGGGAATACAACTACGAGAAAGAGTGCCACTGGGTGTCGGATCGGTGGTATGAAGTCATGGGCTATCAACCGGGGGAACTGGATTTGTCCGTTGATACGGTAATAGATCTGATCCATCCCGATGACCGGGAGCGCTCAAGAAAGGCGCGCGAGGAGCATTTGGCCGGTCTGGCGCCGGTGTATGAAAGTGAATACCGGATGCGAACGAAGGACGGGCGTTATTACTGGTTCGAGGTCAGAGGCAAGGCCTCTATCGACCAGCGGCGGGAAGTGCCGATGTTTCTCGGCTCCCTGATCGACATCTCCAACCGGAAGCAAATGGAGCTTAAGCTCAGCAGCAGCTACCAGGAGCTTGAAGCGACCTATGAGCAGCTTACAGCAACGCAGCAGGAGCTTGTGGAGCAGTACGCCACTCTGCTGGAGAATCAGAAAAAAATGCACCATCTTGCCTATTATGATTCCTTGAGCCATTTGCCCAACCGTCTGTGTCTGCTGGAGACGATGGAAGAATACTTCCAGATTCCCGGCGGGAGCGCCGCGCTGTTGTTCGTCGATACGGACAATTTTAAATACATTAATGACACGATGGGCCATAAGTTTGGCGATATACTGATCCGGCAGGTTAGCGAAAAACTGCAGTCATCCGTTGTCCGTGAAGGCAGTATGCTCGCCAGACTTGGCGGAGACGAATTTGTCGTCTTTATCAAAGATGTGGAAGAACGCAAGGAAGTCATCGAGCTGGCAGAGAGGCTCCTCAAGGAGTTTGAGAACCCGTTCCAGATCGGCGAGAGCAGCGTCTACATTTCAGTCAGCATTGGGATTTCCTTCTATCCGGCAGACGGTAACACGACAGAGGAGATTCTCAAGAGTGCAGACGTGGCCATGTACCGCGCCAAGGAAGCGGGAAAAGGCGTGTATGCCCTATATGACAAATCGCTGCATACAGAGTTCAAAGAACGCATGACGATCGAGAAGCATTTGCGCAGCGCGCTGGATAATGAGGAGTTCGAGCTGTTCTTCCAGCCGCAGGTTGACCTTCTGACCGGTGATATCTCCGGCTTCGAGGCGCTGATTCGCTGGAACAGCCCGGATCTCGGGTTTGTCTCGCCGCTGTCGTTCATCAGGATCGCCGAGGACTCCCGGCTGATTATTCCCCTGGGCGAATGGGTCCTTCGAAAGGCCTGTCATTTTATGGCGGAAATGTCCCGAAAGCAGTATAACCATTTCAGAATTGCGGTTAATATTTCCGTCATACAGCTGCTGCAGGACAATTTCATTCCTACCGTGCTGGGTATCCTGTCCGAAAGCGGAATCGCGCCGAAATGTCTGGAGCTAGAGATTACGGAGTCGGTCTTCATGGAATCGTTCGAACGAATTGTCGACAAGCTGGAGTATTTGCAATCGCAAGGAATTCGAATCGCGCTGGACGATTTCGGAACAGGCTATTCCTCGCTGAGCTATCTCCAGCAGCTGCCGATCTCTACCCTGAAGATCGACAAGGCCTTTATCGATCCGCTGTCGGACAATTCATACAGCCAGTCGTTTATCAAGACGATGGTATCGCTCGGCCATGAGATGGGGCTGGAAGTCGTGGCGGAAGGCGTGGAGGACCGCAGCCAGCTGGCGTTTCTCAAGATGACGGGATGCGACAAGGTTCAGGGTTATTTGATCAGCAAGCCGCTGCCGGAGAGGAATACGCGGGAGCTTCTTGAGAAATGGTCCCGCAAGGTTTAAGCACAAGGCCATTCATCGGGTGCAGCCAGCAGGCTCCTCAAGCTGTCAACCGATGCCTTACATTGAAAAGGGATGCCCCACAGCTTCCAGCTGAAGGGCATCCCTTTTCGGTCTTCCATCCCGTATCTATAAAACAACAATTTTATTCTTGCCCGTCTTCTTGGCTTCGTAGAGCGCGTCGTCAGCTTTCTGGAATACATGGTTTTTGGAATCGGCGTCCTGAAGATCATGCATGCCGATGCTCACGGTGACCGATTTCCCTTCCATTTCAGGGATGGGCAGATTGGCGATGCCCTCTCTTATCCGCTCTATTATTTCATAGGAAGCCTCCAGCGGTTTGGAGGTAAGAATAATAACAAACTCCTCGCCGCCATAGCGCGCGGCAAAATCGTCCGCGCCGATATGCTTCAGCATTGTCGCCGCCACCTGTCTCAGTGCAATATCCCCGACCCCATGCCCGTAGGTATCGTTTACCTTCTTGAAATTGTCGATGTCGAGGATGGCCAGCTGCATCGGGAACGGATTACTCTGTTGATGATCGATCAGCCAGCCGAAATATTCGTGAAAGGTCTTATGGTTGTACAGATCGGTCAGCGCGTCGATTTTGGACAGGCGGTCCATGATGATATTCTGGATGCGCAAATCCTGCTCCGATTTCTCCGAGTTGGCCAGCGAGCGGATCAAATCCTGACCCCGGCGGATAACTGCAAAGCCCGTCAGCGCAGTTGCCGCGAAAACGATGGAGACTAGAATAATCTCGGACCGCTGGACAGAGCGATGAACCGATGACAGTCCAAGCTGCGTGATCATATACAATAATCCGAAGCCCGTCGAGGCGATCAGATAGGATTTTTTCAGATAGATCATGGAAATGAGCAGCGGGAGCAGCATAATAAGCGGCGATACCAGAATATCCGAAGCGGTAAGGACGGTGACAAATAAGGAGATGACATAGCTCCCTGCCATAATAGAGACTTCGCCCAGCTTCGGCCTCCATTTGTGAATGCATTCCAGAAGGATAACAATTCCCAAAATGATCACATCGGGAAAAAGGACGTGGGAATGAAGCATCCGGCTTGAGGCATGGACCAGCAGCGTAATCCAGAAGGCATTCAGCAGCACACGGTTCCAATTCAATTGGCGAGGAGTATGCGATGGATCAAGCATAAGGTGTTCCTCATTTCCAGTAGCGATGTGTATGTATTCGACAAGAATCCCCTTTTTTCCTCCCTCTTGATGGCAGGGTTATAATGTTCGGATTTTGTACAAAATTAACGAACTTTCACTAAAAAATATTCGTTTCTGCTCAAAAAACACGTATAATATAGTATATCTTCATTGACATATTCGTCTATTTTCGTTAAGATTCTTATGGTTTAAAAATATTTCTTACAGCTGACGTAAAATCATACAGCACGCGTGAACGCGTACTTGCTGTTCGTATATCCCTAAAGATAAGGTTTGGGGGTCTCTACAGGGAACCGTAAATTCCTGGCTACGGATGGGTGCCTTTGGCTTACCCTGAAACTGGCCGGGATTTTTGCCGTGCCGCACTTGCTTGGCATTATAAATTCGTTTTCTGGAGGAACAGATGAGCAAATATGATGTAATCGTCGTTGGTGCCGGACCTGCGGGTATTTTTGCCTGTTATGAGCTGACCCGGAAGGCCCCGCACTGGAAAGTGCTGCTGATCGACAAAGGACATGATATTTATAAGCGGCGATGCCCGATTCTGGAGGAAAAGATTCAGTTCTGTCCGCCGGCTGCGGGACGCAAGGAGTTCGCCGGATGTCTGCCGGCCTGCTCGATTACCGCGGGCTTTGGAGGCGCCGGAGCATACAGCGACGGGAAATTCAATATTACAACTGAATTCGGGGGATGGATGACGGATTATTTGGCGCCCTCGAAGGTGCTGGAGCTGATCCGCTACGTCGATTCCATCAACCTTGAGCATGGAGCGACGGAGATGATTACCGATCCGACGACCGATCCGATCCGGCGCATCGAGCAGCGCGGCTATGCGGCCGGGCTCAAGCTGCTGCGGGCGCAGGTTCGCCATCTGGGGACCGAGCAGAATCTGGAAATCCTGAAGTCGATTTACGAATATTTGAGCACCCGCATTGACATGATGTTCAAGACGGAGGTGCAGGACATCGAGACGGTCAGCGAGAACGGCACTCACCGGGTAACGGGCGTTACGCTGAAGAACGGGGAGACTTACGAGACGAAGCTGGCCATGGTCGCTCCGGGACGTGACGGCTCCGCCTGGCTCACGGATGTGCTGAAAAGACACCGGCTCAAAATGTACAACAATCAGGTGGACGTCGGCGTCCGGGTCGAAACCTCGGATGTCGTTATGCAGGAAATCAACGAGCATCTTTATGAAGGCAAGTTTATTTTTAACACTTCAGTCGGTACCCGGGTTCGCACGTTCTGCAGCAATCCTTCCGGACATGTCGTCGTGGAGAACCACAGCGGAGTCATGGCGGCGAACGGGCACTCGTACAAAGATCCGGCGCTTGGTTCCCCCAACACGAACTTTGCGCTGCTTGTCTCCCATAAATTCACCGAGCCGTTCGACAAGCCCAATGAATATGCGCGGGAAATTTGCAAGCGGGCGAACGATCTGTCGAGCGGAGGAGTGATCGTGCAGAAATACGGCGATATTTTGCGGGGGCGCCGCTCGACCACGACAAGAATCGCCGAAGGCTTCGTTGAGCCGACGCTCAAAGAAGCGGTCCCGGGCGACCTCGGACTGGTGCTCCCCTACAATACGATGAAGAGTCTCATCGAAATGGTGGAAGCATTGGAGAAGGTGACGCCGGGCATTGCCTCCGAGCATACGCTCTTTTACGGCGTGGAGGCCAAGTTCTATTCGGCCCGTCCGAAGCTGACGGAAACGTTCGAGACGGAGATTTCTGGCCTCTACTGCGGCGGGGACGGCGCGGGCATCACGCGCGGACTGGCCCAGGCGGGCGCGGCGGGCGTCTGGATCGCCCGGGGCATGCTGGACCGGGCCTAAACCGGACCATAAGCGCAGCTGCAAGCTTGAAGGAAAGCCAACCGTTTACCTTTTGGGGAGGTGGGGCTTTCCTTTTTTGATAGAAAATGATTTATAAACCTCGCGGCTTTCCCCATGAATCCTGTCGAAACAAGCAGATTATTCATAAAAAATGCATATCATTGGAGAATTTTACCTGTTATAATGTCAACATACATAACATGATGAAGTGGAGTGGAATGCTGTGCAACACAACCGTCAAGTCTTGGCTTTTCATGTCGCTCTTTCGCTGCTGGCCTTACTGTATGTGCTGTGGGTTCAAATGTTCTGGGTTCATAAGCTTGTGCTGGCGCTCGTTGTTCTCTTGTTCGTACCGCTTTCGATTACCGTCTACCGTTCACGTATTCGGGAGCAGGAGCTGCTGAGGCAAGCAAACGAACAGGTTCACAGGCTCGGCAATGAAATGGTGGTGACCTCGGACCGGATGCATGGAGCGCTCGCGGAAATCAGCCGGCATACGGGGGACCTGCAGCAGACGGCCGATTACTCCCATCAATCCGAGCTGGCGCTGAAGGGCCGGAGCTATGAAGCGAGAGCGAATATGGAGTCGGCCTCGGCGACAATGGACGGGGTAGCCGAGGCGGCGGAACGTATTCAGGGACTGACGGACAAGCTGGGGATAAGCATGCAGGAAGCCAACCAGGAAGTGGCGGAAATGCTCGATTCTCTCAAAAGCACCGACGCCGTGATGGAAGAGCTTAAGGGGCAGAGCAGCAAGATGTACGAAGAGTTCGCCTCCTTGAGCAAGCTTATCACGATGGTGGAAGGCATCAACGAAGTGATTGTGGGTGTAGTGGAGGAGACCTCGCTGCTGGCGCTTAACGCTTCCATCGAAGCGGCAAGGGCCGGAGAGCAGGGCAGGGGCTTTGCCGTGGTGGCTGACCGCATCCGCAAGCTGGCGGAGCAGAGCCGCACCTCGGTGGACCGCTCCTCCGCGCTGCTGCTGGATCTTAACAAAGGAGTGGAGCAGGTGCTTGACTCCGTGGATAAAGAGCGGGCTTCCGTGGAGCGCGGCGTAGGCGAGGTAGGAGCCGTGAAGGCGCGTCTCGCTGAAATTGCGGCCACAGTCAAGACGGTGGATACGGCGGTATCCGACACGGTGAAGGCGGCCAGCCGTCAGGACGAGCTGATCGGCGGCGCTTTGCCAGAGCTGCGCAGCGCGGTAGCCTTGCTGAACGAGACGATCGCGAGCGTCGATCTGATGCTGGAGCAGGTGAACCGGCAGCGGACGCAGATCGGGGAGCTGAACGAGGTCAGCGCCAGCCTGCTGGCGGAGTCTCAGGCGCTGCGGCAGTCCGTAAGCCAGATCGCCGGCATGGAGGAGATTGAGGAAAGCCGTTACGCCGAGAAGCTGGAGGTTATGCAATCACTGCTAACGCACATTGCAGCCAAGGAGGAATTGTACAAGCCCGATCCGGATGCTCACAGACAGGTATTGGCTTCCTGTCTTGCGGAGACGCCGGATTTGCAGGCCATCTGGTCGAACCGGACGGACGGCACCTTTATTTTCTCCGAACCGGCGGCGGGCCTGCTTAATGCGAAGCGGCGCGATTGGTGGAGCGGAGCGATGAGCGACGGTGCTTTTGTCTCGAAGCCCTATGTGTCGGCCATAACGAAGCGTTCCTGCGTGACGCTGTCGAGGGCCGTAACGAATGACCGGGGAGAGACAGTTGGCGTGATCGGCATCGATTTGGCGGTATAGGAAGCAGAAAGGGCCTAAAGCCCGAAGAAGTTGAATCATGAGGAATACGGCGGGCGCTTGCGGACTAATTTGCGGGCGCCTTTTTTTCAAATCCGAGAATAGATTTGGGTTGGACAAATCACGGGACATCAGCCTATAATGACCGATATATTTTACTATGGGGGCAAGAACAAGATGCAGTATACGTTCGTCATTCTGCTGCAGCTGCTGGAGCGTGCGGCACTGCTGCTTATGACACTGTTTGTATTAACACGGGTGCCGCGGTTCAAGGAGATTTTTCAAAAAGGGGCTTATGCGCCGCAGGAGCTGTTCATCGCCACCGTCATTTTCAGCCTGTTCGCCATATTCAGCACATACAGCGGAATCAAGGTGGAAGGCTCGCTCGTTAATGTGCGGATCGTGGCGATCATGGCGGGCGGCATTCTGTTCGGCCCTTGGGTAGGACTCATAACCGGCTTGATCTCCGGCATTCACCGGTTTCTGATCGATATTGGGGGCGTCACGTCGGTGCCCTGTTTGATTACTAGCATCACGACAGGCGTTGTCTCGGGGATCATCTACCGTCACACGTCAGCAGAGCGCCGCTGGAAGGCCGGGATTTTGGCGGGAATGGGCTGCGAAGCGCTGACGATGCTGCTGATTCTCGTCATGGCCCATCCGTCGTCGCTCGGCGTCGAAATCGTATCGAAGATTGCCTTTCCGATGATTATGAGCCAGGTCAGTGTTGGACTCATCGTCATGCTCGTCCAGAGCGTGGAAGGAGAGAAGGAGCGGATCGCGGCAAGGCAGTCCAAGCTGGCCCTTGATATCGCCAACAAGACACTTCCCTATTTTCGTACCATCAATCCGCAGTCTCTGCGTAAAATTTGTACGATCATCAAAGAGGATATCGGCGCTGACGCGGTCGCAATTACCGATACCCGGTGTATTCGCGCTTATGTCGGCATCGGAGAAGAGTATTACGAGGAGAAGAACGAGATTATCAGCGACGCAACGAAAATCACGCTGTCCAGCGGGGAAATCACGATCCGCAACAACGATACCGAATTCAACCATCATCATATCAAGTCGCTGATCATCATTCCGCTGAAGGAAAAGGGCGAAGTCACCGGCGCGCTCAAAATTTATTACACCAAAGCCCACAAAATCACCTATTCCCTCCAGGCGATGGCTGTTGGCCTGTCCCAGATTATTTCCACACTGATGGAGGTCTCCCGGGTGGAAGACATCAAGCAGATGGCGAACAAGGCGGAGCTAAAGGCGCTGCAGACCCGGATCAATCCCCATTTTCTGTTCAATGCGCTGAACGCCATCGTCTCCTCCATCCGGATCGACCCCGACAAGGCCAGGGAGCTGATCATCAATCTGTCCGGCTATATGCGGTACAATCTGGAGCTCACCGACGATTTTATCGATATCCGCAAAGAACTTCAGCAGGTCCGGCATTACGTCGAAATCGAGAAAGCGCGCTTTGGAAGACGCCTTACGGTTCTCTACGATATCGATGACGAGACGGAAGTCCGCATCCCGAGCCTCATCATCCAGCCCTTGGTGGAAAATGCGATTGTGCACGGTATACTGAAAGGGCGTGGCGTAGGAACGGTGACGATTTCAGTCAAGGACCGGGGAGACAGCGTGCGGATCGGCATCCGCGACACCGGGGTTGGCATCAGCGAGGAAACGATCCGTAAGGTGTACGAAGGCAGCATGCCGGAGAACAAGATCGGGCTATTTAACGTGCATCAGCGGGTGAAGTTGATTTACGGCGAGGGACTGACGATTACCAGGCTGGATAAAGGGACGGATATAACTTTCGATGTGAAAAAGGAGAACCGATGAGAGCGATAATCGTAGAGGATGAAGAGCTGGCCAGGCAGGAGCTGGCCTACCTGATTCGGGCGAACAGCGGCATAGAGATTGCGGCCGAGTTCGACGACGGGCTGGACGCGCTAAAATATTTGCAGGCCAACCAGGTGGATGTGCTGTTTCTCGACATCAATATCCCTTCCGTAGACGGTGTGTTTCTGGCCCAGAATATCAGCAAATTTTCCGTGAAGCCCCATATTGTGTTCATCACCGCGTATAAGGAGCATGCCGCCGAAGCGTTCGAGATTGAGGCCTTCGATTACATTCTGAAGCCGTATAACGAGACGCGGATCAAGGGGATGCTGGGCAAGCTCGAGGCTACTTTAGCGCACCGGCCCAGCGGGGAAGAGGAGCGCAATCCGGTCAGCAACAAGATCAATCTGTGGAAAAATGAAAAAATCATCGTCGTCGACGCCGACGACATTTACTACGCCTCGGCCCAGGAGAAGACGACGAGCGTCTTTACGCGAAACGAAGAGTACTCCATGGGGGTCAGCATCACCGAGTTTCACGGACGTTTGCCGCAGGACCGCTTTTTCCGCTGCCACCGTTCTTTCATCGTCAACCTGTCCAAAATCAAAGAAATCATCCCATGGTTTAACAATACCTACCTGCTTCGGCTGCGTGATCTGGACTTTGAAGTGCCGGTCAGCCGCAGCAAGGTCAAAGAATTCAGGCAGATTATGCGCCTGTAGTGGCCGTTCATTCCTTCTTTCCGTCATTTCGTTCCGTATTTCATCCGCATTTTTGCAATCAAGCTACAATAAAGATGCAAGAGGCGCTCATGAAGGCGGCCATAACCGAAGGAAAGAAGGAAAGAACCATGTCGGTAGGGACTAAAGCAAACAACCGTTTTCTAATCGTACTGGGAACCATTATTATGCAGATGGGCCTTGGAACCATTTATACCTGGAGCTTGTTCAACCAGCCGCTCGTAACAAAATATGGCTGGGAGCTCGGCTCCGTATCTACAACCTTTTCGATCACAAGCTTTGCGCTGGCATTCGCGACACTTTTTGCGGGTAAGCTTCAGGATAAAATCGGGCTTCGCCGCCTGACCGCCGTGGCGGGTGTTATGCTGGGCCTCGGGCTGATGTATAGCTCGCATGCAACCACGCTGCCGATGCTGTATCTGCTGGCAGGGGTCGTTGCCGGATACGCCGACGGAACGGCTTATATTACCTCGCTGTCGAATCTGATCAAATGGTTCCCGAACCGCAAAGGGCTGATCTCGGGAGTATCGGTTGGAGCGTACGGAACAGGCAGCTTGATCTTTAAGTATGTGAACGCCCATCTGATCGGGTCGGTTGGAGTCTCCCGCACGTTCCTGTATTGGGGCATGATCGTCATGGCTATGGTCATCATCGGTTCGCTGCTTGTCAGAGAGGCCTCCGTGGCGCCGGCCGGAACGGATAAAGCATCATCGCCGCTCGCCCCGCTGGAGAAAAAGGATTACACCGTGGGCGAAATGCTGCGCACGAAGCAAGCCTACCTGCTGTTCACCATCTTCTTCACCGCCTGCATGAGCGGCCTCTATCTGATCGGCATTGTAAAAGACATCGGCGTGAAGCTGGCTGGACTTGACGTGCAGACCGCGGCCAATGCGGTGGCGATGATCGCCATCTTCAATACGGCCGGACGTCTGATTCTCGGCGCGCTGTCCGACAAAATGAGCCGTTTGAAGCTGATCGGCTTCACGATGGCCATCACGGCCGTAGCCGCGCTGACGCTCAGCTTCGCGCAGCTGAACTTCGGACTGTTCTTCGCTTCTGTAGCGGCGATCGCCTTCTGCTTCGGCGGCAACATCACCGTCTTCCCGGCCATCGTCAGTGACTTCTTCGGGTTGAAGAATCATAACAAGAACTACGGCATTGTCTACCAAGGGTTTGGCATCGGCGCATTGTCCGGTTCGATCATCGCCGCCTTCCTGGGCGGATTCAAACCGACCTTTATCACGATCGGGGCGCTGTGCCTGATTTCCTGCCTGATCGCCGTGATGCTGAAACCGCCGGTTCAGGTCCGCAAGGAACGGAAACGGAATCCGGAAATGCCCGGCCGCACCGCATACGAACAGATTTCTTAAGGAAGCAGCCGCCACCTCAGGCTTCGGCCTGCAAGGCGTGACTTCATATAGCTTCAAGCAAGGATTTAAGCAAGAGTTTCGAGTGATGTCGGAAACTGCAAGACCGCCCAACCGCAAATGGTTTATTCCTCCTAAATAAATTATAAAAAAGGGCGGCAAAACGTAAAAGACGGTTCCCCGGGTCAGCATAGGCCTGATGGGAGCCGTCTTTTAACAATAGGAGAAAATAAAAGTTCTTCGCTAGAAACGGTTGCCCTCCACCGCGAGGACGGAGCAGCCGTTTCTTTTTATACGAACATACTTTCGATATAAGGGATATAGTGGTAAGATAGTAGGGTCAGGAAAGGAGAGGGAACAATATATGCCATACTGTCAAACCGGGAAAGCGGAGTTATATTATGAAGATTGGGGCGAAGGCAGACCTATAGTGATGATCCATGGGTTCAGTCCCGACCATCGGCTGATGAGCGGCTGTATGGAACCTGTATTCAGGGAGAGAAAAGGCTGGAGACGGCTGTACATCGATCTGCCGGGAATGGGGAAGTCACGCCATTATCAGGATATCCGAAGTTCGGACGAGATGCTGGAAGCGGTGCTGTCTTTTCTGGATATCATGCTTCCGGGTGAGACCTATTGTCTCGCGGGGGGATCTTATGGCGGTTATATCGTCAGGGGAATCATTGCAGAGCGTCCGGAGCAAGTGGATGGCGCAGCTTTGATTTGCCCGATGATTATACCGGAAAAAGAGGACAGGAAGCTTCCCGCACATTCCGCTGTTTATACGGACGTCAATTTTGTGGAGAAGCTTACAAAGGAACAGCGAGACGATTTCAGTTCAATCGGAGTCGTCCTTGACGAATATACATGGAATCGCTACAACGAAGAGATATTATCCGGCATCCGGTTGGCCGACGAAGATTTTCTGGCTGCCATCAAAGCCCGGTACGGCTTCTCCTTCCCGGTAGATCAGGAGGAATTTCATAAACCTGGACTCTTGGTTACGGGAAGGCAGGATGCCGTGACGGGCTACATCGATGCTTTTTCCATCTTGAATAAATATACCCGGACTTCGTTTGCGGTGCTGGACCGGGCGGGTCATAACCTGCAAATCGAGCAGCCGGAGCTGTTCAACGCCTTAGTTCAGGAGTGGCTGAACAGGGTGGAAGAGGACGGGAATAAGTAAACCGGCAAAGAGCATTGAGGGAATGCAGGGCATGCAGGCGCTGGCGCCTTACCTGGACCTTTCTTACAGCGGTAATGATCGAACAAGTGGATATGGAAGAATGGCGCGCTATGGAGGGCTAATTGACAGACAACGATCCCGACGCATGTATGAACTGGAAAATAATCCCTTTATTTAGGGTAAAAGGGACGTTATACGGACATAAACGGGAAAAGCTCCGGCTTATTGGCCGGGATTTCTTATATTTCTGCAAAAATGCCTGATTAAGAGGGAGGTATTCCCTTTCAGGATAGGTAGAAGCCCTCCAGTTGGAAAATAAGAGGGAGGAATTCCGTTCCAGCTCACGATTAGCGTGTTCGAGTGGTTGGCCACTGTTATGCTACGCCAAACACCGCGCGCCAGGAGCTTCGCGCTATGCGGACTTTCACCCATTCGTCCGGCGGTGGGTGAATCCTGGACCACTGCGTTGCGTTTTGAGGAGCGGGGAGCGAGCGGGACTGTGCCAATAGGGTTCGAATTAGACGGGGACGACTCAAAAATGACCTCAAACTCCACAGGCATGTGGAAGATGAGGTCATTTAGGGTTATAACATTTCATTTAAAGTGGAGACCCAGCATCCCGAAATAACTTTTGGGATAGCTTTAAAGGAGGGTTAAGGCTTCCTGTTGGCCTTCTTCAGCCCTCCAGCAGCAGCGCTTCCGGGTCTTCCAGCAGCTCCTTGACCTTGACGAGGAAGCTAACCGCCTCGGCGCCGTCGACGATCCGGTGGTCGTAGGACAGGGCGATGTACATCATCGGCCGGTTGACCGTCGTTTCTTCGTCGATGGCGATCGGGCGGAGCTGGATCTTGTGCATGCCCAGAATGCCGACCTGCGGCGCGTTCAGGATCGGCGTCGACAGCAGGGAACCGAAGACGCCGCCGTTGGTAATCGTGAAGGTGCCGCCCTGAAGATCGGAGAGGGCGAGCGTGTTGGCCCGGGCTTTGGCGGCAAGCTCAGCGATCTGCCGCTCGATCTGCGGGAAGCTAAGCCGATCGGCTTCCCGGACCACCGGCACGACCAATCCTTCCTTGGCGGACACGGCGATGCCGATATCATAAAATTTCTTGATGACAAGGTCCTCGCCGTCAATCTCGGCATTGAGCAGCGGGTACGCCTTGAGCGCGCCGACCACCGCTTTGGTGAAGAAGGACATGAAGCCGAGGCCGATGTCATGCTTCTCCTTGAAGTTATCCTTGCGCCGCTTGCGGATATCGAGGATCGCGGTCATGTCCACCTCGTTGAAGGTGGTCAGCATGGCCGCCGTGCGCTGCGCCTCCACCAGGCGGCTGGCAATCGTCAGCCGTCTGCGCGACATGCGCTTGCGCTCCGTCTCTTTGACCGTCCGCCGCCTTGGTCCCAGGCGGCGTGCTGCCGGCCGGCGCGCCCTGGGCGGGCGCGGCCGGGGCCGGCTTCGGCGCAGCGGGCGCCGCTGCTGCGCCGAAGGTCTCCACATCGGCCTGGCCAATCCGGCCGATGGGATCGCGCGCGCCGACCTCGCCGAGGTCGATGCCGCGCTCGCGCGCGAGCTTGCGCGCACCCGGCGAAGCCAGGTACGCGCCGCTGTCGGCGGCCGGTCCCTCCGGGGCGGCCGCCAGGGTCCCTGCACTGGCGGATGGCGCCGCCGGCTGCTGCGCCGCAGGCGCTTCCGGCGCGGCAGGCACGACCGGCGCCTCCGGTGAGGCAGGCTTGCCCTTGTCCGCTGCCGAAGCCTTGCCGCCCCCGCCGCCGATCCGGCCGATCACTTCGCCGACGGCGACGTTCTCTCCGGCTCCCCGCAGAATCGCGGAAATGACGCCGCTCTCCTCGGCGCTGATTTCCAAATTGACTTTATCCGTTTCCAGCTCGGCCAGTACGTCTCCCTGGCCAACGGAATCTCCTTCTTTTACATGCCACTTAAAAATCGTGCCTTCGGTAATGGATTCGCCCAAATCGGGCACTTTAATTTCGGACACAGGCCGCTACCTCCCCAAAGTGTGGATTTCTGCTATCGTGACACCGTCCCCGAAGGAGACGGCACAGCCGCTTTTGCTTGCGAGTTCAAATTCAGGGCCTCCGTGACGATTCTGCGCTGCTCGAAGCTGTGGACATCCGCGTATCCGCTCGCCGGACTGGAGCGTTCCGGACGGCCGATATACCGGATGCCGGCCTGGGCCGGCGCAATGGCGCGCAGCCGGGGCTCCGCGTAGCTCCAGGCGCCCATATTCTTCGGCTCTTCCTGCACCCAGACGATTTCCTGAAGGGAGCCGAAGGAGGCCAGATGGGCGGCAAGCTCGCGCTCGGGGAACGGATACAGCTGTTCCAGACGCAGGACATGCAGCCAGGACCAGTCTCTGCCCTGGGCCGCTTCCAGCTCGGCCTCCAGATCGATGGCGATTTTGCCGCTGCAGACCACGAGCCGTTTGACTTCGCCCGGCTTTTGTCCAAGCAGCGGTTCGGGGAACACGGCTTCGAACCGCCCGGACGCCAGCTCCATGCCGGAGGAAGCGCTGCGCGGATTGCGGATCAGGCTCTTCGGCGTCATAATGACGAGCGGTCTGGCGTCCGCCTTGCCGCACATCGAAGCCTGACGGCGGAGCAAGTGGAAGTATTGCGCCGCAGTGGTCAGGTTGGCAACCGTCCAGTTCTCCTCGGCCGACAGCTGCAAATAGCGCTCGATTCTGCCGCTGGAATGCTCCGGCCCCTGGCCCTCATAGCCGTGGGGCAGCAGAATGGTCAAATTGCTGCGCTGCGTCCATTTGGCCCGTCCGGCGGAGATGAACTGGTCGATAATGACCTGCGCGGCATTGGCGAAGTCGCCGTACTGCGCTTCCCACAGCACGAAGGTTTCCGGCGCGAACACATTGTAGCCGTACTCGTAGCCAAGCACCGAAGCCTCCGACAGCGGGCTGTTATAGACCCCGAAGGAAGCGCGGGCGTCCTCAAGCTGGTGAAGCGGGGCGAAGAGCGCTCCGCTGTCGCTGTCGTGAAGCACAAGATGCCGCTGGGAGAAGGTGCCGCGCTGCGCATCCTGGCCGCTCAGCCGGATCGGCGTCCCGTCCTGCAGAATCGTGGCAAAAGCAAGCGTTTCGGCCAGCGCCCAGTCCACCTTCTCCCCATCGTTTAGCAGGTCCTTGCGCCGCTGCAGGATGCGCTGCAGCTTCGGGTACACCTTGAACTGGTCCGGAACGGACAGAAGCTGGCGGTTAATGCTCTGCAGCCGGGTCAGCGGCACAGCGGTTGAGGCAGTCCGGCTTTCCGCGGTCTGAACGGGGACCGACGTCTTGACTTCACCGTTCTTCTGCTTGCCTTCCTTTATCCGCTCGTAGGCCTGCTGGAGCACATGCTCGGTACCGCGGCTCATCGCCGCCACATCTTCAGAAGTTACGAGCTTCTCGCGTTCCAGCCGCTGCGCATAAATCCGGTAAACGGTAGGGTGGTTCTTCACCTTGCCGTATACGATCGGCTGGGTCATTTCCGGGTCATCCATTTCATTATGGCCGTGTCTGCGGTAGCCGACAAGATCGATGAGAAAATCTTTTTTGAACAGACTGCGGTAAGCGCTGGCCAGACGGACGGCGGCGATGCAGGCTTCCGGGTCGTCGGCGTTGACGTGAACGATCGGAATTTCATAACCTTTGGCGAGATCGCTCGCGTAGTGCGTGGAGCGGGAATCTTCGCTCTCCGTTGTAAAACCGATGCGGTTGTTGACGATGACATGAATCGTTCCGCCATTCTGGTACCCCTTAAGCCTGCCGATATTCAGCGTCTCCGCCACAATGCCTTCGCCAGGGAAGGCGGCGTCTCCGTGCATCAGGACGGCCATGGCCTTGTTCGTGTCCAGCACAGGCAGCCCCGGTGTGCTCCGGTCTTCCTGGGCAGCGCGGGTAAAGCCTTCCACCACCGGGTTAACGAACTCAAGATGGCTCGGATTGTTGGCGAGCGTCAGGCGGGCGCGCACGGTCTCGCCTTCGTGCACCGCGCGGTCGGCGCCCAGATGGTATTTGACATCGCCGGTCCAGCCGTAGTTGATGCCCATGGAGCCTTCGGACGGGAACAGCTCCTTGTTCGGAGAGTGGTGGAACTCAGAGAAAATGATTTCGTAAGGTTTGCCCAAAATATGGGCAAGCACATTCAAACGCCCCCGGTGGGCCATGCCCATCAGAATATGCTCCGCACCGTCATGCGCGGCGGCCCGGACGATCTCGTCCAGCATTGGAACCAGCACGTCGGTGCCTTCCAGGCTGAAACGCTTCTGGCCGACGAACGTCTTGTGCAGGAAGGTTTCGAAATGCTCAACCTCGATCAGCCGGTTCAGCAGAGCTTTGCGCTCGGACGGCGTCAGCGGGGCGGGAGAGGTGGCCGATTCGGCCTGGTTGTTCAGCCAGCGGAGCTCGGCTTCGTCGTGGACATGGCCGAATTCATAGGCGATCGTCTTTGTATAGGTTTGGCGCATCCGGTGATAAGCATCCCAGCCTGTCTGCACATCCGGCGGAGCGTTCTCCCAGATGAGCGAGGCCGGCAGGGCGAGCAAATCCTCGCGCGTAAGTTCGTAAGTCTCGGGGTTCAGCCATTTGGCCATGGAATCCTGAACGTGTTCCAGCGGGTCGATATCGGCCGCCAGATGGCCAAAGATGCGAATGTTCGCGATCAGCTTGGATGCTCTCACCGCTTTCCGGAGCCAGTCAGTGTCGCCGGACAGCGAAGGTCCGGGAGCTTTGGCGGCCTCGGATGTCAGCGGAGGAGGGCCGTAGATAGTGAAAAGTTCGCGGTAGCGGGCTTCGACGGAAGACGGATCTTCAGTGAACTGCTCGTATTTTTCCTGGATGTAGCCCAGATTGGGACCATAATACTTGCTCCAAACGGATTCGCTATAGGACTCATTGGCTGACATAACAAACATCCTCCTAACGGATACACTCCAGACGGGCGCCGAAGGGCGGTCTGTACAGGAGCTGCAATGATTACGTTTACATTCTATTATAAAAATAACCGATTATAAAGGTATGGCTTCCATCCTATTGTGCTACTTTCAATATAGGTAATCAATTCAACCTTTCGTCCAATCCGTTCGAAAAAAGGCATGAGTAATCACGGCGGTCTTCCCTTGGCCGACCAGCACCTTATAGACCGCATCGGGAGAGGTGATAAACGCTAATTATCGGGCCTATATGACTAGATAAATAATTTTTTACGTTAAAAAATATGATTAGGGGACTTGAAAAAGGGGTACTTGTAATTTATAGTCCTTATATACTACAGACTACTAAGAAGATACATAATTGAAAGCGATTGCTATATAGGGATTATCATTTCAGCCTGATTTGATCTTCCCTTCCGCGCAAATTATATGGTTTCCACCATTCGACACACTTTCGGCCAAGTCTTTTGTATAATAACCTTTGCAACCTAGTCAACAATGATGATCGTAACCAGATCCTTAAACAAGGGTCCAGTAAAAGGTAAACCTGCTGAAAAGCTGGGGCACAAAGTCTCGGGTCTAAGGTGATCTTTAGAAGCTACGACGGCCGGACTGCCTGGGGACAAAAATCTTAGGAGGAGATTTTTTGGATAAGTCCAACCAGGGGAAAATCGAAGAACTGCAGACGGTAGAGCTTGATATGGAATGGGTATATTTGCTTCTGAAGGCGAAGAAGCAAGGGATTCATGCGGATGAAATTCGTCGGTTCTTCAATGACAGGACGCTGAAGGCTATGTAGTGGAGAGGGGTCTGACAAGATAATCAAATTCATAATGACAGAGGCCATGGCGGCGCGGCGCCATGGCCTCTTTATGTCGGTATAAGAATCTGCAAGCTGCATGTCCGCACCTTCTTAGATTGCCCGCGGACAACGCATTATTGATCCTTTTGTTCAAGCCGCCATTTCTGGTAATCCAGAAACTCCTTGAACTCGCGTTTGCTTACACCTGAGGCCATGGCCTCCTGAACCAGCTTGAACCATTCGGAATCGAGCGGTTCCTCCTGCGAATCGGAAAGTTCTCCGTAGAGAAGAACGTGAACGGGTACGTCCAGAGCTTCGGCAATTTTCTCGATGAATTGGATAGAGGGGTTGGATTGGATGTTGCGTTCAACATTGCTTAAGTAGGATTTGGCCACATCGGCCTTGCCCGCCAGCTCGGATAAGGATAATCCCTTCTCCAGGCGGAGCTGCTGAATGTGCTGCCCTATGTTATCTGGCACGACTAGTTACGCCCCCCTCCTTGCTTTTTTGTACTAGTATAGCAAACGTCCGCAGACATGGCAAAACCGGCATTTTCCAGATTTGCCCGAGAAATCCGGAAGGTGCCGGCAATGCAGCTTATGAGCGGACATATGGCCTTCCCGGCGGCGCTGCGCCGAATGAAGGGTCAGGGCAAGCGTACGCCCCGAGAACTGACATACAGGTCATACCATTCCTTGCGGGTAAGCTCCAGCTTGTCTGCGTCTTTGCAAGCCGCGATGCGCTTTGGGTTTACCGTTCCGATGACAGGCTGAATCGCGGCGGGATGCGTCATCAGCCAGGAGAGAACGACAGCCTCCGGCGTTGTCCCTTTTTCTTCCGCCAGCTTTTGAACCAGGCGAGCGGTGCTGCGGACCGCTTCCGGTTCCTCGTCTCCCAGCGGCCGTCCGCTGTATTTGCCTTGGGCAAGCGGTCCCCAGGCCTGAAGCTGGATATTCTCCAGCCTGCAATGCTCGATCGTCCCTTCGGGCAGGCATTGATCCTTCCAGGCTTCCTGGTTCACGCTCACGACTGAATCGAGCCAGAAGATTTTCTCCAGGCTCATTTCCAGCTGATTGACGATAATCGGCTCATCACTGTAAGCCTGAAGCAGCTTGATCTGTCCCGCACTCATGTTGGAAACGCCGAAATGCCGGACTTTGCCGGACTCCTTCAGCAGGCGGAGCGCTTCGCCCACCTCTTCCGGGTCCATCAGAGGATCAGGCCGGTGCAGCAGCAATATATCGAGGTATTCGGCGCCGAGGCGCGACAGAATGCCGTCTACGCTGCTCAGGATATGGCTCTTGGAGAAATCGAACACATTGGAGCTTTCGCCCGGCTCCGCCAGCTTGATGCCGCACTTCGACTGAAGAATGATGCTTTCGCGCAGCTCCGGGCGTTCTTTAAGAACGGCGCCGAATACCTTCTCCGCTTTGCCGCGAGTATAGATATCGGCATGGTCGAACATATTGATGCCGATCTGGAGCGCAGCTTCGACAGCTTCATGTCCTTCCTTGATGTGCTCTTCGGTAACCGGCTCGCGGTTCCAGCCCCCGCCAAGGCCCATGCAGCCCAGGACCAGCCGGCTTGCGGGGATTCCGCGTTTGTTCAGCGGTAACGTTTTCAATT
Source organism: Paenibacillus sabinae T27 (assembly GCF_000612505.1). Lineage (NCBI taxonomy): Bacteria > Bacillati > Bacillota > Bacilli > Caryophanales > Paenibacillaceae > Paenibacillus > Paenibacillus sabinae. Next base: position 342,979 of record NZ_CP004078.1, read on the forward strand.
CGATCCCTCCGACAATGTGATTGATGACAACATGGCTATTGTACAACTTTAATTGCCCAATTTCTAATCCTGGGCGGGTACCCGGCAAGCTATTGTACATTCAGATCGAGCGGTTCCCCGACATCACCGAGCCTCTGCGCCCGTACATCACTGTACAGGCGCTTCAACCATTTCAGTTCGGTCATGCTGTGCTCGTACTTGCCGTACATCAGATGCAGCGCCGCCCGGGAGACGGAAGGAATATGCTCCTCGTAGACCTGATAGGCAAGATTGACCTGGTGCTCGGCCTCCCGGATGCGTTCCTCCAGCAGCTTCGCAATTTTGTCCGGATCGACATGCCGGGAGAAGGCCAGGGCGATATACATCGGGTGAAATATCGCATCGTTCTTGCGGAACTGCTGCAGCAGCAGCTGCTCGAACAGCGATTTGCCCGAATCCGTGATTCTGTATATCGTTTTGTCCGGCCGGTCGATGCTGCGGATAATTTCAACCTGCTCGATTTGTCCGCTCTTGGCCAATTGATCGACGGCGTAATACAGGGAGCCCATCTGCAGCTTCGTAATCCGGTCCATGGCGCGGTCTCTCATCACCAGCATCATTTCATAGGGATGCATGTCCCGCTCCAGCAGCAGTCCGAGAATGGCCAGCTTCATCGACATGGGGATTACTCCTTGTCGAGCGCCGGCTGCGGGGCTTTCTGGCGGTTGAACAGGCGGTCATGCGGCATCAGCAGCACGGCCCCGAGTCCAAGTGCCGCCGGAATAAGCGCCCACAGGAACGTATGCGCGATGGAGGAGGACAGCGCAGCCGAAATTTTCTCCAGCACCGGCGCTGGGATTTTCGCTCTGGCTTCGGGCGTCAGCGCGGACCTCGGATCGCCGAAGGCCGAGGATTGGGCAGCTCCCCCGAACGCGCTGCTCAGCTTGTCCGTAAACATATTGCGCTGGATGATACCGAAGATCGTAATACCGAGCGTCATGCCGAGCGAGCGCATGAAGGTAATGGCCGACGTGGCCGAGCCGCGCTGACGGACATCGAAATGATGGACCGAGGACATATTGAGCACCGAGAAGGAGAATCCGACGCCGAAACCGGTCAGGGCCATATAGATATTGACCAGAAGGCGGGAAATGTCCGGCGACAGGGTGCCGAGCAGGGCGACGCCGGCGACGAAGCAGACGGCGGACAGCAGCATAATATTGCGGAAGCTCGTCCGGGCCGTGAGCTGTCCGCCAAGCTGGGCGCCGGCAACCGAACCGACCATCATCGGCATCAGGATGAGGCCGGAATTGGTCGCGGACCCGCCGAATACGCCCTGCACGAAGATCGGGATGTAGACGGTCGCCACGATGAAGGCCGAACCGTAAAAGAACCCGGCCAGCGCGCTTGTCGCGAACAGCTTTTTTTGAAACATGCTGAAGGTGATGACGGGTTCGGCTGCGCGGCGCTCAATCAGCAGGAAGGCGATCAGCAGAACCGCAAATCCGGCGAACAGGCCGATGATATTGACGGAGCTCCAGGCATATTCCTGGCCGCCCAACTCCAGGGCGAACATGAGACAAATCACCGATCCGACCAGCGTAAGGGCGCCGCCCCAGTCGATCCGCTGTCTGGAGTGGGTGACCGACTCCTTGTAGAACATGGCGATCATAACAAAGGCAATTACGCCAAGGGGAAGATTGATATAGAAGACCCACTGCCAGCCGACGTAGTCGGTAATGTAGGCTCCGAGAAGCGGGCCGAGCACGCTGGAGATGCCGAATACGGCGCCGAACAGTCCGGTCATCCGGCCGCGCTTCTCCGGCGGGAAGATATCAAAGACGATGGTGAAAGCGATCGGCATTACAGCGCCCCCGCCCACACCTTGAATGGCGCGGTAAATGCTAAGCTGAGTAATGCTGGTTGACGTTCCGCACAGGGCCGAGCCGATCAGGAACAGCAGCAGGCCGAGCATGAAAAAGCGTTTGCGGCCGTACATATCGGACAGCTTGCCGAATATGGGGGTGCCCGCCATAACCATGACCATATAGGCGGAGGTCACCCAGACGATTTTGTCCAGGCCGCCGAGTTCAGCGACAATGGTGCCCATGGCCGCGGCGACGATCGTGTTGTCCATAGCGGTCATCAAAATGCCGAGCAGCAGGCCGACAACGACCAGCTTCAGATTGCTATCTTTCGAATGCATGGGTATAAACTCCTTTTTTGTAAGTTGATGAAATTAATTATATTCAAGTTTGAATAGGGGGGCAATGCTTATTTTCGACGATTCAAGGTCGATTCCTTCAAGTATAGGCAGCAAAAAACCCCCGCTGGACCGCAGGGGTTGACCTATCGATTGACTTGGGCAGGCCGGAAGGCTGCGGTAATGCGCGCATCCCGCGCGCTATACCGCAGCCTCCTTGGTACGAAGATGCCTGGACTCAATATAACTGATGAAAAACTCCGTAAGCCCCGGATCGAACTGGCTGCCCGCGCAGGCTCTCAGCTCGACAATCGCCTCCTCCACGGATTTGGTCGGCTGGTAGGGCCGCTCCGTCGTCATGGCGTCAAACGAATCGATAATGGTCAGCATCCGGCACAGCTTCGGGATTTCCTCCCCCTTGAAGCCGTGGGGGTAGCCTCTGCCGTCATACCTTTCATGGTGCAGCTCGATGTAGGCGGCGAGGTCTTTGAACTTGTCATTGGTCATCGCCATCTGCTTGCCCCAAGTTACATGCCATTTTACCATTTCCCATTCTTCGGGCGTGAGCTTCTCCTTCTTGTTCAGGATGCCCCAGGGAATTTCCAGCTTGCCGATGTCGTGAATCAGCGCGCCCAGCGTGAACTGGCGTTTCGTCAGGCTGTCGAGCTTCAGCAGCTCGCTGATGTCCATGGCATAGCGGAATACCCGCTTGGAATGCTTGAAGGTCTCCATGTCCTTGTACATGAACAGGTTGAGCTGCTGCTCGATATCCCGCACGTCCTGGCTGAAATCGATATCCTGCTCAAGCAGCGATTGGTGGCCGTAAATATGCACCATGTTCTTGCCCTGCTTCTTGGCATAGTACAGCGCCTGGTCGGCATGTTCGACGAGCTCCGATTTGTCATGAATGTCCGATCGGTAGCCCGCGATGCCCGCCGAGAAGGACAGACAGCCCTGCGGAAAGATCTCCGTGCCGTCGAAGGGAGAGTTGTTTAGCGTTTTGCGCAGGCGATCGAGAAAATCTTTAGCCTGGTCGGTATCGTAAGAGGGCATGAGAAGCGTGAATTCTTCTCCGCCGTAGCGGGAGACGACCATTTCGGCGCCACCGCATTCTTTTTTCAGCAATTCCGCCAGGAAAACAATCAAGCCGTCGCCCTTGAGATGGCCGAAGTGGTCGTTGTATTTCTTGAAATCGTCGATATCGATCATGGCCAGCGACAGAGAGGAGCCGGTGCTCCGGGATTTGCGCATTTCCTCCTCCAGCACCACCTCGAAGTAGCTGTGGTTGAACAGACCCGTACGCGGATCGCGGTTCGCCCGTTCTTCGATGTCGCGGTACATCGTAAACATTTGCTTGAAGGAATAGGACAGCAAAATGCTGAGGCAGAGAAACAGCGCCAGCCCGAAAATATGATTATGGTACAAAAGAATGGTCAGCACAAGCGATAGCACGAGCGTGCTAAGGTAGGCGATGATCGTATCCTTGAGCATTCCCTTTAACGTCTCGTACAGATTTTCATTATGGAGGACATAATAGTACAGGACGATCAGCAGCGTGTTCATAATAAAATAGATCGCCATGCCGCCGGCATAAGCCGCCAGATGGTTGTCCATAAGAGGTCCCCGTACGCCGCCCAGCGCCGCAAAGGTATAGGACGCCGAGGCATTTATGATCGAATAGACGGCAAAGTTGATCAGATGCTTCCACCAGACGGTCTTTCGTTCTATCAGGAAAATCACCGCGGACGCAACCAAAAGGACGGTTAGACTGAACGAGGGTCCGAAGACGAAAATACAGGCCAGATAAACGGAGGAGTCCAGAGATAATCCGTTGCCCTGAGGAGGAAGCTGGAAAGTAAAGATCGTCAGCACCACAGCCGCTCCCGCCAGCGCATATACCCATACCCAGGTTGAAGTAGTGTAATGGATGAAAACGGCCCGATTAAATAAAGCGAACAGGCCAATTCCCGTAAGACAAATGGCAGCTGCATATAGATGATTCAGGTTCAGCTTGGGCGTGGCTGTGTTCTGCTTTGACAATGGTGATCCTCCTCTCGCAAATGTCGTGTTGCTCCACTTATTTTAAAGGATTACATACAAATTTCATAGATTTCCGGCAGGTTAATTCAGCGCATCAGAAACAGGCTTCTTTCCCGCAAACGGCATTTGTTCCCTGCATATGTATATCGCCTGAAATAGCTCAACTTTTAATAAATATGTTAAAAAAGCAGGCTGAACATCAGCCTGCCCCTCTGCTTGCTTTGGATTAACGGCCGCCGCCGATGAGTCTGAAGCCGGAAGTCAAAGCCATAACCACGGAAGCAACGATAACCGTATTGATAATGATGCGCGAATAGAACACGCCGTCCAGTTTCTTTTTCACAATTGCTCACCCCTTTCGGTAATGGATCGTCAAGACTGCTTGGCTTCCATCTCCTGCTTTATCCGCCGTTTGTCCGGAACCAGAATGTACTGAAGGTAGAGGAAAATCCCCGCGTTCATCACAATATCGCCGATGCTGATCACCTGGGTGCGCGGATAAGGCTTGGACAGCGGAATAATGTCCCCCAGAAACGACAGCCGTGTCGCCGAATCCATCAGATAATGCTTCGTGGCGACGGTTCCCGACTCCAGCAAATGCACGTAATAGGGGTCCAGAACCTTGGCCGCATCCAGCGAAACAGGCATCTTGCCGCCGTTGACGGCCATGACGAGAAAGTTCAGAAAGACGCCGGCGAAAATAAACAGGAAGCCCGGAGTGCTCCGGTTCAACCATAGGAGATAAAGCCCGGCTGCGTATACAGCGATAAAAAAAATTCCGCTGATCGAAGCAAAGGCAGACGACCGATCATTCAGTTCAAACACGGCAAACTGCAGCAGCAGCAGGAGAGGGAACCAGAGTCCGCCCCTGATGCGAAGGTTGCCGAATTGCGTCAGACCATAACGGAAGCCGCCGCGAAGCAGACCCACCACCAGACCGAGCACAATGCCATCGTAGACCATGTTGTTAGCTCCTAAATCTATGTATTTAGAACTATGGAAAGCCTTGATAAAAGGGAATATTCGCCCCTAATTATGGAAATCCTCCTGCGTATAACAAAATTATCCGAAGAAATGTGACAAAAAATAGCGAAGCAGAGGAATGCGCCGATTTCGCTTGACATACCCTATGGGGGTATATTAAAGTATGGGTGAGGAGGTTGATGCATGACGGCACATGAAAAACGAGAGGAGACGCTTGACCAAGGGTCCTGCGACGGCGACTGCCATTCTTCCGAAGTACGTAAAAGTCATCATACTCAGGAATTCAAGAACGGGCTCACGGCCCGGCTTAACCGCATAGAAGGGCAAATTCGGGGCATCAAAGGCATGATCGACCGTGACACCTACTGCGACGATGTTCTGACCCAGCTTGCGGCGGTCCAGTCGGCGCTAGGCAGTGTCGGGAAGCTGCTCCTTGAGGGTCATATGAAAAGCTGTATTGTCGAGCGAATCGAAGCCGGCGAACACGAGGTTATTGACGAACTGCTGATTACGGTCGGCAGATTAATGAAATAAGGAGAGGATTAATCATGGCAAACGTTGTATTGAATGTAGAGGGAATGTCCTGCGGGCATTGCGTCAGCTCGGTAGAGAAGGCAGTGGGCAATTTGGGAGCGTCGGCCAAAGCGGATTTGGCATCCAAGACCGTTGCGGTTGATTATGACGACAGCAAGCTTAGTGTGGACGCCATCAAGGAAGCGATTGAGGACCAAGGCTACGACGTGGTTCAATAACAGGCAAGACAGCCGAAAGGAAAGGCGTGGAACGGCAGAGGAAGAAAGTTCCCCGAGCCATTCCGGGCCTTCTCTTTTTTTAATGTTTGTATACCCCCTATGGGTACTGGAAAGAGAGTGATCGTATGGATAACGCAGCAGCTGCGCCGGCGGAGGAACAGGCGACCTTGCAGATTACGGGCATGACCTGCTCCGCCTGCGCGGCGCGGATTGAGAAAGGGATTTCCCGCATGGAGGGCGTTTCCCGGGCGAATGTCAATCTTGCGCTCGAGCAGGCGTCTGTGGGCTTCGATCCCAAGGTTGTCAGCGTGCCGAAAATCGAGGAGAAGATCCGCTCGCTCGGCTATGACACGGTGAAGGAAACGGCGGCCTTCGATATTTCGGGCATGACCTGCGCCGCCTGCTCGGCCCGGATCGAGAAGGTGCTCGGAAAGATGCCGGGCATTGCCGAAGTCAATGTTAACCTTGCGCTTGAAACGGCGCATGTGGAATATACCCCGGGGATGATTACTCCCCAGGACATCATCGCCAAGGTCGACTCGATCGGCTATAAAGCCTCGCTCAAGGAAGACCGGAAGGAGACCGCTGACCGGCGTGAGCTTGAAATCAGCCGCAAGCGGATCAAATGGATGATTTCGGCGCTATTGTCTTTGCCGCTTCTTTGGGCGATGGTCGGGCATTTCTCATTCACTTCCTGGATTCCTGTACCGGAGCTGTTCATGAATCCGTGGTTCCAGCTTGTTCTGGCTACCCCGGTGCAGTTCATTATCGGCTGGCAGTTCTATGTCGGCGCCTACAAGGCGCTCCGCAACGGCAGCGCCAATATGGATGTGCTGGTGGCGCTGGGCACGTCGGCCGCTTATTTCTACAGCCTGTATCTTACGCTTGATTCTCTGCGTATGAACGGCATGAATCATACGGTCGAAATGTACTATGAGACCGGAGCTGTGCTGATCACGCTCATTCTGGTCGGCAAATGGTTCGAGGCGCTGGCCAAGGGCCGCTCCTCCGACGCCATTCGCAGCCTGATGGGCCTACAAGCCAAGACGGCGCTTGTCATCCGGGAAGGAACGGAGATAAGCGTCCCTGTAGAGGAAGTCGTCATCGGGGATATCGTACTCGTGAAGCCGGGCACGAAGATTCCCGTCGACGGCGAAGTGACCGAAGGCCTGTCCTCCGTCGATGAATCGATGCTGACGGGTGAGAGTATTCCGGTGGAGAAGAAGCTGGGCGACCCTGTAATCGGAGCGACGGTGAACAAGAACGGCGTGCTGAAGATCAAAGCCCGCAAGGTGGGCCGCGATACGGCGCTTGCGCAGATTATCCGCGTGGTCGAGGAAGCCCAGGGCTCCAAGGCGCCGATCCAGCGGGTGGCCGATGTCATCTCCGGCATCTTCGTGCCGATTGTTGTGGCTATCGCGGCGCTGACCTTCTTCATCTGGTACCTGTGGGCGGCGCCGGGACAGTTCGCCGAAGCCTTGGAGAAAGGGATCGCCGTGCTCGTTATCGCCTGCCCCTGCGCGCTGGGCTTAGCTACGCCGACCTCGATTATGGCCGGTTCCGGCAGGGCCGCGGAGCTGGGCATTCTGTTCAAGGGCGGCGAGCATCTGGAAGCCGCGCAGGGCATTCAGCTCGTCGTGCTCGACAAGACGGGCACCGTGACGGCCGGCAAGCCGGTGCTCACGGACGTGCTGGTATCGCCCGGCTTCAAAGGCGCGCCGGAGCTGGCCCCGGAAGATGGCTTTCTGGCGCTTGCGGCAGCGGCCGAGAAGCTGTCGGAGCATCCGCTTGCCGAGGCGGTGGCTGCAGGCGCGGCGGAGAAGGGGCTTGCGCTGGCCGAAGCCGGAAGCTTCGTCAATGTACCCGGGCGGGGTATCAAGGCCGCCGTCCAGGGCAGGGAGATCATCGTCGGCACCCGCCGGATGATGGAGGAGAGCGGCGTCAATGCGCAGCGCTGGCTTGACGCCATGAACGATCTGGAGCAGCAGGGCAAGACGGCGATGCTGGTCGCGGTGGACGGAATCTGCGAAGGCATTGTGGCCGTCGCGGATACGATCAAGCCGACCTCGCGCGAAGCCGTGGCGGCTCTGCGGGGCATGGGGATCGACGTTGTGATGATCACCGGCGATAACGAGCGGACGGCCCGGGCGATTGCGGCCGAAGCCGGCATTGACCGGGTGATGGCCGAAGTGCTCCCCGAAGGCAAGGCCGAGGCGGTGCGGAAGCTTCAGGCAGGCGGCGTGAAGGTGGCAATGGTCGGCGACGGCATCAATGACGCGCCAGCGCTGGCGACCGCCGATATCGGCATGGCGGTCGGCACCGGGACCGACGTGGCGATGGAAGCGGCGGATATTACGCTGATGCGCGGCGATCTGAAGGCCATCGCGGACGCGATCAAGATGAGCCGTAAGACGATGGGCAACATCAAGCAGAATCTGTTCTGGGCGCTCGGCTACAATACGGTCGGGATTCCGGTGGCCGCGCTGGGATTCCTCGCGCCGTGGCTGGCCGGCGCGGCGATGGCGTTCAGCTCGGTTTCGGTCGTGCTGAATGCGCTGCGGCTGCAGCGGGTAAAGTTATAACGCATACGTGAAATAGCTTGAAAGGAAGTGGGTAGCAATGAGCAAGGATCTCCGGGAGTCCGAGGCGGCATCCCTTGATAACGAAGTGCTGTCCCTGCTGGGTAGACATGTCTCCGTCCGCAAGTTCCGCCCGGACCCGGTGAGCGAAGAGCAGCTTGCGGCCATTATCCAGGCGGCGCAAATGGCCTCCACCTCCAGCAATGTGCAGGCGTACAGCGTAATCGCGGTGACCGATCCGGCGCTGAAATCGGAGCTTGCGTCGCTTGCCGGGAACCAGGCTTATGTGGCGGAGTGCCCGGTCTTTCTGGTCTGGTGCGCCGATCTTTATCGGCTGCGGGAGACGGCCAAGCCGCATCTGGGCGGCGCGGCGACCTACGAGGATTCGGCGGAGAATTTCATCATCGCCACCGTCGACACCGCGCTGGCCGCGCAGAACGCCGCCGTGGCAGCGGAGTCGCTGGGGCTGGGCATCGTCTACATCGGCGGCTTGCGAAACAAGATCGCCGAGGTAGCGGCGCGGCTCGGACTGCCCGAGCTGGTCTATCCGCTGTTCGGCATGTGCCTCGGCTATCCCGACCAGGCCCCGGCGCTGCGTCCGCGGCTGCCGCTGCCGGCGGTGCTGCATCGTGACCGCTACGATGCCGAAGAGACGGTGCGTCAGGTCAAGGCCTACGACGCTACAATGTCCGAGTATTTGCGCAAGCGGACCGGAGGGGCGAAGGATACGCCTTGGTCGGCGATCATGGCCGATCGTCTGGCGGAGCCGATCCGGCTGCATATGAAGGATTTTCTTCAGGGCAAAGGCTTTTTGCGAAGATAGGGTGGAATAGGGTGTAAATCCGCAGGAGGCGTGTGGGATTTCAATTAAAAGGGTACGGGCTTCGGCAGGGGACTGCCGGGGTTCGTACCTTTTTTGCTGTTATGAGGTGACAGTTGTCACCCTAAGATCATTGAGGTAAGAGCCGGATCGAAGCGGTGCGGCTGGCCGAGGATAAAGGACGGATATAAAACAGCCCCGTAAAGAAAGGAATCGGCTCGTGGCTGACTCGGTTACTTTGCGGGGCCTAAGGGGGGAGGATCAGCCAGCACTGTCAGCGAAGCGCTCCGCCCTTGGCCTGTTCCTCCCGCATCCATCCCGACAGCTGCCGTTTCAGCCGCAGAAACTCGGGATGCTCCGTCATTTCCTCCCGGCGCGGCCGGGGGAAAGGGACTTCGACGGTGTGCAGCAGCGTGCCCGGTCGCCCCGAGAACACATAGATGCGGCTGGAGAGCAGCAGCGCCTCCTCAATGCTGTGCGTGATGAACAGCACGGAGCGGCGGTTCTCCTCCCACAGCTCCAGCAGCCATCGCTGCATCTCGCTGCGGGTGAGGGCGTCCAGCGCACTGAACGGCTCGTCCAGGAGCATTAGCTCCTGGGGCGCCAGCAGCGCGCGCAGGAAGGCGGCGCGCTGCTGCATGCCGCCGGAGAGCATGTGCGGATACGCCTTCTCGAATCCGCCAAGGCCAACCTTCGCGAGCCAGCGCCGGGCCTCCTCGCGGGCTTCGCCCCGCGCCGCGCCCTTCAGCTCGCGGGCAAGAATCACGTTGTCCTCGATGCTGCGCCAAGGAAACAGCGCCGGCTGCTGCGGCATGTAGCTTATGCTGCCGCGCTGCCCGGTGACCGGCGCGCCGCTTAAGCGCACGGCGCCCGCATCCGGCTTGAGCAGCCCGCCGATGATGTGGAAGAGCGTGCTCTTGCCGCAGCCCGACGGGCCGACGATGGACACGAACTCCTGCCGCTTCACCGTCAGCGACACCTCCTCCAGCACCTTGATGCTTTCCCCGCGCCGGGAGAATGATTTGGAGATGCCGGAGACCTCCAGCGCAGGAGGTTCGGTACCCGGGCCCGGGGATGGCGCGCCGGAAACAGGGGAATGTCCGTCTCCAGTGGACGGCCCTTCCTCCAAGCCTCCCTCTGAAGACGAAATGATCTTACGCGTCAACTTCAGCAGCCTCCTTTTATAACTCTTTTCCATGCAATTTTTCTATACACGCTCTGTGCGACCCTGTCTAGGAATCCCGCCGCGGCTTCCAGCGGACAAGCCATTTCTCCAGCAGGACAACGACAGCGAACAGTAGCAGACTTAGCAGCACGCTTAGAATAATGGCAACGAACATCCGGTCCGTACGGTAGGCCGATTTCTGGATCTGCATATAGTAGCCGAGCCCTTGGTTCCCGCCGATCAGCTCCGCCACCACAGCACCCGTTACGGCGTAGGCGGCCGATATTTTGATGCCGGAGAACAACGAGGGCAGCGCATGGGGCAGCTCCAGCTTGGTGAAGATTTGCCGCCTCGTGGCGCCCGCCATCTTCATGAATTGAAGCATCATGCGATCGGTCTGCGCTAGCCCACCTAGACCCGCGACCGCCACGGGGAAGAAACACACCAGGACAATGAGAATGATCTTGGGAAGCTGCCCGAAGCCGAACCAGATGACCAGCAGCGGACCCAGCGCGATCACCGGCACGTTCTGGCTCAGGATCAGCAGCGGGTACAGCGCGCGGGCCGTCCAGGGCACAATATGCAGCAGCACGGCACAGATCAGCCCCGCCGCTACCCCAAGCGGAAAGCCGATCAGCGTCAGCCACAGGGTTGCCAGCGTATGCCCTTTTAGGGAAGAGGCGCTGGCCATGCCTTCCCGCCAAATGTCGGAGGGAGCGGGCAGCATCCATTTTTCCACATGGAACCAGGAGACCGACACCTGCCAGACCGCCAAAAACAAGACGACCGCCACAAAGGGCGGCCAGATTTGTCTCCAACGGGAGCTCACGGGCGGTATTTCTCCGTCAGCTTGTCCATGCTGATTCCGCCCGGGTTATGGGCGATCTTCACTTGCGAGATTACGCTGGGGCAGCCCGCTTCGATCAGCGCCTCCTGCATCTCCCGGACAATTTCGAGCAGGTCGGCGAGCTCGCCTTCCATAGTCGTCTCCAGCGCGTTTACCTGATGCTTCACACCGGAGCGCTGAATGACTTCAATCGCCTTGTCCACATAAGGAATTACATCCTCGCCTCCCGGTGTCTTCGGAATTACCTGAATGCTCAGCAGCGTGCTTGCCATTGCCTATCATCCTTTCATGACGTTGATATTTTCATGACCTTAATACTTTCATACCATTAATGGTAAACCCTGTGAATTAAGATTTTAACTCTATATAAAATGAACTTGAGATTTTCCCATTTGGGTATCGTCTATAACTACGAGAAATGTTTGGACTTCCGGCCGCTGCCCATCTCCAGATTTCTTGATTATACCGTTCTTCACGGATGAAATCCGGAGACAGCCTATGCTTTCGAAGCGAGCTTTCCTCCGGAAAGCTTTCGGGCGATCGCTATCGCTCCTACAGTTCCAAACATTTTTTTAATTCATTTTATATATTAAACTTACTGCCCGTCCGGCAAAAAATTGTTCGTGAACGCCTTGTCGGCCTCAAGCGGCTTGTCCAGCAGCTTCAGCCCGTACATCCAGTCGGCGTAATCTTTCCATACGGAGGCTTTCTGCTCGCCCCACCGGGCAGCGTCGTCCTTGTATTTCGGGCTGAGCCATTCCTGGCTGGCCTGAACAAGCTTAGGGTCCAGATCGGGAACCGCCTTGATCAGAATGTCGGCAGCCTCTTTCGGATGGTCGATTGCGTATTGGTACCCCTTGGATGTCGCCTTCAAAAAGGCTTTAACCACCTCGGGATTCTCGGCGATTTCCTTCTCGCTCGTCGTCAGCACCGGCGTGTAGTAATCGAGCTGCGGCGCGTAATCCTTCAAATAGAGCATATCGAGCGGCTCGCCGCGCAGCTTCGCTTCAATGCCGGTCCAGGCGTAGAAGATCCAGGCAAAGTCAATGTCGCGTTTAACGGCCGTAAAATAATCGGCCTCGCCGATCGTGACCTGCTTGACCTTCTTCACATCGCCGCCAACCGGGTCCATAATCGCCTTCATGGAAGCTTCTTCGACCGGCGACCCCCAGCCGCCGTAGGTTTTGCCTTCAAAATTCTTCGGCGACTTAATGCCCCGGTCAACCGGCGCCGCGAAGCCCGAAGTGTTGTGCTGGATAATCGCCGCGATCGATACGAGCGGAACGCCCTGAATGCGGGCCAGCGTCAGACTGTCCTGCGCGCCGACGCCAAAGGCGGCTTCTCCCGAGGTGACCATCGTATCCGCGCCCGCCGCTCCCGGCTGCACAATCTCAACGTCAAGGCCTTCTTCCGCGTAGTAGCCGAGCTCTTTGGCAACATACAGCCCAGTGTGGTTCGTGTTCGGCGTCCAGTCGAGCGCGACCTTTACCGGCGTCGCCGCTTTGGGCGAACTTTCGGCGGAAGCCGATGCCTCCGGCGATGCAGAAGCAGGGGTTCCCTGAGCGCCGCCGGCGTTTCCTCCCGAATTATTGCCGCCGCAGCCTGCTGCCGTGAGGATGAACAAGCTGGCCAGGGACAGTGTTAACCATTTTTTGACTCCCATTATATCGTCTCTCCTTTGTATTGCCGTCCCGGGCGGCGAAGCCCGAAGCGGCGGGTATTCCCGTCTTCATGATAACTGATCCGCAAATTGACGGGACCGACCACGCGGACCCGGAAATCTGCGTTCTCTCCTTGGTGCCAAAACCAAACCAAAAAGCGCCCCTGAATATTCGGGACGCTGCGGAGTGCATAACGGCGGCGGTCTATCGGGACCACACGCTTTTGGACTTTCCTACGCTGGCATTATCCAGATCAGGTATAAGGGTCAGTATCTTGCGGGATACACTCTCAGCCGGCCGTAATTCCAGCACCCCAAGGCGGTATGAAGTTTGCGGGTAGTTCTTGCTGCTTACGGTGTAATTATAGACGCAAGGTTCCGGGATTGTCCAGCCTGACGGCTATTCTAGCTTCTTCCGGCGGCGGCTTTTGATCCCGCTCCGCAGCTCGCGCAGCGTCAGAACGGCGCTGACGATAATGCCGCAGAAGGTCAAGAGCAGTGCGATGTATTCGAATACGGAATACTGAAGCATTTTTCCCCAGTCGATGTTTCCCTTTAAGTCCTCGATGACCTGATTCATCCCGTAAATGCCGCTAACGACCGTGAATACCGTCAGAATCATCAGCAGGTTGTCGCGGCGCTTGGCCTGGAAAGTCTCCTGATACTGGAACAGATCGGCCAGCGTCTGCTTCACTTCCTCGAACAGTGCGTCATTGCCGTACACTTTGCGCAGCTGAAAGAAGATTTCACGGCCCTGCGTCTGCGAGATCAGCTCAAGGAAATAGAATTTGGCGGAGAACTTGTTAATATAGTAGATTAAATCCTCAATTTCCTCATAATCATGCTCGATCCGCAGCCGCGAGTGCACATTGGACAGCTTCAGCAGCACGATCTTGTGAAAAAGGCTGAGCAGCAGGCCGTAATAATATTCGCCATACATTTGATTGGCCAGCTTCACTGCGGTTTCGGAATCACTGCGGCTCAGGCAGCAGAAGGTCTGTTCGTTCGTCATGTAGTAGGTATCCGGACCCCAGCGTCCGTACCGGTGCTTCCGGCAGTATTCCCCGATATATTCTTCGCTGCTCGCGCTCGTATAGGACCGTCCGTCCGCTTTCATCCCGTCGAGCTGGGAAGCCCGGTAGCATGTTTCGCGGCTGATGTTCTCCCCCTCCTGAATTCCGTAAAAGGCCTGAACCATCATCCGCTCATCTACGAAAAAAGGCAGCGTCTCGAAGTAAGCCCCGTCCAGCTCCGACTGGTCGAGGAACTCCTCCAGACCGTTCACCAGATTTTTGAAGATGAAATCCTCCATCTGGTTAAAAATCCGTTCTCCGCAATAAATGCGCGACGCCTCGTCCGCTTCCTTTACATTTTCCAGCGAGCGGAACCGGTCGGCAAATTCCAGGGCGAAGCTAAGCGGAAGCCGCTTTTCATCGATTTCCGTCCGTATGGTCAGAAAGCCGAGCTGGAACGGACAAATGAACACATCCGTCGAGAGCACCCGAAAGGGTACCGAGCCCTGCGGCATTTCCATCCGGCAACTCAGGCTGTTCACCCGGGAAAAGCGGCGGAATGAATCTTTGTCCTCCCGGTACGGAAACAGCACATGCGCAGCGAACGGCATATAGGAACGCTCCATGCTCTCGTGCGAGACACAATAGCCTTCTCCGTAATAATCGTCCTGCAGTTCTTTATTATTCAGAAAAAACGGGGTGAACCCGTCCCGCTTCAGCCGCGCCTCCAGCTCCTGTCCCTGGGTCTGCTTAATCGAGAAGGGGAAAATAAACTGCAGAAGGGCGGTATGCAGAATGGGATCGTCCAAGATTTGATTCATGGGTGGCAGTCCTCCTGAGTTCGCGGGTAGTCGTCAATAGTATTTACACCGTACGCATACCGTTGAAAAAGGGGGCTAGGCCACCCCTATTTCTAAACAAATAATTGGTTTGACATAGAACAAGTCATAAATAACATAAAATGGGAATTGAAATAATTGATATGAAAAGGATGTGTTGTTGTTTTGCGCAGTTATACGTATGCCCCGTATTATTCGGTATATCCTTATTATACTTCATATTATTATGGTCGATTGGGCTATCCTTCGAATGATTTCCCATATATCGGTTATTACTCTCCCTATGTATATCATGCGGGATACCCAGCGGTATCTCCCATACGGGCTCCCTATGCTTTATCGCCTTATGAATATGTACGATTCTATCCTGCATCTTCACCCTCCGGTCTCACTAGACCCGTGGACCCATCGCAGCCACTAATACCGTCTCATCCACCACACCTTCTTCCGCCTGTTCATCCGTATCATCCACACCCTCTTCCGCCTATTCATCCGTATCATCCGCACCCTCTTCTTGATGAATCTTTAATAGCCAGTAGTACAACCATTCGCAATTTTCATCGCCGAACCGGCAGCAATTTCGGTCCATTGGGTTATCCCATCGGCAATGTAAGCAGGCGTGCGGACGGTAAGTATGAACAAAATTTCCAGCTTGGCGTCGTAATACTCGATAATCCCAACGCACTTCCACAATCCTTTACCAAATACAAGGCGTCAGTGACATTAGCAGCTGTAAAATGCTTCGGTACCGAAGATCCCGGCGGGCTCTTTACTAGCGCTGAAGATGAGCCCTACGTGATCATCTCGATCATTAGCGTAAATCCAAACTTCGGAGGGACTGATACACTTGTCCAAACAACACGAACGGAGATTCTTGAACATGTGAAGGCCGGCGCTGTCATCTTCGAGAATCGTACGATAGGCGATATTTCTGCATTCCCGGGAAGCGGAATCAAAATTCACGTCGCGATTTTCGATCATGAGCATGGGGACGCTAATGCCCTTCGTAATAAGATCAATAACGTATTGGAGGATGCCGCGCGAAAAGGATCTGGTGCCTTGGCCGCTGCTGCAGCGGCAAACGATCCCAAACTGGCGGGAACCGTTGGAGATATTACCAATTTTGAGGTTGGTGGGGTAAAACCGTTTAACATCCTTACTTACGGAGTTGCCGGCCTTTTAACCGAACTCTTGGCGGACGACTTGATCGGTGAGCATGAATTTTATATTCCCGCAGCAGATATCGTAGAATGGTCGAATCCGGAAAAATATAACTCATCACTTCGCACAAGTCCGGATCTGATCCGGTTTAATGTTCCTCAAAGGCCTGAAGATGAATTCTTATTCAGTGGAGGAGGAGGCTCCTATAAAATATATTTCAGAGTTGCCGGCATCGTCGAAGAAAGGCCGCTTGAAGCGAAACGATTAACGGACAGATTAACGCTTTAAGGGGTACAAAGAAATCGATCTGGAATTCTTAGCTTGATGGGCATGGGGCTAGGCCCCCGAGTAAATCTTTCCATTCAGGATTCATTCTGCCCGTCAGGGCACATTATATTGTATCGACCCGCTTAAGCTTACGCATCTCTTGGCTGAACAGAAAGGAGACTTCGGATATTCATGGACAACAACGAATTGGAACAACGTATAATCAAGGCGCTGGACGACAATACATTCGGTTCTTTCGGTACCATCGAAGCGGGCGCCAAGCCGAAGGTCCGTTATATGGCCGTCTTTCATGAAGGGCTGAACCTCTATTTGGCCACTGACCGCAAAACGCATAAAGTAGAAGAATTGCAGACCAACCCGAACGTGTTTCTGTTGCTGGGCTATGAAGCGGGAGGCAGCAAGGATATTCTTGGGATCGAAGCAAGGGCGTCTGTCACCAAAGACGGCAGTCTGCGCCAGAAAATATGGAACAAAGATTTGGAGCGCTGGTTCAAGGGACCGGAGGATCCGGATTACATCATTCTGGAGCTTTCGTCGACACGCATCGAATATACAGGAACAGACGGAAATTACGAGGTTTGGGAAAAACAGACGGCGTCCGCGGGCAAGTAAGCTTGCCCTGATTATCAAACCCGAAGTCATGTGGTGCCAAATATGGATGGAGTAAGCGTCCCCAGAAGGGGGCGCTTTTTTCCATAGGCTGCCTTTTTCGGAGGAAAAAATGCTATAATAACCACAAGTATTGGTATGATTGCAGGTCATAAGGAGGATGTCCATGCAGTGCAGCGATTGCTTCCCTATTACTCCCATTGAAGATATAGGAACCGTGAAAATCCGGCGCGCACCGCCAGTGCTTGCCTCCGTCATTCAAGCGGCCGGATATACACTTAATGATCTGAATAATACAGGCTATGAAATACCGTATGCTTCCCGCGAGCAGTTCATGGCCGTCATGAAGCTGCTGGAAGAGTCACCCGTAACGGAGCGGACCGACGTGTGCGTAACCGGGACGGGGGTTTCGGGTTTTTTTGAGCGTTGGGTATCCCTCGAACAGCTAAAAGCCCGCGTCTTCAATCAAACGATGGTCGATATCATTTCCAATCAAGAGTTTTGCAGCTACATGCAGCCGATCGTCGACTCCGCCGAACAGATTATCGGATTTGAATTTCTGCTGCGCCCGCTTCCGCACGGACCCGAATTTCAGCCTCATACCCTGTTTGAAGTGGCGAGGCGCAGCGGGTTCCACACCCATCTGGACCGGGCTGCCCGGAGGTCCGCCATCGAGTCCAGCGCCCGGCATTTGCCAGACGGAATCAAACGGTTTGTCAACTTTCTCCCCTCCTCCATATATAATCCCAAATATTGTCTTACGCATACGTTTCAGACGATTGAGGAGCAGGGCCTTCGCCCGGAGGACTTTGTGTTTGAGGTCGTGGAGACGGAAAAAATCCGTGATATCGATCATCTCGCCAGGATTTTTTCAGAATACCGCGAGCACGGCGTGCATGTTGCGATGGATGATGTCGGCTCGGGCTATGCTACACTGGAGGTCATGTCGCGCCTTCAGCCGGATTATGTGAAAATTGACCGCGGGATGATCAGCATGTGCGATCAGGCCCCCCATAAACAAGCCCTCATCAGGGAAGTTGTGGAAAAGGCCGGCCGTTTCGGAGGCAAAGTCCTGGCCGAGGGCATTGAGCGGCGCGAGGAGTTCGAATTTTGCCTGGATAACGGGATCGAACTGGCTCAAGGATACCTATTTGGCCGGCCTGAGCTTGAGCCTCCGGCGAGGTTTTTCGAGAGTTAAGCTTTTTGGAATCCAGCTTTTTCGGCGTCATACATGTACATAGGGTACGTTTAAAAGAAACGGTTGCCATTTCTGGATCGGAGGGCGCAGCCGTTTCTTCTTGTCTTAGGTGCCACAAACGTGAAATGAAGGAGGAACTGTCGTTATGAGCGGCACTTTACTGTATATCGAAGATGATCCCCAAATCGCCGGCCCTGTCGCCAGGGACCTGCGGGACCGCGGTTATGCGGTCCGCTGGCTCCAGAGCGGTGAGCGGGCTGTGGAAGAAGCGGAAGGCTGCCAGCTGGCTATTCTGGATGTCATGCTGCCCGGGCTTGACGGATTTACCGTCGGACAGCGACTGAAGAAGTGTTATCCGGGCGTTCCCATTCTGATGCTCTCGGCGAGAACGTCGATCGACGACAAGCTTCAGGGCCTGGAGTTCGCCGACGACTATTTGACCAAGCCGTTTCATCCCGACGAGCTCGCCGCCCGGATCGGGGTTCTGCTGCGCCGGTCGGGCAGTGTTTCCGGAGCGCCGCTCGCACTGAAGCATCTGACCGTCTTTGAGGAGGAGAACCGGATTGTAGAGCCGGAGAGCGGAGAAGAGATACTGCTTACCGGCAAGCAGTTTCAGATTTTCTTTTACCTGCTGCGTCACCTCGGCCAGATCATGACCAAGGAGCAGATTTATGAAGCGGTCTGGGGCGAGCCTTATATGGAAGGGGACAAGACGCTGATGGTGCATATCCGTTATTTGCGCGAAAAGCTGGAGAAGGACCCCGCCGCGCCGGAAATTATCGAGACCGTCCGGGGCATCGGTTACAGGATCAAGGCATGATAAGGAACCACAGGATACGGGGGCGGATTCCGGGGTTCCGGCGGTCGCTGCTCTCACGGTATTTGCTGATTATCGTTATTGCCGTGCTGTTCTTGCCCGTGCTCTTTCCGCTCAGTCTGATCATCTATACGTTATCGGACCATTGGGCGACAAGAAATAAGGCGGGAGAGATGAAGGAGTCTTCAAGACCGTATGCCAGTGTGACCGAAATGGAACGAATGTGGCACAATGAAGCGCGTCTGCTGGCCGGCAAGTCCAGCGGGGAAATCGGGGCTCGCCTCAAGGAGCTGGGAGAACGCTACCAGTATGCTTCTCTGTTCTGGGCAGACGGGGAAGGAGTGACCCGGCTTGAGCTTCCTCCGCAGAAGAGGGCCGATTCCAAAGACGGCGCAGATAAGGGAGCGGCGGATGCCCGGACGGCTGTGCCGGAGCGGTGGACGGCGCCTCAGGCAATCGCCTTCATGAAGGAGAGCGTGGGTAGAGATCCGCTGACCATTGTCGCCTTTATTGGCGACCGGGCGGATGCGGGCGAAGGGTTCATGGCGATACGCGTTCCGAAGTCCGTTCTGCCGTCGAACACAGGCAGCGTCCCGCTTGGAATGTACGGCGTGATGCTGCTCGTTCTGCTCGCGTTCGCGGCGGTATCCTGGCTGTTCTTCGCCCGAATACGCGGACGGCTGCTCCGGCTTCAGACGGCCATGACGCTGGACGGGCGGGACGGCCTTCCGGCAACGATTCCGAAGGGCAGCCCCGATGAGATCGGCATGCTGGAAGAGGCGTTCAACACGATGGTTGAGGAACTTA
This sequence comes from Paenibacillus sabinae T27, assembly GCF_000612505.1. Lineage (NCBI taxonomy): Bacteria > Bacillati > Bacillota > Bacilli > Caryophanales > Paenibacillaceae > Paenibacillus > Paenibacillus sabinae. Next base: position 362,740 of record NZ_CP004078.1, read on the forward strand.
AGGACAGCAGGCGGCGGGAACGGGAGGAGGAAGAACTGCGCAAGCGGCTGATCGCCGATTTGTCCCACGACCTGCGGACGCCGCTTACAGTTGTGCGAAGCCATTTGTTTGAGGTCGGCAAGGAACCGCTGTCCCCGCAGGGCAAGGAATCGCTCAACCTGATGGACGAGCGCATTGCCGACCTCGGCGTGCTGATCGATAACCTGCTGAATTATAACCTGCTGGCCAGCGGCAGAGTGAAGCTGTCGCCGGAGAGCAGGGATGTGCTGCGGCTGTTGCGGGAAAGCGCCGCCGCCTGGTACCCGGTATGGACCAGGGAGGGCATGGAGGTGGACATCGGGCTTGAGGGCGAGCCGCTCGTCTGGGAGGTCGATGAAATCTGGTTCCGGCGTGTGCTGGACAATCTGTACCAGAATGTCGTGCGCCATGCCAAGAGCGGCGGTTATGTGGGGATTTTCGCCGAAGAGCGCGGCGGCGTCCGCAGCGTCGTCATCCGCGACCGGGGAACAGGCATTGGCGATGCTTCTCCGGCCAAAGGGGCGGGGATCGGGCTGGCCATCGTCGATATGCTGCTCTCCCGCATGGGGCTTGCCTGGATGGCCGACAGTACCCCGGAGGGTACTTCGGTCTTTATCTATCCGATGGAGAACGACGACCGCCGCCTGATTTTAAACAAAACTTAAACTTCACGGGCCGTCTTCTTTAACCTTGGAGCGTTAAGCTGGTAACCGAGGTGAAGAGAAGAAATGGAAACCATTATACAAACAACCGATTTGGTGAAGAGGTACCGCGGCCGGAACGCGGTCGACCATCTGAATTTGAGCATTAATCAAGGGGATATTTACGGATTTCTCGGTCCCAACGGCGCGGGCAAGACGACGACCATCCGCATGCTGCTCGGCCTGATTGCCCCGTCGGAGGGGCAGGTTCGGGTCTTCGGCAAGGATCTCCGGAAGGATAGGCTGGATATCCTGCGGCGAGTCGGCTCGCTGGTCGAATCGCCGTCCTACTACGGCCATCTGTCAGCCGTGGACAATCTGGAGGCGATCCGCCGCATCCTCGGCGCGCCGAAGCGGCGGATCGCCGAGGTGCTGGATATCGTCTCGCTGACCGGGGAGGAGAAGCGTCCGGTCAAGGGCTTCTCTCTTGGCATGAAGCAGCGGCTCGGCATCGCCGCCGCGCTGCTCGGCAGCCCCGAGCTGCTCATTCTGGATGAGCCGACGAATGGGCTGGACCCGGCCGGCATTCAGGAGATGCGCAGCCTGATCATGTCGCTGCCGAAGGAGCACGGCATTACCGTGCTCGTGTCCAGCCACCTGCTGAGCGAGATCGAGCAGATGGCGGGGACGGTCGGCATCATTCGGCAGGGCCGGATGGTCTACCAGGACACCATCGCCCAGCTCCGGCAGCGCTCGGCGGGAGAGATGCGGCTCGTCGTGTCGGAGCCCGAGGCTGCCCTGGAGGAAGCCTCCCGAAGAGGCTGCGACGGGATGCTGCGCACAGGCGAGCTTCGCTTCTCGGGGATGGACGACGCACGAGTAGCGCTGCTGGTCAAGGCGTTGGTAGAGCGGGGGCACGCCATCTACCGGGTAGAGGAGCGGCGGCAGTCTCTTGAGGAGCTCTTCCTGCAGGTTGTCGAAGGGGAGGGACAGTAATGGGTAAGGTAATTGCGGCCGATTGGCTGAAAATTCGGGGCAAGGGTCTCTGGCTTCTAATCCTTGCAGGCCCGCTCGGTCTTGCGGCCATGCAGGCGCTCAATTACGGACTCCGTTTCGACTATATGAAGAAGAGATACGCCGAAGATTTATGGGGCGGCCTGTTGGACAATACCGCGCTGTTCGTCCCGATGGCACTTTTTCTCGGAGGAACACTGGTCTGTTCCCTGATGGCCAATATCGAGCATCAGACGAGCGCGTGGAAGCAGCTTCTGGCGCTGCCGGTTTCCCGCATAACGGTATTTGCCTCCAAGCTGCTGCTGTGCCTGCTGCTGCTGGCCGTATCCTGCCTGCTGCTCTCCGGATTCGTGACGGCGCTTGGGCTGAGCTTCGGGTTCGGAGCTTCCGCGATACCGGTCTATGGCATTCTGCGCATCGGCTTTCTGTCCTTTGCCGCCGTGATGCCTTTTACCGCCCTTCAGCTCTGGCTGTCGCTGGCCTTCCGGAATCAGGCGCTGCCGGTTTCGATCGGCGTCATCTGCGCCATTGTGTCGCCTTTTACGACGACCCTTTCAGAGTGGCTGCCGATCAACTGGCCGTACATGGCGTGGACCGGTCCGCATCGCCTTTATTTTGCGGCTGCGGGACTTGCGCTGGGCCTGCTGGTGCTGCTGCCGGGAGCTGCGCATTTCGCCAGGAAGGATGTGAACTGACGGCATGAAGATGTTCCTGAGAATATGGTCGGCCGAAAGGCTGAAGCTGTCCGGTTCTTATATTTGGCTGCTTGTCCCGGCGAGCCCCGCTGCGGCGGTGCTGATCGGGATGTTCGCCTCCTCCCCGGCCGGAGGAAAGCCGGACTGGACCGTTCTGCTCGCCGTCATGTCGATGCTTCACGCCGCCTTATTTCTGCCGATCCTGTCCGGCCTGTACACCGCTATGCTGTGCCGCCACGAGCATCTGGACGGCGGCTGGAAGGCGCTGCTGGCGCTGCCGGTTTCACGGACCGCTGTATACCTCGCCAAGTTCGCAATGGCGGCTGTTCTACTGGCGGCTACCCAGGTCATCTTCGCAGCTGCGGTGATTGGAACAGGGGTGTTCCGGGGAATCGGGACTCCCGTTCCATGGGAGATGATCCTGGGAGCCTGCGCGGCAAGCTGGACGGCCTGTCTGCCGCTGGCCGCGCTCCAGCTGGCCGTTTCCCAGGCGTGGAGCAGCTTCGCCGCGCCGCTCGCGCTGAACGTCAGCTTCACGGTGCCCAATATTTTGATTGCGAACTCAGCGACCTATGGCCCGTATTACCCGTGGGTACAGCCGATGTTGGCCATGATTCCGCATGGGCAGGCGGGGTACGGAGCGTTCAATCTGCCGCTTAAGAGCCTGTTGATCGTCGTGCTGGGCAGCTTCGCCCTGTTTCTTGCAGCGGGCCTGCTGTCTTTCCGGCGCAAAGCGGTGTGACCCGCAGGATCAGGCCGGTAAAGCACAACCCGCTTGGATGGCGGCCTTGAGCCTGTCCTTTTGCCGTCTCCGCCGTTTCGCCCGGCAGCAGAACAGGCCTTCGGCCACAGCCCGTCAGGTCCGGCCGATGGACATTTGCCCTCTTTTTTTCTTATAATGGTCTAAGAATGCGGCAGCCGGAAGCGACACGACAAGGACCTTGCCGCAAGGAGGCGAAGCAGATGAAACCGGCGGCTATCGAAGAATGCGACAATACCTGTAACGGCTCGGAGACTTCGCTCGAGCATATCCGGTTGACCCTGCCGGAAAGGACGACGACCGACAAGATGGCGGAGCTGTTCAAGGCGCTCGGCGATCCGACAAGGGTCAGGCTGATTTACGCATTGTCCCGTCAGGAGCTGTGCGTGCATGACTTGTCGACTATTTTGGACATGGGCCAGTCGGCGGTGTCCCACCAGCTTCGCTATTTGCGGAATTTGCGGATCGTGAAGCGGCGGAAGGAAGGCAAGACCGTATATTATTCACTGAATGACGCGCATGTCGAGCAGATTTTCCTGCAGACGCACGAGCATATCCGACATGAATAGATGGCACACCCCTAAGCCAAACGGCAGGAGACTTTTCGTCTCCTGCCGTTTTTTCGCCTAACTGCCTATTTAGTTGAAGCTTTGTTCCGTCGTTGTGGGAACGGGCGTTTTTTTCAAGCTCAGAGCCAGCCATATGCAGTACAACGCAAGAAATGCCAGAATCGCCAGGTCGTAGCCGAGGTAGGCGTCGCTGTTGTCGTTGCCGACAAACTGGATGAAGTTATGTAGAAAGTGAAACAGGATGAGCGGCCAAATATTGCGGCCCCGAACCATCAGAAGGGCCAGAGCGCCGCCGATCAGCAGGGCATAGACGATTTGGAGGACAGTCTGAAATGCGCTCTGCCCGGAAAGAACCCGCAGAATATGGGTGACGGCGAACAGGATGGATGAAGTGAGAACGGCCGTTTTGACTCCCTTGGGCAGCAGAATGTTCAGAATCAAGCCGCGGTAAATGCTCTCCTCGACGAACCCCACTAGCAGGGTGAACAGGAGATAGAACAGTACCTCGGAGACGGAAATCGGCCGGAAGCCCTTCAGGGCGTTTATGGCGAGCACAGCCAGCAGCGGCGCATAATATACCAGATCCGGTTTGGGAATGCTGCGCAGACTGCGAAACCCGTAGAACCCCCATTTCTTTTTTACGGAAAAATAAATGGCAAGTACCACCGCAATCGGAATGAAGGAGATCAGCACCGGCGCGTTTACGCTGAGCTGCCTGATCGTTGCGTAAGCTCCGGCCGCAAATACGGCAAGGAACAGCAGCGCTTCAATAATCACGACGGCGAGCACGGGGTGTTTCTGTGAAAAGGTCCGTTTAACTTCCTGATTTGACATGTCCTAAATCCTTCCTCTCCATAATATCCTTGATCCACTGCTTCTGCATCCGTATATGGCTAAGGCCATATCCGAGCACCGACACACGGTAATAATAGTCTTCCGGGTGCTCTATCCCGGCCAGTTCCTTGGCCACTATGGACTGCACGGCTTCCAGCGCGTGAAGCTCATGCTCGGCGGTATACAGGTACTCCTGCAGACGCCGCAACCGGACATCCTTATCCAAATAATCGAAAAAGAAAATCCGGATAAGCTGCTCGCGGCTTGCCGTCTGCGGCTCCTCCAGCCATTTGAGAAACACTTCTTTCCCTTCGGGCAGCAGGGAGTACAGCTTCTTGTTCTTGCTGTCCGCGGTTTCAAACACGGATACATACCCCTTGTCCGCCAGCCGCTTCAAAGCGGGATAAAGGCTCCCGAAGCTTGCCGCATAGAAATGCCCGACTGTGCTGTCGATCGTCTTCTTCAAATCATAGCCGCTCATTTGGCCTTCCATCAGCATTCCCAAGAGAACATATTCGAGCATATCGCACCTCTTTATATCGTTTAGATATATCTAGTTGATATATTTATTCTACCCGAAATTTCATCGCCGTCAAGTGTCCATTACCGATTGACATCCAGTGAAGATGAGGAATATAATGGCGATAAGAACATATGAACAGTTGCTCATATATTAATCGTAAGCGTTACGGAAGGGGCTGGAGAGTTTGAGTACGATGGAGCCGACGGTCAAACGCCAATGGATATTGGAAGGTCTGGACTGCGCGAACTGTGCGATGAAAATTGAGAATAAGGTGAGCAAGTTGGAAGGAGTCGCTTCCTGTTCGGTCAATTTTGCGACGAAGACGCTGACGATGGAAACGGACGAAAGCTTTCCGGATACCGGCATCGCGCAGGTCGAGCGGACCGTGACTTCAATGGAACCTCATGTGCGGCTGCTGGAAAAAAACGCCGGCGGCGCAGCGGCGCTTTCCCGCCCCCATACGCATGACGCAGAGGCCCGTGAATCCGGGCACGACCATAATCATGACCATGCCGCTCCGCATGAACACGGGCATGCTCTCGCGGACAGCCACGCGCACGGGCACTCGCACAGCCATGGCGAGGGAGAGACGCTGCGAACGCTGCTGCGCCTCGGGATCGGCGCGGCGCTGGCCGCTGCCGCATATCTGATTCCTGCCGGCGGTTACCTGGAGTTTGGCCTCTTCCTGCTTGCTTACCTGGCGGCGGGCGGAAATGTAGTCTGGCAGGCCGCGAGAAATATCGTACGGGGGCAGGTCTTCGACGAGAACTTCCTGATGGCGCTGGCGACCATTGGGGCGTTCGCGATCGGCCAGTACCCGGAAGGCGTTGCCGTTATGCTGTTCTACCAGGTCGGCGAGCTGTTCCAGGGGCTGGCGGTGAACCGTTCCCGGCGTTCCATCACGGCGCTGATGGACATCCGGCCGGAAACGGCGCGCCTGCGGATCGGGGATGAGACGGAGATCGTTCCTCCCGGGCAGGTAAAGATCGGGGAGATTATCGTCGTCCAGCCGGGCGAGAAGGTTCCGCTCGACGGCACGGTGATTGAGGGGAGCGCGATGATGGACACCTCGGCGCTGACGGGCGAATCGGTGCCGCGTTCAGCCGAGCCGGGAAGCACGGTGCTGAGCGGGTTTATTAACAAAAACGGCGTCGTCGCCGTAAGAGTCACCCAGACGTTTGCGGAATCCGCGGTCTCCAAAATTCTGGAGCTGGTGCAGAATGCGTCGAACAACAAGGCCAAGACCGAGAACTTCATTACCCGTTTTGCCCGCGGGTATACACCCGTTGTCGTCATTACGGCCGCGCTGCTGGCCGTGGTTCCTCCCCTGCTGATCCCTGGAGCGACCTTCTCCGACTGGATTTACCGGGCGCTGGTCTTCCTCGTCATCTCTTGTCCTTGCGCGCTCGTTGTGTCGATTCCGCTCGGCTTCTTCGGCGGCATCGGAGCAGCTTCGCGAAGCGGCATCCTGGTCAAAGGAAGCAACTACCTGGAGGCACTGAACGACGTCAAGACCGTCGTGTTCGACAAAACGGGCACGCTGACCAAAGGCCAGTTCAAGGTCACGGGTATCTATCCGGCGGAGGGGATGACGGAGGACGAACTGCTGCGGCTGGCCGCCTATGCGGAGAGCCATTCCGGCCACCCGATCGCCGAATCGATCGTTGCGGCCTACGGCGGAAGCATTGCCGGGAATTCCGTCTCTGACTACCGTGAAATTTCCGGCCACGGCATTCGGGCGGCCGTCGAAGGCCGGACCGTGCTCGCCGGGAACGCTCGGCTGATGGAGCGGGAAGGCATCGCCTTCCGGCAGCCGGGCGGGGCGGGCACCATCGTGCATCTGGCCGTGGACGGCCAATATGCCGGAAGCCTTGTCATCGCCGATGAAATCAAGGAGGATGCCGTCCGGGCGCTGACCGCTCTTCGCCAAATCGGCGTCCGGAAGACGGTGATGCTCACCGGCGACGCTTTGGCAGTGGCCGAGGATGTGGGCAAGCGGCTGGGCGTCGGCGAAATCCACGCCGAGCTGCTTCCCCAGGACAAGGTGGAAAGAATCGAGCGGCTGGAGTCGGAGAAGACGGGCCGGGAGAAAATCGCCTTTGTCGGCGACGGCATCAACGATACGCCCGTGCTGGCCAGGGCGGATGTCGGGATTGCCATGGGCGGGCTGGGATCGGATGCCGCCATCGAGGCGGCGGACATCGTCATTATGACCGACGAGCCGTCCAAGATTGCAGCGGCCATCGGCATCGCCCGCCAGACCCGGACGATTGTCTGGCAGAATATTTGGTTCGCGCTCGGAATCAAGGCGGTCTTTCTGCTGCTTGGAGCGTTCGGCATTGCGACGATGTGGGAAGCGGTCTTCTCCGATGTCGGCGTGACGGTGCTTGCGGTGCTTAACAGCATGCGGGCCCTTCGCGCGCCGGCTTCCGCAGATGGAGCGCGGGGATAAGAGCCGCGAAAGAACAAACCGCCTGATACGGATATCTCAATCCATATCAGGCGGTTTCTTATTTGGCGCATACTGTTTGGCGCATACTGTTTGGTTCATTCCGCTCCAGCCAGCCTTGGTGTACGAAGCCCCCCTTCTGGACTTTGGGACACTTCGGCATGTTTGCGGGGCTTTCCCCGGCTCGGCCCAGTCGAGCGCGGAAGCTTTTTAGTTCAGGCTCACACTCTCGATGCCGCGGCGGATAATGTCGCAGGAATTGGTGAATTTGGCGGACTCCTCCTCATTCAGGTTCAGCTCCAGCAGCTCCTGAATGCCGTCGCCGGCAATGATGGCGGGCACGCCCGTACAGGTGCCATTCTGCCCGTACTCTCCGTCCAGAATGGCAGAAACGGCAATGATTTTATGCTCGTCGTTCAGAATCGACCGGGCGATATACGCCAGCGCGCTGCCGATCCCGAAATGGGTCGAGCCCTTGCGGGTAAAGATCTCCCATCCGGCATCCTTTGTCTTGCGGGCGATATCGCTGAGGTCCAGATGCTTGAACCGCTCGCGGTGCTGCTCCAGAATGTGCAGAATCGGCTTGCCGCCAATCGTCACATGCGACCAGGCCACAAACTGCGATTCGCCGTGCTCGCCAAGTGCGTAGCCATTCACGCTGCGGGGATCGATGGAGAACACCTCGGACAACAGCGTCTTCAGCCGTGCCGAATCGATGGACGTTCCCGTCCCGATGACCCGGTGGCGCGGAAATCCGGATATTTGCCAGACGAGATAAGTCACGATATCAACGGGGTTGGCCGCGATGACAAAAATGCCGTCGAACCCGCTCTCCACGATCGGAGTTACAATGCTTCGGGTGATGGTCGCTGCGTCGTCGAGCACGTCCAGCCGCGTCTGTCCAGGCTTCGGATTGGCTCCCGCCGTCAAGATTACGATATCCATGCCGGCGCAGTCGCTTGCCGTCCCGGCGTATACTTTGGTCCTGGTACCCATAAAATCCACACAATGCGAAAGATCCAGCGCCTGAGCCATCGCGCGGTCGTAGGTGCGGTCCACCATCATGATTTCATCGCAAATCGCCTGATTGACCATGGAATAGGCGCAGCTGGAGCCGACATTCCCGGAACCGACGATCGCCACTTTTCTTGATTTGCTTTTCATTAGCCCATCCTCGCTCTCTCCTTAAAGTGCGCAAAGTCTTCAATGTCAAAAGACTCGGTCCGTATTTTTATTTTACCTCATTCGTGGGTAAGTTACCTGACATGGGTGAAAAAAGGTACATGCGTTCCTTTCGCCGTTTGCTTTTTTGCAGGAACCTTCCCTAAGAAAAAAGATGCAAAAAAACCGCATGGCCAGCATGCGGACGATGATTGCATATAGGGCAGCAGCGCCTCTCCTCGGAGGGACGCGGCCTTGGGTCAAAGGCGGAGCTGAAATCCCACGGCAGAGCGGGAGAGGTTTCTGCGAAACCCGTGCTTACTGCGGAACGAGCGAACTGTACCTCCTGAGCATGAACACTCTCCAATGCACGATCATGCCGAACGCCAGAATGAAGAACAGCCCGCCCGACTGCGGAATCGAGATGTAGCGGTCGATGAATTCATGCAGCAGCGTGCGCACCAGAAGCAGTCCGAGCAGAACAAGGATGAAGCTTTTGGAGCGTTGGGCGTAAATAAGCCCTTCTTTTTCATGAAAGGTGGTTGTCTTTATAAGCGGATAAGCGAATATGAACCATCCCGCAAGAAAAGCGGCAAGCGCCCACCACAGGGAAACTCTGACCTCGGGAACGACGAACATGAAGAAGCCGGTTGACATGCCCAGCGGCGGAATGAGGATTTTGCGGATGGTAACGGGGCGGTCGCTCGCCTTTAATCGGATAAAAATAACCATTAGCGCCATAAGCAGCGCGCCCACGGTGGAGCCGATATGCAGAAACGACGGATTGATGCTGCCCATGATTCACGTTCCTCTCTGAAAAAAATAGTAGATTGCGCGCGTTATGCACATATTATAACAGAAATGCTCCGGGTCGCCTAAACGCCCGCCCTTAGGCGAGAGAGCGCCGAAGCAGGAGTATGTATGGCAAAAAACCGCCCGGCGGCAAACCGAGCGGCTGATTGAAATATAAGTCGTTATAAGCTTCGCGTCAAACGCGCGGCTTCAAAAGGTAAAGGATCAGGAACGGGTTCGTCCGCCCATGGAACGCATGACCAGACTGACAATCGCAATCAGAACGATGGCTCCGATCAGGGACGGCAGAACGTAGAAGTCGCTGACTTTAGGGCCCCAATCGCCAAGGAAACCGCCCAGCCAAGAACCGAGGATACCCGCAATAATGTTGCCGATAATGCCTCCCGGAATATCTCTGCCCATAATCAGACCTGCCAGCCAACCGATGATACCGCCGACAATAAGCATCCAAATGAAACTCATTTTGCTTCAGCTCCTTTAAGTTTATTGTCTTGGATGCTAACTATTAACCTTGTGCGGAAGGTTTAAATCAGGTGTCAAATTTTGACGAAATGCAGGAAGGAAGGCCGTCATAGCCAATAGTTGAAGCGGAAAAAAATGTCCGGAAAACCGGGTAATTTTCCCTTGGGAAAGGGTAATAAAGGGTGGAGATCCGCTCCCTTAGAGCTTTCGGATCATGCTGAATCCCACACTTGCTACAAAAGGAGATGCTGCCGTGAAACGTCCAGATGAAATGTTGTTTTATGTCGGAACTTACAGCTCTGCAGAGCATCCGTCCATTTACTTATGCGGGCTGAATCCCGGCAGCGGAGAAATGAGGATTATCCGGGGGACTGCGGGAATCGAGAATCCGTCATACATAACGTTGAACCGCGCAGAGAATGTGCTGTATGCCGCCAGCGAAAAAGAGGACGGAGAGGTCAGCGCCTTCACCGTCGATCCCGAAACGAAGGAGCTGTCCCTGCTCGGCAGCCGGCGGACAGAGGGCGGAGCACCCTGCTACGTCTCCGTCAGTCCGGAAGGGGATTATGTGTTTGTCTCCAACTATTCCGGAGGCAACGTCAATGCCTTCCCCGTGAAGGAAGACGGTTCGCTCGGGGAAATGTCCTCTCAGGTGAGGCATGCCGGCAAGGGCTTCCGTCAAGACCGGCAGGAAGCGCCGCATCCTCATTCCGTAACCCCGGCGAGCAGCGGAAGGCGGGTGCTGGTCTGCGATCTCGGTATCGACCGGATCGTGAGCTACTTTTATGAGAATGGAGAACTGGCAAGGCACCATGAAGCGGTGCTTCCGAAAGGTGCCGGCCCCCGGCATCTGGTATTCCATCCGAGCGGCAAGTGGCTGTACTGCGCGAATGAGCTGAATTGTACCGTAACGGTATTTGCCGTAGGCGGGCAATCCGGGGAACTTGAAGTGCTCGGGCATCTGTCCACCCTGCCGGAGCAGTACGCCGCGGGAAGCGGCGATACCGCGGCCGATATCCATATCTCGGCATGCGGCAGATTTCTGTACGTATCCAACCGCGGGCATGACAGCATCGTGCTGTTCCATATCGATGAAAGCTCCGGGTTGCCGAAGGCGATGGATTGGCAGAGCACCGGCGGGCGGGTGCCGCGCAATTTCGCCATTGCCGGAGACCTACTGCTGGCGGCCAATCAGAATAGCGGCAACATTACGTCGTTTACAATCGACGGTGAGAACGGCAGGCTGATTCCGACGGGCTATGAGCTGGAAGTGCCTTCGCCGGTATGCATTGCGCCGCTGAAATAACCGTCTGCCGGCTGCTGCGGCATGTCGAAAAATTTTTTTATCAGGCTGCAAAAATATTGAAGGATATGGAAAAGAAAGGGCGAATATGTATTCCTGACAAGATCCTTGTCGCTTTCCATATCTGATAATAAGGGGGATAGGATGGACGATTTTGCGGAATCGGTGGGTAAGGAAATCGGGGAAGGCCTGCGCGCCTATTTTGTCGAACCGCATTTGTACGAGCAGGCCATGGCCTGTGTCGAAGAGAAGCTGAGGGGGAAGCTGCCGTTCAGCAAGCTGACCGTGCTTCACTTCCATGCATTCGGCGGTACGGGGCATGCCATTTATCGGGCGGCCGCAGCAGTTGAACTGATGATCCTCAGCGCGGATATCATCGACGATCTTCAGGACAAGGACAACAGCTTGACGGCATGGAGCCGGATGAGTCCGGAAATGGTGCTCAACATTGCCTTTGGGCTGACGCTCGTTTCCCAGCAGATGATGCTTACCGGCGATTTCCCTATGGAAGTGGTTCACAAGGCTGTGCAATTTCTGAACACCCAGACCCTTGCGGCGATTAATGGACAAACGACGGATCTGCTCAACGATATCGGGAGCGAAGAGGACTATCTCCGCATGGTTAAGCAAAAGTCGGCCGGATTTGTGGTGGCCGCCTGTATGATCGGCACGCTGCTGGCCACCGGCGAGTGGAACGAGCGGGTCAGGGATTATGCCGAAGAGCTTGGCATCGCCGATCAGATCAAGAATGATATCCGTGATCTCCTGGACTGGGAAAGAAGCGATTTTAAGAACCGCAAGAAGACGCTGTCCACCCTGTATCTGCTTCAGTTTATCGCGGAAGAGGATCAATGGATAGCGGACTACTTTGAGGGACGCCTCAAGGCGGAGGAGATCAGTCACCGCCGGGAGGAATTCGAAAGAGCTATAGAGCGGACGGGCACTTTTCTCTATACTTCTGTTCGGATGAGAACGCATGGCTACAATTATTTGCAGTTGGTAGACAAGCTGGAGATTGACGCTCACTGGAAGAACCGTATCATCGCCCTGTCCGAATAGACCGGAGCGAAATCATCGATTGGGGGAATTGTCCATGTTAAAGGAAATCATTCAAGTATTGATGAAAGATCCCGCAGCAGCCCATCGTTTGCAGAACGGCCAGTTTGAACTCGCTGGAGTCAGCGAAGTGGAGCATAGAGCATTGCTTGCTGCATTGGGGGACAGAAATGGATTTGGCAAGGAACCGCAGCTCGGAGCCTGGGATACCGTCAAAGCGCAAGCGGCGTTCTAATCCGCAGGATTTAGCAAACAGCCTTAATCCGGTTCATTTCGGATTAAGGCTGTTTGTATGAGGGAAGGATGAGTTCCGCTCGAATAAAGACCGATATCGTCAAGCATAACGGCGTCTGTGCCGCCGAGCAGATAGAAAGCGATCTGCGCGAGCTGCGCCGGATTGAAGGAAGGATTCTTCTCCCGGAACAGGCTGAACGACAGCTCATACGTCTGAAAGACCGCTTCCGAGGGCTTGCCGTATTTGCCGTCGCTGATCCGCTTCTCCAGCCAGGCTGTCCGGGCGAACTGCGTCTTGGGCAGCGGCAGGGGCGGCATTACCGCTGTCAGCGGCAGCCGCGCCTTATTGCCCGATCGGTCGGCAAGTTCGACCTCCACCTGCGGCGCCAAGCCGGAGCCTGAACCCGCGTTGCGATTGGCCATGGAGAAGGAAAGGCCATCCGCTCCGTAGAGCGCGGCGTCCGCGGCCGGTCCAGCCTTCAACGAAATTCGGTAGAAGGCTTCTCCGGTGTCATCCGCCCCGCGTTCCAGAAATGCCCCGAACGTCCCTTTGCCTTCTCCCTCGCGGTCTTTGGCCGTCTCCTCGGTGAAGTGCAGTCCGGCCGCCGATATGGTGCCGATTTGGCCCGCCGTCGTCTTGTCCCGGTCCTCTTCGAAGTCCGCGATGCCTCTGAATCCGCCATCCTGATAGCGGTTGAAGTAGGAAGTCTCCTTGGGAAGCCACTCCAGTCCGCGGCGATAATCCCGGAACAGTCCGGCATACTCCTTCCTTCCGTGCAGCGCCGCCTCCAGAAAAGCGGAGATATACACCTTGGCGATCTGCCGCTGCTCTTCTCCATCCATGATGCGGCTTCGGCTCAGGAACAATCCGGTCGGAAACGCCAGATCGTACATGCCCCAGTCGCTGTTGAACTGGCTGTGATTCGCATCCCCGATATACAGCGAAGTCTTGAACGCATCCGTATGGCCGGAATACACCGAACGGTTATACTGCCGGTCTCCGTAGAAATCATGCACATCCCCGTCCCGCGCTCCCTGAAGGGTCATATAGCTGATGTCCCGAAGACGGGCCTGCCCGCCGCCGACCGTCTGGTCGGTAGGAGCCAGCGCGGCCACCGCCGAAATATGGAACCGGCTGACCGTTTCCAATACGGGATCGCCTTTGAACCAGCGCTGGGCATCCGCCGCCATGGCGACAGCCTGACCGCCGCGGCTGTGCCCGATCAGCGCCGTTTCGGCAAAGTCGATTTTGTTATAAAACGGGTTGCCCGGCTTATCCGAGAAACCGGCAAGCTGCTCCAGATGCTTCAGAATCATCCAGGCGCGCAGCTTGTAGTCCTCCTCCGGTATGCCGGACCAGACGGAATAATTCAGAAAGTTCTCGTCCAGCGAAATGGCAATAAAGCCCCGGCTGGCCAGCAGTTCTCCGAGGTAGGCATAGCCTCCGTCGGAGAAGTCCTCCATCATATGATTGCCGTGCACAATCAGCACAAGCGGAAAAGGGCCGTTTCCCTCGGGCATCCATACCCGCCCGTTGAGCGGCAGCGATTCCGGACCGAAGCCCCAGAACAGCTTGCGCAGCGGGGGCCACTTCTTTATATAGGAAGAAGCGTTCACCGAAGAAGAAAGGACCGCCGCCGCTTTCCCGTATTCGGCGCGGTGCCGGTCGCTTCCGCCGGCATAAGTGAAGCTCCGGTAGGCATACGCGCCCGGTGCTCCCGGATTGGCTGCTGCAAGCTTAACAACTGCTGCGGAAGCGCCGGTGTCTGCAGCAAGGACGCCTGCTTCCGTACTGTCCCGGTCGGCTGCGTCCGGAAGCGGAAATCCGCCGGCCGGAATGAACGGAAGGGAGGACAATGCCGCCAGGAGCAGCAGTCCCGGCACGATTCTCCCCGTCCGCACAAGACCGGCGGCGGCGCCGGCCAGCGCGCCGAGTGCCGCGGCGGCTCCCGCGATGACGGCAGAGGCGGCGGGAGCGACATGGGCATTGCAGAGAATGACCATGACGATTCCCGCGCTGCCGAGCAGACAGCCTGTGAACAGGCGCGGAAGCCGCAGACCCGCAAGCGCAAACAGCGCAGCGGCGAGATGGCCGGCGGCAGCCAGCAGAGCTGTGGCGATTCCCGCGGCCAGCAGCAGATCCGCCGGCTTGCCAAGCCCGGTCGGACTTCCAAGCATCGCGGCCGCAACCGCTGCGAAGCTTGCCATCCATGGCCCGGCAATGCCTGTACGCCATATTAACGTGTCGAAACGGTAAGTTTCGTTTATTCTGCGCCCCAGTGTATGAATAACGGTTCTGAGCCCCCCGGGTCTTTCCGGCACGGGCGGGCGTCCCAATTGTAATTCCATTCTCATCTCCCCCCGGCACTCCCAGCCTGCGGTTACTCCAATAAGATGTAGCCATCATAGTCTGTTTGCCTTAAGTCTGACAAGGGGACTTGCAGGATTTGGCATGCGAAATAAATGGTTGACAAGTAGACGGGAGGTCATTATTATATGTTCATAACCTACTATTTAGGTAGGAATAATAAAAATTTATACTTGCCGTACATACAGAGGAATCCGCGGCAAGGAACGCAGCTGCTGTTAGCGGTTTGCGGGCAAACGGGTTTCCTCTGTCTTTATTAACGGGTCTATTCAAAACGGGGGAGTGAATTGAAATGAGAAAAGGCTTGAAAAAGGGATTGTTAACAGGATTTACACTGCTGCTGACGGCGGGTCTGACCGCTTGCGGAAGCAATAACAGTGCAGAGAACGGAGCGGCATCTTCTGCCGCGCCTGCGGCGTCGGCCAGCACAGCGCCTGCGGCTTCGGCTGCCCCAACCCAATCGAAGGAGCCGGTGGAGCTGCTGAACGTCTCCTACGATCCTACGCGTGAATTGTACGAGAACTATAACAAAGCTTTTGCCGCATATTGGGAAAAAGAGAACGGACAGAAGGTAACGATCAAGCAGTCGCATGGCGGTTCCGGCAAGCAAAGCCGCGCCGTACAGGACGGTCTGGAAGCCGACGTCGTAACGCTGGCCCTCGGATACGATATCGATGCGCTGCAAAAGGCGGGTCTGATCAATGAAGGCTGGCAGAGCAAATATGAGCATAACAGCTCTCCTTACACCTCGACCATCGTATTCCTCGTTCGCAAAGGAAATCCGAAAGGCATCAAGGACTGGCCGGATCTGCTGAAGGACGGCGTAGAGGTTATCACTCCGAATCCGAAGACCTCGGGCGGAGCACGCTGGAATTACCTGGCCGCTTGGGGCTATGCGCTGGATCATAACAATAATGACGAAGCCAAGGCTCAAGAGTTCGTCAAGAACCTGTATACGCATGTGCCCGTACTGGATACCGGAGCACGCGGTTCGACAACAACCTTCGTAGAGCGCGGAATCGGCGATGTGCTGCTCGCTTGGGAGAACGAAGCTTACCTGTCCGTGAACGAGCTGGGCAAGGATAAATTCGATATTGTCTATCCTTCTGAGAGTATTTTGGCCGAGCCTCCGGTAGCCGTGGTTGACAAAGTGGTTGACAAGAAGGGCACCCGCGAGGTAGCCGATGCCTATCTGAAATATCTGTACACTGAAGAAGGACAAAAAATCGCCGCAGAGAACTACTACCGTCCGACGCTTGACAGCGTCAAGGAGCAATTCAAAGACAAGTTCCCGGACATCAAGCTCTTCACGCTGGCCGACAAATTCGGCACGTGGAAAGAGACTCAGGAGAAGCACTTTAACGACGGCGGCGTCTTCGACAAGATCTACGTACCGGGCAAATAAGGGATCAATTGAAGCAAAATAGCTGTGCGGTGCTGATCGGCCAAACGGAGCCGAAGGCGAAGAAAGGATGAACAATCGATGAATGTCACTGCTAAAGGAACACAGCGTGGCGTGCTGCCAGGATTTGGCCTGACGATGGGATACAGCATTTTATACTTGAGTCTTGTAGTGCTCATCCCTCTATCGGCGCTGCTGTTCAATTCCACCGGACTGAACTTTGCGAAGTTTTGGTCGGTAGCGAGCGACCCCCGGGTCCTCGCTTCCTACCGGGTCAGTCTGACCACGGCGGCGGCGGCCGCATTTGCGGACACTCTGTTCGGTCTGCTGATGGCATGGGTGCTGGTGCGCTACCGGTTTCCGGGCAAAAGAATATTCGATGCCCTGATCGATCTGCCGTTCGCGCTGCCGACGGCGGTAGCGGGCGTATCGCTCACCGCGCTGTACTCCACTAACGGCTGGATCGGCTCACTGCTTGAGCCCCTCGGCCTCAAAGTGGCGTTTACGCCGCTGGGAATTACTTTGGCGCTGATGTTCATCGGGATTCCCTTCGTCGTACGCACCGTTCAGCCCGTTCTGGAGGATATGGAGAAGGACACGGAGGAGGCTGCGGCGACTCTGGGGGCCGGACGCTGGCGGATCTTCCGCAAGGTGCTTCTGCCGGATCTCGTTCCACCTCTGCTCACCGGTTTTGCTCTGGCCTTTGCCCGGGGGATCGGCGAGTACGGTTCGGTTGTATTCATCTCGGGTAACATGCCGATGCGGACGGAGATCGCCCCGCTGCTGATCATGTCGAAGCTGGAACAGTATGATTATGCCGGAGCGACAGCCGTGGCGCTGCTGCTTTTGCTGATTTCCTTCCTGATGCTTCTTGTAATCAATATGCTCCAGCGCTGGACCCGGAGGTCGTCGCGTTAAAGCTAATACACTGAAAATGTAAGGGAGGAATAAGGATGGCAGGAACAGTTCCGCTTCGCGCCGGACGGCGGCAGGCAGCGGCACCTTCGGCCGCTGTGAACGAATCGCCCGCGATCAAATGGCTTCTGATTGGCGCCGCCGGGCTGGTGCTGCTCTGGCTGATCGTGCTTCCGCTGGTCATTGTGCTGACTGAAGCCCTTAAGCAGGGCTGGAACGTATATTGGGAAGCGCTGAGAGATCCCGACGCGGCTTCCGCGCTGCGGATGACTCTTCTGGTAGCGGCCATTACCGTGCCGCTGAATACGGTGTTCGGCATCGCGGCCGCATGGGCGGTAGCAAAGTTCAAATTTCGCGGCAAGGGAGTACTTATTACACTTATCGATCTTCCCTTTGCCGTCTCGCCGGTTATCGGCGGTCTCGTGTTTATTCTCGTCTTCGGTGCGCGCGGCTGGTTCGGACCATGGCTTGACGCGCATGATATCAAAATCGTCTTCGCCGTTCCGGGAATCGTGCTGGCCACGCTGTTCGTCACGTTTCCGTTTGTGGCCCGCGAATTGATCCCGCTAATGGAGGACCAGGGCACTCAAGAGGAGGAAGCGGCCCTTACACTGGGCGCCCGGGGATGGCAGATCTTCCTTCGCGTGACGCTTCCCAATATTAAATGGGGCCTGCTGTACGGCATTATTCTGTGTAATGCGCGGGCGATGGGCGAGTTCGGCGCGGTATCGGTCGTGTCGGGCCATATCCGGGGGGAGACCAATACCCTTCCGTTGCATGTGGAGATTCTCTACAACGAATACCAGTTCTCGGCGTCCTTTGCGGTGGCCTCGCTGCTTCTGCTGCTGGCGCTGGTCACAATGATCTTTAAAAGTTGGCTGGAACGCAAATCCAGTCATTGACAAATAATAGGACGGCATGCTACCTTAAATCTTAGTATAGTGGTTGGAAAGCAAGGAATTATGAATGGAGCGGTAAATCCGCTGCCGAATGAAGAGGGGGCACGGTGAATGGCTAAACCGCTGAAGGTGGATGAAATTTGGCTGGAGAGAATTGCGGGACTTCTGGACAATATGGAATTCGGCTCCCTGCATATCGTGGTTCATGAGGGGCAGATCGTGCAGATGGAGCGGACGGAGCGCAAACGGTTCGAGAACGCTTCGGCACGGCACAGCGGGGAAGCCGGAAACCGGCGTTCCGACGCCCGCGCCGCGGGGGGACGAGGGTAGCTCAGCAAGTCCCCGCAAAGCATAGGGCGGGCAACCTGAATTGAATGTTTCGGAACCGACAGATAGCGGCCCCCTCCCGGGATAGGGGAGCGGGCCGCTATCTGCGATTATATGGCCTTGTTAATAACGGGGTGTGCGCCGCGACGCTGAAATGCCTTCGAACAGCAGAACCAGGGCGGTTACGGCGTGCATGATCCAACCGACGATCGGAATAAAGGCGACAATGGACGTGACGACGCCGATGACGTTGCCGACGACGGGCCCCCGCTCATTGTACAGAACGACGATGGCAACGGCATGCAGCAGAAATGCGATTCCAAGCGGCATCCAGGCATGGGCGAGTACGAATGCGCCGCCGATGATCGGAAGCGCCAGAAAAGCCTCGTAAGCGAATGTGCCCCATTTAAACAGTTTTCCCCAAGGAGACATCTCCTTCACCAACCTTTCCTTATTATTACTATTCCATAGAACGTGCAGTGATACAAGGTTACGTCCGTTGCCGTCCTCCTGAGTGGAGTTATTTTAACCGCTTGGCGAATTGGGTAATACTCGTTGAGAGTCATTAACATGCAGGAGGAACGCCATATGGATTATGAATTAATTACGATCAAGCTGGTTACCGGTTTCATCGGCTTATGGATAATGACGCGGCTGCTCGGGAAGAAGGAGATTTCTCAGCTGACCCCCTTCGATTTTGTCTCCTCGTTAATGCTTAGCGAAATTGTTGGCAATACCATTTACCAGGAGGATGCGCGTTATTTTCAACTGGTCTATGGGCTGGTGCTGTGGGGGGGATTGTCCTATTTTTTCGAAAAAGTGACGCAGCACGCCAAACGGATGCGCGCCCCGCTGGAAGGGTCAACCTCCGTCCTGATCTGCAACGGCAAAATCGACATGAACGAAATGAAGCGGAACCGGCTCGATTTCGGACAGCTGCGGATGATGCTGCGGCAGAAGGACATTTTTGCGCTGGAGGAAGTAGCGTATGCTATATTTGAGAACAACGGCTCGCTCAGCGTGATCAAGAAGCCGGATTACGAAATGCCGGGAAGGAAAGACCTGGGGATGCCGCATGTGGAGGCGTCTTTTGTCTATTCGCTCGTAGAGGCCGGAGATATTCTGGAGGACAACCTGAGGAAAATCGGAAAGGATCGGGCCTGGCTGGAAAAAGGGCTGCGGGACGAGGGATACGGGAACGTAGAAGCTTTGGCTTTTGTGGAATGGAGCAAAGACAAAGGCTTTTTTGTCATGGAGCCCTGAGAGATGGGCTTTAGATAAATTGCGATTTGGGGAAAGGAACGGGGGAGACAATGAACAAGGTAGGCAAGATCGAGATTCGCCGCGGGACACCGCCGCTTGAGGACTATTTAAGCTTAAGGGTGGAAGCGGGTTTAAGTCCGATGAGCCGGGAGGGGGCGGAGATTGGCTTACCGCGCTCGTTGTTTGCGGTAACTCTGGTAGAAAACGGTGAAACTATCGGCATGGGACGGGTGATTGGAGACGGGGGATGCTTCTTTCAAGTCACGGATATTGCCGTCAAGCCTTCCCGGCAGGGACAGGGGCTTGGAAAAGCGATCATGAAAGAAATCCGCGATTTTCTGGATACGGTGCCCGTCCCTTCCTATGTCAGTCTCATCGCAGACGGGGAAGCGGCGAAGCTGTACGCCAAGTTCGGGTTTGTGTCCGTACATCCGGGGTCGCAGGGGATGTTTTTGCGCCGCTGAAGCTTTTTCTTGTGAACAAACCGGGGCTGATGTTTGGAGTAGCCGAGTAGGTTGATGTGGGGAAGCGATAATGTTTAGAAGAGGCGAAGAAAAGCGGGGATTATATAAGATGGACTTGGAATCGTATCTCAAGTTCATTGTAGATAGACGGAAAAAGCGGAGCTAATTGGCCCCAAAGCCGAGGTTCTATGCGGATAAAAGGGAAAAGCTCCATCTAAATCTGGCAGGTGCTATGGAATTCACCCTCATGGCAGAAATTAGAATGAGTTTTTCCGTCTAATGTCTTAAAAAGGTCCCAGTTCAGAAAAATAGAGGGACATTTTCCCGTTGTTATAGTTGGATGCCCGATATGCCGCTTGATCCACGGAGGATGACTCTTGCGTTGCCCCGCATCGAATAGTGGATGAACGAGGAAGGAAAGACTGGGTATGAAAAATTTACAAAACCGAAAGAGGGAAAAGGGATATGAAAATCGTATTGTTCGGCGCATCGGGAACGATTGGCCGCGCCATTCTGGAAGAAGCACTGAAGCGGAAGCATGAGGTGACGGCGGCGGTCCGGCGGCCGGAGGCGCTGGAGATTCAGCACAACGGGCTGCTAACGCTGCCCGCTGATCTGCTGCGACCGGAAGAGGTGGCGCGGGCAGCTGGGGGCCACGAGGCAGCGATCAGCGCCTATGACCCTGAATTCGGGGCGGAGGGCGAGCTTCTTGAAGTCGCCCGCTCGCTGGTTGAAGGCCTGAAGACGGCCGGCGTGAACCGGCTAATTGTGGTTGGAGGCGCGGGGAGCCTGAAGACGGACTCGGGCGAGCGGCTGATGGATACGCCGGAGTTTCCGGAGGAAATCAGGCCGCTGGCGGCGGCTCACGCCGATGCGTATGAAATCTATGCGCAGTCCGGCCTGGAGTACACCTATGCCAGCCCAGCGGCGATGATTTCCCCGGGACGGCGAACGGGGCAGTTCCGTGTCGGGCTGGACCGCCTTGTGGTGGACGAGAACGGCAAAAGCGAGATCAGCATTCAGGATTACGCCGCCGCGGTTATCGATGAATTGGAGGAAGGGAATTTCATCGGGACGCGGTTTACGGTGGGGTATTGATACGCAGGTGGAGGGGATGAGCGGCGTCCATACCGGACTCGGCGCGAAGCTGTTCACACGTATGCCTTGGTCCACAAGCGAAAGAGTGAGGGAGCGGGTGAACGAGACGATGGCTCCTTTGGTTGATCTTGACCCCCAAGCTTCGCTGACGCGGGCTGAAGCGGCCAAGTTGCTGAATGGACTGTTATTAAACTAATCAGACAAGTCCCTCTGTACGTTCTACATTTTAGAAAGCGGGAAGCGCATGAAAAAGAGATATTCCTTAGCTATGTTGCTTTACATTCTAGTATTGGTTTTGTCGATACTATCTCTTATGGTAGGCGGGGAGAAGAGCGGCGGTGGTTTTTTCGATTTCAGTGGGCTGGCCACCGCCTTCGGCATCGGAATTGCCATAGTGGGGACGTTGCTTTTTGCGCTCTACTTGCTGCTCGTTTACACCTACAGTAGAGGGTGGAGAACATTCCTTGTTACACTTTCCGTGCTGGCTGGAATCCTGTTAATTGGCGCGACTTTGGGTATCATGAAATCGATGGTGACGCAAAACAAGAATCTCGATTTTTCTTCCGCTATCGTTCTTCAACCCGGCATCGAGCACATGGAACTGGACCATAGCCAAAGCCAAACGAGAGAAACGAAGTATACATACTTGCCGCAGCGGGATGGAGAATTGACGATCCAGTTAACTCCTGTCGGATGGGACGACCAAGTCAGAGAGATATCTGTTTACGATTCCCGTAAGAAAAAGATGATCTGGCGAAACGGGATCGTCCCGTCGCATTTGAAAATCAGCGATGCCGTGTCCGGCCAATGGATTTACGTAACTGTACAAACACGGTCAGCTTATGACGTCTACCGGATCACTATACATCAATAGCCTAGTGGGATTACAGAAGTAATCGAAAAGAGGGTGAAGTACAATTGTCATGGTCAGATGGTAGAGCAAAGAGGAGCTGTCCGGAACGGAAGAAGCGAGATATGAGTGAAGGATTACGC